>DATIYW010000190.1:0-3103 GCA_035517415.1 Thermoanaerobaculaceae bacterium
CCGACCGAGAAGCGCGCGGCGCCCGGCGGCTACGGCCGCGTGCTGGTCAAGGCCGGCGAGGAGAACGCCGGCATCATCGACATCGGCCACGGCTGGGCGGTCGCGTTCAAGATCGAGTCGCACAACCACCCGAGCGCGGTCGAGCCCTTCGAGGGCGCCGCCACCGGCGTCGGCGGAATCGTGCGCGACATCTTCACCATGGGCGCCCGCCCCGTGCTGCTGACCAACTCGCTGCGGTTCGGCGAGCTCTCGTCCGAGACCGTGAAGCGGCTCTTCCGCGGCGTCGTCTCCGGCATCGCCCACTACGGCAACTGCCTCGGGTTGCCGACGGTGGCGGGCGACGTCTATTTCGACCGCAGCTACGAGGGCAACCCGCTGGTCAACGCGCTCTGCCTCGGCATCCTGCGCCACGACCAGATCAAGCGCGGCCGGGCCAGCGGCGCCGGCAACCCGGTCTACTACGTCGGCGCGGCGACCGGGCGCGACGGCCTCGGCGGCGCCTCCTTCGCCTCGCGCGAGCTGACCGGGGAGAGCGCGGAGGACCGCCCGGCCGTGCAGAAGGGCGACCCGTTCATGGAGAAGCTCCTGATCGAGGCCTGCCTGGAGATGATGGACGTGCCCGGGCTCGTCGTCGGCATCCAGGACATGGGCGCGGCCGGCCTGACCTGCTCGACCTGCGAGACCGCCAGCCGCGGCGACGCCGGCATCGAGATCGAGCTCGACCGCGTGCCGCAGCGCGAGACGCGCATGAACTCCTACGAGATCATGCTCTCCGAGTCGCAGGAGCGCATGCTCGTGATCGTGCAGCGCGGCCGCGAGCGCGAGATCGAGGCGATCTTCGAGAAGTGGGACCTGCACGCGTCCCGCGTCGGCGAGGTGACCGAGACCGGGCGCATGGTCGTCCGCCACCACGGCGTGGTGGTGGCCGACATCCCGGCGAAGTCGCTCACCGACGGCGCGCCGCTCTACGAGCGCGAGGCGCGCGAGCCGGCGCACCTCGCCGCCACGCGGGCGTGGACGCCGGCGGGCCTGCCCGACCTCGACGAGGCCGGCGTGCAGGCCACGCTGCCGCGGCTGCTGTCGCATCCCACCATCGCCTCGAAGCGCTGGGTCTACCGCCAGTACGACCACATGGTGCGGCACGGCACCGTCGTCATGCCCGGCAGCGACGCCGGCGTGGTGCGCGTGCGCCTCGACGGGGCGGGGGAGAAGTACCTCGCGATCGCGAACGACTGCAACGGCCGCTACTGCCACCTCAATCCCTACCGCGGGGCGCAGATCGCCATGGCCGAGTGCCTCCGCAACCTGGCCTGCGCCGGCGCGGTGCCGCTGGCGATGACGGACAACCTCAACTTCGGCAATCCCTACAAGCCGGACAATTTCTGGCAGCTGCGCGAGTGCGTGCGCGGCCTGGCCGACGCCTGCCGGTTCTTCGACGTGCCGGTGGTCGGCGGCAACGTCTCGCTCTACAACGAGTCGCCGGAGGGCGCGATCGACCCGACGCCGACGGTGTCGGTGGTGGGCCTGATCGAGGCTGCGCGCTACGTCACCCGCCAGTGGGTGGCGGGCCGGCACGAGAAGCTGATCCTGCTCGGCGGCGCGCCGGACGACCTGGGCGGCAGCCAGTACCTCGGCGTGATCCACGGGCTGAAGACCGGCGACGCGCCGGCCGTCGACCTCGCCGCGGAGCAGAAACTGCACGACCTGATCCGCGCCCAGATCCGCGCCGGGCGCGTCGCCGCGGCGCACGACCTCTCCGAGGGCGGCCTGCTCTGCGCGGTGGCGGAGATGCTGTTCGCGCCCGACGACACCCGCGGGGCGCGGCTGAACCTGGCCGGGAAGGCCGGCCGGGGCGGCTCGCGCCCGGCGATTCCCCTGGTCCGGCGGACCGACGCGCTGCTGTTTGGCGAGAGCCAGGGCCGCGCGATCGTGGCGGCGCTGCCGAACGACGCGCCGGCGGTCGTGGCGGCGGCGCGCCGCGCCGGGGTGCCCGCCGCCGAGATCGGCGAGGTGACCGAAGGCCCGGAGCTGACCTTGGACGGGGTGGGCGGGGCGACCATCACTTGGGAGGTCGCCGGATTGCGTCACGCCTGGGAAACGGCTATAGAGGAGACCATGCGGCGACCCGGTCTGGAGGCATGATCATGAGCAGCGAGCAGCGAGCAGCGCGTAGCGGGCATGGCGGACGTTTGCCCGGCTGCTCCGTTCTCGTGCGTTCTATAACCCTACTCGCTGCTCGCTTCTCACTACTCGCCACTTCCGCGCCATGAGCGACGCCGTCCAACACGAATGCGGACTGGCGGTGGTCCGGCTGCTCAAGCCGCTGGCCTACTACCAGGAGAAGTACGGCACGCCGCTGTGGGGCTTCTTCAAGCTCTTCCTGCTGATGGAAAAGCAGCACAACCGCGGCCAGGACGGCGCGGGCGTGGCCTGCGTGAAGCTCGACGTGCCGGCGGGCGAGCCGTTCATGTTCCGCGAGCGCAACATCAAGGCGAACCCGCTCGACCGGATTTTCAAGGAACTGCTCGACCAGTACGAGGACCAGGTCGCCGGCGGCACGATCCACCCGGAGTTCGCCGAGACCGTGAAGCGCCATTTCGACTTCGGCGGCGAGCTCCTGCTCGGCCACCTGCGCTACGGCACCTCCGGCGGCTACAGCCTCAGCGCCTGCCACCCGTACTTCCGCCGCAGCCCCTGGCCGACCCGCAACGTGATGCTCGCGGGCAATTTCAACATGACCAACACGGTCGAGTTGAACGCCAGCCTCATCGCCATGGGCCAGCACCCGATCTTCGCCACCGACACCCAGGCGGTGCTGGAGAAGATCGGCTTCTTCCTCGACGAGGAACACGAGGACCTCTACCGGCTCATGCGCACCCGCGGCCTGCCCGGCACCGAGGTCTCGCGCCGGATCAGCGAGGACCTCGACATCGCCCGCGTCATCACCCGCGCGGCGGCCAACCTCGACGGCGGCTACGCCCTCGCCGGCCTGATCGGCAACGGCGACGCCTTCGTGGTGCGCGACCCCGCCGGCATCCGCCCCTGCCACTATTTCCAGAACGACGAGGTGTTCGCCGTCGCCTCCGAGCGCGCCGCGCTCATG
>DATIYW010000191.1:0-19485 GCA_035517415.1 Thermoanaerobaculaceae bacterium
GACGCGAGGGCCGCAAGCGGTCCCGGCGGCGGCGTGGCGGTCGAGGTGTTCCCGGACGACGGCGCGCGCAAGGCGGCGCGGCCCGGGCCGGCGGGCGTGCTCGGCGAGTTGGAGCGCAGCGAGGGCGGGGCGTGGATCCCGGTGTTCCGCTCGCTCAACCCGGCGTGGACGGTGACCGGGCTGCCGCCGGGCGCCTATCGCATCCGCTTCCCGGCCCGCCTCGACGACGCCGGCAACGTCGGGCGGATCGACGCCGCTCCCACCGACGTCAAGGTCAAGGAGGGCCGGATCACCGACGTCCGGGCGGTGTTGAGCCACGTCCCGACGGCGCTCATCGTGGCCGGCGCGGTGACCGTCGTGGCGGTCGCGGTGGTGGCATCGAAGTACCTCAAGGACCACGACCTGCCGTTGCCGCCGCCGCCCCCGCCGGAGCTCCTCGACGCGGTCTTCTACCTCACGATCGACCTCGCCGCGACGCCCGACTGGGCGGAGGTCTCACACGCCTTGCCGCCGGTCGTCACCTCGCACTTCCCGGCCTCGGGCGCGCTCGTCGCGGCGCGCCGCCCGCGCGTCATCTTCGCGCTCTCGGAGCCGCTGCGCCCGCAGTCGCTCGACCCGGCCGCGATCACGGTCCTCGGCGAGGCGAGCGGCATCGTCCCCGGCCAGGTGATCGCGGACGCCGAGAACTGGTGGGTGGTTTGGGAGCCGCGGGCGGACCTCACGCCGGGCGACACGTTCCACGTCACGCTCGCCAAGGGCGCGGTCGAGGACGCCTCCGGCAACGAGACGGAATCGCCGGTGAGCTTCACCTTCCGCACCGCCAAGTGAGCCGTCGCCGCCGCCCACGCCGCGCCGCCGCCGGGAGCCGAGACGCCGCGATGCCGGCTTGACGGTGGCGCTGGGGTTGGGATAGGCTACGCGTCCCGGTTTTTCCGGGCTTCGAGTTCTTTGGCAGTCACGCTTGGGGACGAGGGCAGGGTCAAAGGGCCGCGCGCGAAGCGCCTGCGCCGGACCCCTGCCGGCAGCCCGCGGAGCAGGCGCGTAGCTCAGCTTGGTTAGAGCGCTACCTTGACACGGTAGAGGTCAGCGGTTCGAGTCCGCTCGCGCCTACCATTGAGCTTCGCTCGAGGCTCCGCCTGCAGGAAGCGAAGGCGCGTAGCTCAGTTGGTAGAGCGCATCCCTCACACGGATGAGGTCTGCGGTTCGAGCCCGCACGCGCCTACCATCGCATCCGATGTGCCGTCCCCGAGTTGCGGAGGACGGCATTTTTCGTTTCTGCGCCGGCGCCTCCGCTCCCGGGCGCCCGCGCGGCGGGCGCGGGTCGAGGAGCCGGCCGGGGCGACCGGCAGGGGCAGGACGGATAGGAAGCGAGCATGAGCGCGGAGAAGATCACGTTGACGTTGCCGGACGGCAGCCGGAAGGAGTTCCCGGCGGGCGCGACACCGCTCGAGGTGGCGCGGTCGATCGGGGAGCGCCTGGCCGCGGCCGCGGTCGCCGGCGAGCTCGACGGCCGGATCGTCGACCTGCGCGCGCCGATCGCGCGCTCCGGACGGTTCCGCCTGCTCACCGCCCGCGACCCGGAGGCCGGCGTCGTCATCCGCCACTCCGCCGAGCACGTGCTCGCCGACGCGGTCGAGCGCCTCTTCCCCGGCACCATCATCGACGCCGGGCGCCAGGACCACTCCGAGAAGTTCCAGTACGACTTCCGCTTCCCGCGCAGCTTCACGCCCGAGGACTTCTCCCGCATCGAGGAGGAGATGGCGCGGATCATCAAGGGCAAGCACGCGTTCTCGCGCCAGGTGGTGAGCCGCGAGGAGGCGCGCGAGCTGTTCGCCAAGCGCGGCGAGGAGATCAAGCTGGTGCGCCTCGCCGACATCCCCGCGGGCGAGCCGATCACGGTGTTCCGCCACGGCGAGTTCGTCGACCTGTGCCGCGGCCCGCACGTGCAGCGCACCGACCAGATCGGCGCGTTCAAGCTGCTCGAGGCCTCCGGCGCCTACTTCAAGGGCGACGAGCGCAACGAGATGCTGCAGCGCATCTACGGCACGGCGTTCGCGAGCAAGGAAGAGCTCGACGCCTACTTCGCCAAGCTCGAGGAGGCGCGCCGCCGCGACCACCGCCGCATCGGCAAGGACCTCGACCTCTTCTCGTTCTCGCCGCTCGCCCCGGCCTCGCCGTTCTTCCACCCGCGCGGCGCGATCGTCTACAACCAGCTGGTCGGGCTGATGCGCGAGCTGTACCGCGAGTACGGCTACCAGGAGGTGGTGACGCCGCAGCTCTTCGACGTCGAGCTGTGGAAGCGCTCCGGGCACTACGAGGCGTACCGCGAGAACATGTTCTTCTCTGACGTCGAGGGGCGCGAGTTCTCGATGAAGCCGATGAACTGCCCCTCGCACTGCCTGATCTACGGCTCGCGCGCCCATTCCTACCGCGAGCTGCCGCTGCGCCTCGCCGACTTCGGCCGCCTCCACCGCTACGAGCGCTCGGGCGTGGTGCAGGGGCTGACGCGGGTGCGCACGTTCTCCCAGGACGACGGGCACATCTTCTGCACCCCCGGGCAGATCGGCGCGGAGATCGACGCCCTCTTCGACATGATGTTCCGCGTCTACGGCCTCTTCGGCTTCCAGGAGCCGGTGATCTACTTCTCGACCAAGCCGGAGAAGGCGATCGGCGACCCGAAGCTGTGGGAGCAGGCCGAGGCCACGCTCGAGGCGAGCCTGAAGGCGCGCGGCGTCGCCTTCGTCGCCAACCCGGGCGAGGGCGCGTTCTACGGCCCCAAGATCGACTTCGTCGTCCACGACGCGATCGGCCGCGAGTGGCAGCTCGGCACGATCCAGCTCGACTTCACGCTGCCGGCGCGCTTCGAGCTCGCCTACGCGGCGGAGGACGGCAGCGAGCAGCGGCCCGTGATGATCCACCGCGCCGTGCTCGGCTCGATCGAGCGCTTCTTCGGCGTGATGGTCGAGCACTTCGCCGGCGACCTGCCGCTCTGGCTCGCGCCGGAGCAGGCGCGGGTGCTGCCGGTCTCCGACCGCTTCCTCGACGCGGCGCGCGCGCTCCGCGCCACGCTGCTCGAGGCCGAGCTGCGCGTCGAGGTCGACGAGCGCTCCGAGAAGCTCGGCGCGAAGATCCGCGACGGCGAGCTCGCCAAGATCCCGGTGCTGCTGATCATCGGGCAGCGCGAGGCCGACGCCGGCGGCGCGAGCGTGCGGGTGCGCCACCGCGGCGACCTCGGCGCGCGCGGCGCGGCGGAGATCGCCGCCGCGCTCACCACCGCGGTCAAGACCCGGGACCTGAACCCCTGGCCGGAGGCGTCGTGACCTCCGGCCTTTCTCTTGCAACGAGACTCTGTGGCGCCGGCGCTCCACGCCGGCAGCGCGCGCGGAGCGCGCGTTCCACGGCTACGAATTGAGGAGGAGTTGATGCCGAAGATCAAGACGTTGCGTGCGGCGGCGAAGCGGTTCAAGAAGACCGGCAGCGGGAAGTTCAAGCGCAGCCAGGCATACCACCGCCATATCCTGACCACGAAGTCGGCGAAGCGGAAGCGCCACCTCGGCGGGGAGACGATCGTCACCTCCGCCGACGCCAAGAACGTGGAGCGAATGCTCCCGTACGCCAAGTAGGAGGGAGCGATGCGCGTCAAGCGAGGACACAACCGGATCGCCCGCCGCAAGCGGGTGCTGAAGCTGGCCAAGGGCTACTACCTCACCAAGCACAACGCTTACCGCATGGCGAAGCTGCAGGTCGAGCGCTCGCTCGCGTTCGCCTACCGCGACCGGCGGCAGCGCAAGCGCGCCATGCGCGGGCTGTGGATCGTCCGCATCAACGCGGCGGCGCGGCAGTTCGAGATCTCCTACTCGCAGCTGATCGCCGGGCTCAAGGCCGCGGGCTGTGGCCTCGACCGCAAGGAGCTCGCCGACCTCGCCGTCCGCGACATCTCCGGATTCGGGGAGCTGGTCAAGCTCGCCAAGAAGGGCTTGTCCGCCAAGTCGGCCGCCTGATGGCCGTCGACGCCCTCTCCCGGGCGCGGGAGTCGTTCGACGCCGCGCTCGCCGCGGCCGGCGCCGACGCGGCGCAGGTGGAGGCGGTCCGCGTCCGCTTCGCGGGCCGCCGCTCCGGCCTGCTCCGCGAGCTCGAGGAGCGCCTCAAGTCGCTGCCGCGCGAGGAGAAGCCGGCCTACGGCAAGGCGCTCAACGAGCTCAAGCGCCTGGTCGAGGAGCGGCTCGCCGCGGCGCAGGAGGCGGCCGAGGCCTCGGCGCACCGGCGCGAGGCGGTCGACGTGACGCTGCCCGGCCGCCGGCCGGCGCTCGGCGCGTTCCACCCCGTCACGCTGGTGCGGCGCGAGATGGAGGAGATCTTCCTCCGCATGGGCTACTCGGTCGCCGACGGGCCGGAGGTCGAGGACGACTGGCACAACTTCGGCGCGCTCAACTTCCCTCCCGACCACCCCGCCCGCGACAGCCAGGACACGTTCTTCTTGAAGGACGGCCTACTGCTGCGCACGCACACCTCGCCGGTGCAGATCCGCACGATGGAGACGACCGCGCCGCCGATCCGCGTCGTCATCCCCGGCCGCGTCTACCGCTGCGACTCGGACCTCCGCCACTCTCCGATGTTCCACCAGATCGAGGGCCTGGCGGTCGACGAGGGGATCACGTTCGGCCACCTCAAGGCGACGCTCGAGGCGTTCCTCCACGTGCTCTTCGACCCCACGCTGGCGGTGCGCTTCCGGCCCAGCTTCTTCCCCTTCACCGAGCCGTCCGCCGAGGTCGACATCACCTGCGTGCTGTGCCGCGGCAAGGGGTGCGCAATGTGCTCTGGCTCGGGCTGGATGGAGATCCTCGGCGCCGGGATGGTCGACCCGCGCGTGCTCTCGGCGTGCAAGCTCGACCCGCAGCGCTACACCGGCTTCGCCTTCGGCATGGGGCTCGACCGCGTCGCGGTGCTGAAGTACGGCTTCACCGACCTGCGCCTCCTGTTCTCGGGCGATGAACGGCTGCTGCGCCAGTTCGAGGGGGCGGGGCGATGAGGTTCTCGCTTGCTTGGGTGCGCGAGCACCTCGACGCGCCGGCGCCCGCCGGCGCGCTTGCCGAGCGCCTCACCGCCTGCGGCATGAACGTCGAGCTGCGCGAGGGGGCGGGAGACGACGAGGTGTGGGACGTCGACGTCACCGCCAACCGCCCGGACGCGATGAACCACCGCGGCCTGGCGCGCGAGGCGGCCGCCGCCGGATGCGGCGCGCTCAAGCCGCTGCGGGCCGAGCTGGCCGAGGGTCCGACGCCGGTGCGCGAGCTCGCCGCGGTGGTGGTCGAGGACCCGCACGGCTGTCCCCGCTACTGCGCCCGGGTGGTGCGCGGCGTGCGCATCGGCCCCTCCCCGGCGTGGCTCGCGGAGCGGCTCGAGCGCTGCGGCATCCGCCCGATCAACAACGTCGTCGACGCCACCAACTACGTCCTGCTCGACGTCGGGCACCCGCTCCACGCCTTCGACCTCGCCGCCGTCGCCGGGCGCGAGATCCGCGTCCGGCGCGCCCGCGCGGGCGAGGTGCTGACCACGCTGGACGGCGTGGCGCGGACGCTCGCCGCGGACGACCTAGTGATCGCCGACGCCCGCCGCCCGATCGGCGTCGCCGGCGTGATGGGCGGCGCCGAGAGCGAGATCTCGCCCTCCACGCGCGAGGTGCTGGTCGAGTCGGCGTACTTCGACCCGCGCGTCGTCCGCCGCACCGCGCGCCGGCTCGGCCTCGCGACCGAGGCGTCGCACCGCTTCGAGCGCGGCGCGGACCGCGAGATGGCGCGCGCCGCCGTCGACCTCGCCGCGGCGCTGATCGCGCGGCTGGCCGGAGGCGAGGTGGCCGCCGGTGCGCTCGACTCGGCGCCGGAGGTCCGGACGCCGCGCGCGATCGCGTTCTCGCTGCGCCGCCTCGACGCGTTCGCGGGCTGCGCGATCCCGCGCGAGTTCGCGGTCCGCGTGCTCGCCGCGCTCGAGCTCGCGCCGCGCGGTGACGGCGACCTCGTGACCTGCACCGTGCCGTCGCACCGCGTCGACCTCGAGCTCGCCGAGGACGTCTACGAGGAGGTGCTGCGCCACTTCGGCTACGACCGCATCCCCGCGGAGCTGCCGCCGCTGCGCTCCGGGCCGGGCCGGCGGCTGGGCGCGTGGCCGCTCACCGAGCGGGCGCGCGAGGCGCTGGTCGCGGCCGGCGCCGCGGAGGCGATCACGTTCAGCTTCGTGGCGAAGGAGCTCGACGCCGCGCTCGCCGCCTCACCGCTGGCGTCGCGCGGGGGCGTCGTCGAGGTCGCCAACCCGCTCTCCGCGCGCCTCGCCGTGATGCGTCGCTCGCTGCTCGCCGGACTGGTGGACGCGGCAGCCGGGAACCTGCGGCGCGGCGCCGAGCGGGTGCTGATCGGCGAGGTCGGACGCGTCTACTTCGAGCGCGCCGAGGGCGTTCGCGAAGAGGAGCGCGTCGCGCTGGTGCTGGCCGGGAGCGTGGGGGCGTGGGACGCCGGCCGCGCCGCCGACTTCCTCGACCTCAAGGGGCTGGTCGAGGCCGTCCTGAGCCAGCTCGGCCTGGACGGCGCCTCGTGGCGCCCCGCGGCGGGGCCGTTGCTGGCGGCCGGCGAGGGTGCGGAGATCGTCGTCGGCGGCGCCGTGGTCGGCGTCGCCGGCCGCCTCGCCGACGCGCTCGCGGCCGCGCTCGACGTGCCGGCGCCGCTGTGGGTCGCGGAGCTCGACCTCGCCGCGGCAGCCGACCGCGGGCGCCTCGCCTACGCACCCCTGCCGCGCTTCCCGGCGGTCAGCGCCGACCTCACGCTGCGCCACCCGATCGACCTGCCGTACGCCGAGCTGCTCGCGGCGCTGCGCGCGGCCGGCCCGGAGTGGCTCGAGTCGGTCTCGCCGCTGGTGCGCTACCGCGGCGAGGGGGTCGGCGCGAACGAGGTGAAGACCACGGTGCGCCTGGTCTACCGCCATCCCGACCGCTCGCTGACGCAGGACGAGGTCAACGCCGCGCACTTCGCGCTGATGGACGCGCTCGCGCACCGGTTGGCCGTGAGCTTCCAGTAGGGGGACCGCATGGACGTGTTTGCCGCGCTGGAGGAACGGGTCGAGCAGCTGATCGCCGCGCACCAGGCGCTGCGGGACAGGGTCGCCGAGCTCGAGAAGGAGAACCGCCGCCTCGCATCGAGCGGCCAGGCGCACGCCGAGCTGTCGGCGCGGGTGGCGGAGCTGGAGCGCGAGCGCAACGAGGTCCGCGCCCGCCTCGAGCGGCTGCTCGGCACGATCACCGCCCTCGAGCTCTAGCCCGGACGACCCGCGGCGCTGTTGCGGTGGACGGTCTCGTCGCCCTGGCCGGCCTGCCCGCCGCTCCCGCTGCCTACCCCGACGGAAAACCCGAGCCGACGCCTCAGCCCCGGCCGCCCTTCGACCAGCGCGCGAGGAGCGCCTGGAACCGCGGGTCCTTGCGCAGCGGGTCGAACTGGGGGTCGAGCCGCAGCCAGTTGACCGAGACGAAGCCGGGCATCGCCAACAGCTGGTCGAGGTTCGCGAGCGCGGTCGCGGCATCGCCGACGCGCGCCGCCACCGCCGCCTGCTCGAGCAGGTAGAACGCGCCCTCGTAGGCGTCCTGCGCCACCGGGCAGAGCGAGACCGCCTTCGCCGCCGCCCGGGCCGCATCCTCGCGACGGCCGAGCAGCGCGTAGGCCTTGGCGAGCCCGACCTCGGCGCGCGGGTCCGCCGGGCGCTGGCGGACCTGCCCCTCGAGCAGCGCGAGCGCGGCGCCGCAGCTGTCCGTCGCGCGCGCGCGGTCGCCGGCCGCCTGCGCGCACTCGCACTCGAGCAGCGGCTTGGGCTCGAGCCAGAACAGCTTTGCCGGGATCTCCACCGGCGCCGAACCGAGGACGTCGAGCGCGCGGGCGTAGTCGCGCTGCAGGTAGTCGAGGAAGAAGCGGCACGAGACCGCGTCCGGGTCGTCCGGCGCCGGCATCTCGGCCAGCACCTGCGCGGCGCGCGTCGTCGTCCCGTCCCAGAGTAGGAAGTTCCAGAAACGCCGGACGTAGGGGTGGACGGTGTCCGGCATCAGGTTGACCGCGCGCACGAACGCGCGGTCCGCCTCCTCGTACTCGCGCAGCGGCAGCAGCGTGTCGCCGAGGGCGAGCGTGGCACTGTAGTTGCGCGGGTCGAGCGAGACCACGTGCTCGATCTCGGCGCGCGCCTCCGACCAGCGCCCCTGGCGGCGGTGGACGTCGGCGATCAGGCCGAGCAGCGCGGCGTCGTTCGGCATCTCCCGCGCCGCGACGTCGAACTCCTCGAGCGCGCGGCGGTAGTCGCGCAGGCCGATGAACGAGTAGGCGCCCATCGCCATGTGCGCCTCGGGCAGGCCGGGCTTGAGCGCGAGCGCCCGGTCGACCGCCGCCTTGGCCAGCTCGAGGCGGCCCGGCGTCGGGTCGAAGCGCAGCAGGTAGAGGCGCGAGTGGGCGATCGAGAGCTCGGCGAAGGCGAGGGCGAAGCTCGGGTCGAGCTTGGTGGCGCGCTCGAACATCGCGACCGCGAGGCCGAGCTGCTCGCGGCTCTCGAGGTCGCGGTAGCGCATGCCGAACAGGTAGGCCTGGTAGGCGTCGAGGTCGCTGGAGGGCTGGGCTGCCAGCCGGCTCCGCTCGCCGCCGCCGACGCGAACGCCGAGCTCGTCGATGACATGGGAGGAGATCGTCGCGCTGACCTCGAAGATGTTGGCAAGCGCGGCAGGGTAGGTGCCGGCCCACAGGTGGGTGTCGTCGCGCACGTTCACGAGCTGGGCGTTGACGCGCACCAGGTTGCGCCGCTCGTCGCTGAGGTCGGATTGCACCGTGCCCTCGAGGAGGTAGTCGACGCCCAGCTCCGACGCGATCTGGCGCATCGACAGCCCGGCGCTGGCGCAGTACTCGGCGCTCTTGCGCGAGATCACGCCGAGGTGGTGCGCGCTGGCGAGCCGGGTGGTGATGTCGTCGGTGATGCCGGAGGCGAGGTAGTCGCGCCCCGCCGGGCCGAGGTTCTTGAACGGGAGGACGACGATCCGTTTCGGCGTCCCGCTCGCGGCGCGCGGGGCGGAGGCGCTGACGAGCTTGAACGCGACCGCGCCGACCACCACCACGCCGAGGGCGATCAGCGCGATGCGGAGCGTGCCGGGGCGGACACGCGCGATCGGCGCGACGGCGACGGCAGCCGCCGCCTCGCTTGGGGGCGGGCCGGCCTCGCTTACCGGCGCGACCAGCCGGTAACCGCGGGTCGGGATCGTCTCGATGTACTCGGGCTGCCTGACGCTGTCGCCGAGGGCCTGGCGGATCACCGCAATTGCATGCGTGAGCGTGCCTTCCGACACGAACTCCTTGGCCCACACGGCGCCCAGGATGTCCTCCTTGGACACCACCTTGCCGCGATTATCCGCAAGGAAGACAAGGAGATCCATGAATCGCGGCTGGAGCGGCTGGCTCTCCGCGCCGCGCGTCAACCGGTTCAGACTTGGCTGTACGAGCCAGTCCCGAATCCGGAAGTCACCTCGAGAGGTCATTCGCTCGTTGCTCCGCCGTGACGGAGGGCAGTATAGCAGCGCCGGCGCTGGCGAATCGCCCGCTTCCGGCGGACTTCCGGCGCCGGATACGGACGATCCCAGGCGAAACGCCGGAGTTCCGCCGGGGAACGCTCAGGACTTTCCCCGGACGCGGTCGCAGTCTGCTTGGCAGCAGCAGCGGAGGAACAAGGTGAACGGCTCGGAAAAGGTGACTCGGTCCAAGACGGTGAGCCGGCCGGGCTCCCAGGACCGCGACGGTTCCGGTGGACGGGACAGGAAGGCGAAGGAGGCCGATATGTCGAGCACAGGACAGAAGCAGTCGACGCGTACGTGGGTGATCGTGGGAGTCGTGGCCGCGGTGGCGATCGTCGCCGTTCTCGGCGTGATCTACGAGCGGCCCGACGCCGGGCAGGCGGTGGGGACGATCGGCGGCGTGGAGAAGGCGGACCGCTACCGGTCGCAGCAGATCAGCGGCACCGACGTGGTGCTCGAGCACCCCGAGATCCAGGCCATCCTGCAGAACGACCAGATCCAGAAGCTCCTCAACAGCAAGGAGTTCCAGAAGGCACTCCAGAACCAGGCGTTCAAGCAGGACATGCTCAACCAGTCGTTCCAGCGGGCGCTCGCCAACGAGGCGTTCCAGAAGGCGCTGAGCCAGGGCGCGATCCAGCAGGCGATCTCGAACGAGGCGTTCCAGAAGGCGCTCGCCAACGGCTCGATCCAGCAGGCGATCTCCAACGAGGCGTTCCAGAAGGCGATGCAGGACGGCGCGGTGCAGAAGGCGCTGTCGAACGAGGCGTTCCAGAAGGCGCTCTCGAACGAGGCGGTGCAGAAGGCGCTGAGCCAGGGCGCGATCCAGAAGGCGTTCTCCAACGAGGCGTTCAACAAGGCGCTCTCGGCCGACAGCCAGGCGATCCAGCAGGCGATGAACAACCAGGCGTTCCAGAAGGCCTTGCAGAACGGCGCGGTGCAGCAGGCGATCGCCAATGAGGCGTTCCAGAAGGCGCTGAGCCAGGGCGCGATCCAGCAGGCGCTGTCGCAGGGCGCGCTGCAGAAGGCGCTTGCCAACGAGGCGTTCCAGAAGGCGCTGCAGAACGGCTCGATGCAGCAGGCGATGCAGAACGAGGCGATGCAGAAGGCTCTCCAGGACGGCGCGGTCCAGCAGGCGATCGCCAACGAGGCGTTCCAGAAGGCGCTGGGCCAGGGCGCGATCCAGCAGGCCCTGTCGCAGGGAGCGATCCAGAAGGCGCTCGCGAGCGAGGCGATGCAGAAGGCGCTGGCCGATGGCGCGATCCAGAAGGCGATGGCCAACGAGGCGTTCCAGAAGGCGCTGGCCGACGGCGCGATCCAGAAGGCGATCGCCAACGAGGCGTTCCAGAAGGCGATGAGTCAGGGCGCGATCCAGCAGGCCCTGTCGGAGGGCGCGCTGCAGAAGGCGCTCGCGAGCGAGGCGATGCAGAAGGCGCTGCAGGACGGTTCGATCCAGCAGGCGCTGTCGAACGAGGCGTTCCAGAAGGCGATGAGCCAGGGCGCGATCCAGAAGGCGCTCGAGAACCAGGCGTTCCAGAAGGCGCTCTCGAACGAGGCGGTGCAGAAGGCGCTGAGCGAGGGCGCGATCCAGAAGGCGCTCTCCAACGAGGCGTTCAACAAGGCGCTCTCGGCCGACAACCAGGCGATGCAGCAGGCGATGCAGAACGAGGCGCTCCAGAAGGCCCTGCAGAACGGTTCGATCCAGCAGGCGCTGGCGAACGAGGCGTTCCAGAAGGCGATGACCCAGGGCGCGATCCAGAAGGCGATGGCGAACGAGGCGTTCCAGAAGGCGATGGCCAACGGCGCGATCCAGAAGGCGCTCGAGAACCAGGCGTTCCAGAAGGCGCTCTCGAACGAGGCGTTCCAGAAGGCGCTCTCCTCCGGTGCCTTCCAGCAGGCGCTGGCGAGCGGCGCGTTCCAGAAGGCGCTGATGTCCGGCGCGTTCGACAAGGGCGTCGGCCCGCTCGGCGCGCGGTAGACCGGCTCGGCCCCGCCGCGCCGCGATGGTCGGCGGCGCGGCGGCGTCCGGCGGCCCGGATCCGGCAGTCGTGAGTCGTGCGACGCGGACCGGGCCGCCGGCTTTCCGTCCCCGGCGGCGCCGCGCCCGCGCGGGACCCCGCGATCCAGGCTACAATCCGCCGCAAGGCAAGGAGGCTCAGACTCAATGCGAGTCCATCTCGTGGCCGGGGTGGTCCTGTCCGTGGCTGCGTCGGCGTCGGCGCAGCTGCAGTCTCTCGAGACCAAGAACTTCAACGTCGTGTACTTCGGCATCGAGCGCTACCTCGCGACCCACGTCGCGCGCTGCTTCGAGAACGCGCTCGCGTCGCACTGCAAGACGTTCGGCTACCAGCCCGGCGAGAAGGTCACGATCCTCCTCCACGACTTCGGCGACTACGGCAACGCCGGCGCCACCGCGATCCCGAACAACCGCATCCTGGTCACCATCGCGCCGTTCTCCTACACGTTCGAGGTCGTGCTCGGCAACGAGCGGATGAACTGGCTGTCGAGCCACGAGCTGGTCCACATTGTCGCGAACGACGAGGCGACGCGCCGCGACCGCACCTACCGCTCGATCTTCAGCGGCAAGGTCGCGCCGAGCTCGGCCAACCCGCTCTCGATGGTCTACTCCTACCTGACCGCGCCGCGGCTGTTCGCGCCGCGCTGGTACCACGAGGGGATCGCGGTGTTCATGGAGACGTGGCTGACCGGCGGGCTCGGGCGGGCGCTCGGCGCCTACGACGAGATGGTGTTCCGCACCATGGTCGCGGAGGGCGTCACGCCCTACGACCTGGTCGGCCTCGAGTCCGCCGCCGGCAAGCTCGACTTCCAGGTCGGCGTGAACGCCTACCTCTACGGCACGCGCTTCATGAGCTACACCGCGCTCACCCGCGGCACCGACAAGCTGATCTCGTGGGTGGCGCGCCGCGAGGGCAGCAAGGCGTGGTACTCGTCGCAGTTCGCCAACGTCTTCGGCGAGCCGCTCTCGAGGTCGTGGTCGGAGTGGATCGGCTGGGAGCGCGGGTTCCAGGAGAAGAACCTCGCGCGCCTGCGCGAGAACCCGATCACGCCGTACCGCGCGGTGACCGACCGGGCGCTCGGCTCGGTGTCGCGGGCGGCGCTCGACCGCGACGGCCACACCGTCTACCTCGGCGTCAACCTCCCGGGCCAGGTCGCGCACCTCGCCTCGCTCGACCTCACCAGCGGCAAGATGAAACGGATCTGCGACATCAAGGGGCCGTCGCTGTACGCGGTCACCTCGCTCGCGCTCGACCCCGACTCGCGCACGCTGTTCTACACGATCAACAACAACGACTGGCGCGACCTGCGCGGCGTCGACCTCAAGACCGGGCATACCCGGACCTACATCAAGCGCGGCCGCATCGGGGACCTCGCCTTCGACCGCGCCGACCGCTCGCTGTGGGGGATGCGCCACTACAACGGGATCTCCACCATCGTCCGCATCGCGCCGCCGTACTCGGAGTGGACGCAGGTCTACTCCTGGCCCTACGGCACCGACCTCTACGACCTCGACGTCTCGCCGGACGGCAAGCGGCTGGTGGGCTCGCTGAGCCGCATCGACGGCAGCCAGTCGCTGGTCAGCTTCGACGTCGCGAAGCTGCTCGCCGGCGACCCGACCTACGACGTGCTGTCGGACTTCGAGAACTCCTCGCCGGCGAGCTTCGTCTTCGCCGCCGACGGCCGCACGCTCTACGGCTCGTCGTACTACTCCGGCGTCTCGAACATCTACCGCGTCGACGTCGAGACGAAGCAGGCGGAGGTGATGTCGAACACCGACACCGGGCTGTTCCGGCCGGTGCCGGTTTCGGCCGCCGCGCTGCTCGCCTTCCGCTACACCTCGCGCGGCTTCCAGCCGGTGATGCTCGAGCCGCGCCCGGCCGGCAAGGTCAACAGCATCGACTTCCTCGGCCAGGAGGTGGTGAACCGCGACCCCGAGGTGAAGGGCTGGAAGCTGCCGCCGCCGTCCGCCGTCGACCTCGCCTCGCTGACCGTGCGCGAGGGCAACTACAGCCCGTTCGCGACGATGAAGGTGCGCTCGCTCTTCCCCATCGCCGAGGGCTACAAGTCGTACGCCGCGTTCGGCCTCCACCTCGACCTCTCCGACGACATCGGCTACAACCGCCTCTCGCTCGCGGCGTCGTACAGCCCGACCGGCTCGCTGCCGGAGGGCGAGCGGCTGCACCTCAAGGCGATCTACGAGTACCTCAACTGGAAGGTGGTCGCGAGCCACAACAACGCCGACTTCTACGACCTCTTCGGCCCGACGCTGCGCAGCCGCAAGGGCGACTCGCTCGACGTCCGCTACAAGCAGTACCTGATCTACGACGAGCCGAACCGCTACCTCGACTGGGTCGGCGAGATCGCCGGCTACCGCAACCTCGACACGCTGCCCGAGTACCAGAACGTGCCGTCGAACGTGACCAACCTCGGCGAGGCGACGCTGTCGATGGGCTACAAGTACGTCCGCAGCTCGCTCGGCGCGATCGAGCCGGAGAAGGGGATCGAGTGCCGCGCGACCGCGATGGACGACTACGCGAGCGCGCACCACTTCCCGCGCGTCTGGCTCGACCTCGACCTCGGCGCGCCGCTGCCGCTGCCGCACTCCTCGCTCTGGCTGCGCACCTCGGCGGGCGCCGCCTCCGGCGACCGCACCGACCCGCTCGTCGACTTCTACTTCGGCGGCTTCGGCAACAACTACGTCGACGACAAGCCCTACCGTCGTTACCACGAGCAGGTGAGCTTCCCCGGCGTGGACCTCAACTCGATCGGCGGCAAGAACTACGCGAAGGCGTTCCTGGAGTGGAACGTGCCGCCGCTGGTGTTCACCCACGTCGGCACGCCGGCGCTCTTCGTCAACTGGGCGAGCCTCGCGGTGTTCGGCGGCGGGATCGAGACCGACCTCAACGACGCCGCGACGCGCCGCAAGCTCGCCAGCGTCGGCGCGCAGCTCGACATCCGCTTCGTCGCCATGTCGCACCACCAGTTCACCCTCTCGCTCGGCGCGGCGCGCGCCTACGAGAAGGGCCAGCGGGCGAGCCACGAGCTGATGGCGTCGCTGCGGCTCCCCGTCTATGAGTGAGATCGTCGGGCTCCCGCTCAGCCTGGTGCCGGTGCTGGCGTTCCTCGCCGCGCTGTTCTTCCTCGAGAGCTACCGGCTGGTGAGGTTTCGCGCGGTGCTCGAAGCGATCCTCGCCGGCGCGCTCGCCGCCGCCGCCTGCTTCCTGCTCGCGCGCTGGCTGATCGGGCGCGGCCTCGTCGACGCCGGCGTGTACGCCCGCTACGCCGCGCCGGCGATCGAGGAGACGGCGAAGGCGGTGTTCGTGGTCGTGCTGATCCGGCGCGAGTGGGTCGGCTTCATGGTCGACGCCGCGATCTTCGGCTTCGCGATCGGCGCCGGGTTCGCGTTGGTCGAGAACGTCTACTTCCTCACCGCGGTCGAGAACCCGAGCCCGTTGCTGTGGTGCGTGCGCGGTTTCGGCACCGCGGTGATGCACGGCGGGGCGACGGCGATCGTCGGCATCGTCTCGAAGGCGCTCTCCGACCTGCGCCAGAGCCAGCGGCTGTGGGTGTTCCTGCCCGGACTCGGCCTCGCGGCGGCCACACACGCGGTGTTCAACCAGTTCGTGCTGCCGCCGCTGCTCGAGACGCTGGTCGTGATGGTGGCGTTCCCGGCGCTGATCGCGGTCGTGTTCTCGCGCAGCGAGCACCTGCTGCAGGGCTGGCTCGAGGTGGGCTTCGGCTCCGACGTCGAGCTCCTCGAGATGATCAAGTCCGGCGAGCTGAAGGACACCAAGGTCGGCGAGTACCTGCTCTCGCTGCAGAGCCGGTTCCCGCGCGAGGTGCTGGGCGACATGCTCTCCTACCTGCAGATGCGGGTCGAGCTGTCACTCAAGGCGAAGGCGATCCTGATCGTGCAGAAGGCCGGGATGGAGCCGGCGAAGGACCCCGAGATCGGCGACCGGTTCAAGGAGCTGCGCTACCTCGAGCGCAGCCTCGGCGTGACCGGCAAGCTCGCGCTCTCGCCGTTCCTCCACACCAGCACGCGCGACCTCTGGCAGCTCCACATGCTGCAGGAGAACGCGGCGGCATGAGCGGGCGCCGGCGCGCGTTCGAGGCGGTGACGCGGTGGCCGGTGCCGCCGGTGGTTGCTAGTATTCGCGAAACCGGAAAGGGGAGGGCAGCTTGCTTGAGCTCAAACTGAGAAGTGAAGGCGGCTGGTCGGTCGTCGGCCTGGTGGGCCGCCTCGACGTCACCGCGGCGCCGAACTTCGAGCGGCAATGCGACGAGTGGATCGGAGCGGGCCACACGCGCATGATCCTCGACTTCTCGCGCCTCGAGTACATCTCGAGCGCGGGCCTGAGCAGCATCATCACGGCCGCCAAGGCGCTCCAGGCGGTCGGCGGCCGGTTCGCGATCGCGGGGCTGGCCGGCGTGATCAAGGAGGTCTTCTCGATCACCGGCTTCGCGACGCTCTTCCCCAACTACCCCGACGTCGAGGCCGCGCTCAGGGCCACATGAGACGCGCGGCTGGTGGAGCGATGGACGGCGCCGATGCGAAGCGAGCGTAGCCGGGCGAGGAGGGGCGCTCGCGACCGGGGCCGCGATCCGCGGCGCCAGCGCGGCGCGCGCGGTCCGGCGCCCGGCGGGGCCGCGCCGGACCCGGCCGGGGGCGGGTCGTCCTCGGAGGTGGCGCGGCGCCGGTTCCGCGCGCCGGCCGAGGGCGTGGCCGAGATCCTGCAGTTCGTCCTGCCGCTCGCCGAGGCGGCCGGGATCGAGGCGACGCGCCTCGGCCACCTCGAGCTCGCAGTCGAGGAGTGGGTCGTCAACGTCGGCAAGCACGCCTACCGCGAGCGCCCCGGCGCCGTCGAGGTGGCGGTGCGGCGCGACGCGAGCGCCTTCGTTGTCGAGCTCGAGGACGAGGGCCCGCCGTTCGACCCGACGGCGGCGCCTGCGCCCGACGTCGGCGCGCCGCTCGAGGCGCGCCGCCCCGGCGGCCTCGGCATCCTGCTCATCCGCCGCCTGCTCGACGGCGTCGGCTACGAGCGGCGCGGGCGCCGCAACGTCCTCACCCTGGTCGTGAACCGGCCCGTCTGACGCCGCCTCGCCCCGCCGTAATTCACGATATCGCCGCGAAACTGCGACCGAGTTCCGCTCGGCGCTTCTGCGATTCAGTTTCGTCGTATCGGTACGGTGCCGCTTGTCTCAGGATGTCCCGCGGAGCCCTGATCCGCCGGCGGCGAGCGGCGTCGCGCCCCCCGCACGCCGACGCCGTGCCTTGACAGCCCCCCTCGCCCGGGTATGATCGAGGGCAGGTAGAAAGGAACGGCAGACCATATCCCAAACCCTGTGAAGGAGGAGGAGAAATGTACCATCAGGACTACAATCCCCTGGGGAACGTTTTTCTCTCAACCGTCGTGGCCGCAATACCAATCCTGGTTCTGCTCTACTTCATCGCGTTGCATCCCCACAAGGACAAGCGTGGCGCCAAGCATCTCGGTATCTCGGCCCCGTACGCGGCGTTCTACGGGGTGCTCGCGGCGTTCCTCGTGACATGCCTGGCATTCAGAATGCCCCTCGCATCGGCGTTCTCCGCCTTCGCCCTGGGTTCGTTGTCTGGGTTCCTGGGCATCATCTGGATCGTGCTGGCGGCGATGTTCCTCTACACGATGACCGTGACCACGGGGAAGTTCGAGATCGTCAAGGAGTCCATCATCCACATCTCGTTCGACCGGCGGCTTCAGGTCCTGCTGATCGCCTTCTCGTTCGGGGCCATCATCGAGGGCACGTCCGGGTTCGGCACACCGGTGGCGATCGCCGGCGCCGTGATGGTGGGGTTGGGCTTCTCTCCGTTCCAGTCTGCGGTCCTGAACCTGCTGGCCAACACGGCGCCGGTGGCGTACGGAGCGATCGGCACGCCGATCGTCACCCTCGCGTTGGTAACCGGCCTGGACGAGCAGAAGCTGTCGACGATGGTGGGTCACCAGCTTCCGTTCGTCTCGATCCTGGTGCCCTTCTGGCTCGTCGCAGCCTTCGTCAAGATGGAGCGCGGCACCTGGAAGGAAGCGTTCGAGGTGTGGCCGGCGTGCCTGGTCTCGGGCGGCTCGTTCGCCATCATGCAGTGGACCGCCGCCAGCACCCCGTCGCTGCATCTGATGACCGACGTGGTCGCCGGCGTCTTCTCGGTCATCTGCACTGCGCTCTTCCTCCGTTTCGTGTGGCAGCCAAAGACGAGGTTCCTGCTGCGCTCGGAGCGCAAGGCCGCGGGGCTGGCGGAGACCGTGGATGAGGTGGCTGCTCCGGACAAGTCCTGGAAGTACCCCTACAGCCTCGGCCAGACCGTGTACGCCTGGACGCCGTGGGCCATCCTCATCCTCTGCTGCGCCCTGTGGGGGATGCCGGCGTGGAAGACGACCCTCAACAACGTCTTCTCCGGCGTCAAGGTGAAGACGACCCTGCTCGGCTCCAACTTCAACGGCACGCTGTCGCTGCCGAAGTGGGAGATGCCGGCGCTGCACAACGTGGTCCAGCGCATGCCGCCGGTCGCGCCGGCGAACGCGAAACCCGAGGGAGCGGTGTTCGCCATCAACTGGCTCTCGGCGGCGGGCACCGGCGTGTTCGTCGCGGCGCTGCTGTCAGGACTGGCCCTGCGGCTGAACGGCAAGCAGTGGGGAGAGGCGACGGTTCGCACCCTCAAGCGCATGAAGATCCCGGTGCTGGTGATCGGTCAGGTGCTCGGGCTGGGCTTCCTGACGCGATACTCGGGCACCGACGCCGTGCTCGGTCTGGCGTTCACGAGTGCGGGCGCGGCGTACCCGTTCTTCGGCGCCTACCTCGGCTGGCTGGGCGTGTTCCTGACCGGCTCCGACACCGCATCGAACGCGCTGTTCGGCAGCCTGCAGCGCATCACGGCGCAGCAGCTTAACCTCAATCCTATTTTGATTTGCGCGACCAACTCCACCGGCGGCGTGATGGGCAAGATGATCGACGCGCAGTCGATCATGGTGGCGTGCGCCGCGTGTTACGACGACCCGTACGAGCGGTCGCACGCACTCGGCCCGATCTTCCGCACGGTCTGGTGGCACTCCGTCGCCGGCGCGGCTGTGATCGGGTTGATCGCGTTGCTTCAGGCATACGTCTTCACGGGTCTCATTCCGCATTAGCGGCGACCCGCGAATCAGTCGCGGCTCTTCGAGGACCCCGCCCAGCGCGGGGTCCTCGCATTTCCCGCCGCGACGGTTTGACCCCGACCGCGAACGCCCGTACGCTGGCGAACCTCGGGACGGCGTGAAAGGACGCGGCGATTCGTTGACCTTCACCTCGCAGTTCTTCCTGTTCGGTTTCCTACCCGCGGTGCTGGCGGCGACGATGCTGGCGCCGGCACGGGCGAGGCTGGCGGTCCTCACGCTGGCGAGCTACGGGTTCTGCGCTTGGGCCGGGCCCGTGTTCATCTTGCCCCTGGCGGCGATCACGGCGATCGACTACGCGTGCAGCCGGGTGATCGCCGGCGCGCCGGAGGGCGCTGCGGGGCGCCGGCGGCTCGCCCTTGCGGCCTCGACCGTCGCCAACCTCGGGATGCTGGTGGCGTTCAAGTACCTCGGCTTCTTCGCCGCGAACCTCGACGCGCTGCTCGCACGCCTGGGGCTCGCCCGCACGGGTCTGGCGGACGCCGTCCGCCTCGCGCTGCCGCTCGGCATCAGTTTCTACGCCTTCCAGTCGCTCGGCTACGTGATCGACGTCTACCACCGCCGCACCGAGCCGGCGCGCAGCCTGCTCGAGTACGCCTGCTTCCTCTCGTTCTTCCCGCGGCTGGCCGCCGGCCCGATCGTCCGCTTCAAGGAGTTCGCGCCACGGCTGCGCGCGCCCGCCGTCGGCCTGGCGAGCTTCTCGCGCGG
>DATIYW010000192.1:0-2237 GCA_035517415.1 Thermoanaerobaculaceae bacterium
ACGCGCGACTGGGGGAAGTTGTAGGTGCGGATCTTCTCGGAGCGGTCGCCGCTGCCGACCATCGAGCGGCGCTCGGCGGCGAGCTTGGACTGCTGCGCGGCCTGCGCGATCTCGTAGATGCGCGCCTTGAGCACGCGCATCGCCTTGGCGCGGTTCTGGATCTGCGAGCGCTCGTCCTGGCTCTGCGCGACGATCCCGGTCGGGAGGTGGGTGATCCGCACCGCGGAGTAGGTGGTGTTGACCGACTGGCCGCCGTGCCCGCCGGAGCAGAACGTGTCGATGCGCAGGTCCTTCGGGTCGATCGCGATCTCGATCTCCTCCGCCTCCGGGAGCACCGCGACGGTCACCGCGGAGGTGTGGATCCGCCCCGACGCCTCGGTCGCGGGCACGCGCTGCACGCGGTGGACGCCCGACTCGTACTTGAGGCGCGAGTAGGCGCCCTCGCCCTCGACCAGCGCCACCGCTTCCTTGACGCCGCCGAGGCCGGCCTCGGACAGGTCGGTGACCGTGACCTTCCAGCGCCGCGTCTCGGCGTAGCGCGTGTACATGCGGAGCACCTCGGCGGCGAACAGCGCCGCCTCCTCGCCGCCGGTGCCGGCGCGCACCTCGAGCACGACGTTGCGGGAATCGTTGCGGTCGGCAGGGAGGAGAAGGAGCTTGAGCTGCTTCTCGCGCTCGGCCAGCTCGGTGCCGAGGCGGCGGACCTCGTCCTCCGCCATCTGCCGCAACTCCGGGTCGGCCTCGGCGGCGACCAGCTCGCGGGCGCCCGACTCCTCGTCGCGGAGCCGCCGAAACGCCTGGTACGCCTGGACCACGGGCTCGATCTCGGCGAGCTTCTTCGACACCTCGAGCAGGCGTTTACGGTCGGCGAGCACCTCGGGGTTCGCCTGCTCGTCGCGCAACTCCTGCCAGCGGCGGGTGATGTCGTCGAGCCGTTGCAGCAGACCGTTCACGGCCGCAGCCTACCTTTCATCGCCGACCGGCGGCAAGCGCGCGGGTCACCGGCCGGAAAACAGACCGCCGGGGAGGAGCCTCCCCGGCGCGGGCACGATTCGAATGTCGGAAGCGGAGCTACGCGTTTGCGGCCTTTTCGCCCTTCCTGTAGCGGCGCTGGAACCGCTCGACCATCCCGGCGGAGTCGATCAGCTTCTGCTTGCCGGTGAACAACGGGTGGCAGGCAGAGCAGATCTCCAGGCGGATCTCCTTCTTGGTCGAACGGGTCTTGAAGGTGTTGCCGCAGGCGCAATGCACCTCGACCTCATGGTACTCAGGATGGATCCCTGGCTTCATGCGAACCTCCGCGGCCCGGAAACTCCGGGGCAGAGGAGTCTACACCCGGAGGGAGATCCGCGCAAGGCGGATCGACCCGGAGTCCGTCGGGTCGGCGCAAGTGTGGCACGATGAGGCGCATGGAGGCACAGCGCCGGGGGCGCCAGCTCGAGCTGCTCGCGCGCGCCGCGCTGTTCCGCGACCTCGACCCGGCCGCGCTCGCGACGGTGCTGGCCGCGGCGGCGGAGCGGCGCGCCGCGGACGGGGACGCGCTGTTCCGCGAGGGCGAGCCGGCCGAGCGTTTCTGCCTCGTGACCGAGGGTCGGCTGAAGCTCACCCAGGTCGGCGCCGACGGGAACGAGGTGATCCTCCGCTTCGTCGGCCCCGGCGACGCGGCGGCGGCGCTCGCGATCTTCGAGGGCACCGCGTATCCCCTGACCGCGTGGGCGGTCGGCGCCACCGCGGTGCTGGAGTGGGATCGCGCGACGCTCCAGGCGCTGCTCCTCCGCCATCCCCTGCTCGCGGTGGCCACCGTCCGGCTGCTCTCCGAGCGCCTGCGCGAGCTGCAGGAGCGTTTCCGCGAGCTCGCCACCGAGCGCGTCGCCCAGCGGGTCGCCCGCGCGCTCGTGCGCCTGGTGCGCCAGGCGGGCCGCAAGGTCGAGGGCGGCGTGCTCATCGACCTGCCGCTCTCGCGCCAGGACCTCGCCGAGATGACCGGCACGACGCTGTTCACCGTCAGCCGGATCCTCTCGGAGTGGGAGGCGCAGGGGATCGTGGCGAGCGGTCGCGAGCGGATCACGGTGCTGCGGCCGCACGGCCTGGTCGCGCTCGCCGAGGACCTCCCGCGCGGATCATCGGCCGTACCGCGGCCCTGACCCGCCGCTATCGCCAGCCGGTTCGGACGCGGAATCCCAACAGCTACGCTGGGTTTCCCTTCGCCGGCCCCCGGCCCCCGGCCCCCGGCCCCC
>DATIYW010000193.1:0-2659 GCA_035517415.1 Thermoanaerobaculaceae bacterium
GCGCGAGGTGACCAGCGCGTTCGACTGCAGCCACTGGTGGAAGGCGATGCCGATCAGCCCGAGCAGGGCGAAGAAGGCGAGCTCGCGCGGGCGCACGAGGGCGAACTGCCGGCGCGCCGCCACCGCGATCCCGAGCACCGCAACGCCCATTGCGAAGCGCGCCCACACCAGCGCCACCGGCGACAGCTCCACCAGCGCGACCTTGGTGGCGATGAACGAGGCGCCCCACACCAGCACCGCGAACAGGCCCTCGGCGAGTGCGGTCGCGCGGCTGCGGTCCATCGGCGCCGATGCTAGTACATCGTCCGATGCTCGGGTCCGGGGTCCGGGAGGAACGATCGCATGCAAGACCGCGATTGTCCCGGAGCCGAGGCGGGGCGCGGCCCGCTCCCTTGCGGCGTTGTCCTCATGACCCGGGTCCGGACCCCGGCCTCCGGATCCCTTACCCCCGCCCTAGTGCAGGTTCTCGGCCTTCCAGCGCATCGCCATCAGGATGCGGTTGTAGCCGCTCGGGTGGTCGAAGAAGATGAACTCCTCGAGCGGCGTCGGCTTCAGCTTGCGGTACTCGCCGAGCTTGAGGTCGACCTCCGCCTCGCCGTCCGGCTGGCGCGCCGCGTTGAGTCCGAAGATGTCCGCCTCCGCCTCGGCGGTGCGGACGATCGTGTTGGTGACCGGCGTCAGGACGAACGAGTAGGCCGACAGCAGCAACGCCAGCACCGGCAGCCCGGCGACGTCGCCGATGCCGGAGATCCCCCAGCGCGCGCCCCAGCGGCGGTGGAGCTTGTCGAACCCCCAGCGCATGAGCGCGAAGCCGATCACGGCCAGGACGCCGAGCTCGATCATGCCCTTGGAGCCGTGGTTGAGCACGTAGTGGCCCATCTCGTGCCCCATCGTCGCCTCGATCTCGGCCAGCGAGCAGCGCTTGAGCAGGTTGTCGTTGAGCGAGATCCGCGAGGTGCCGCCGAGACCGCTGACGTTGGCGGAGACGCGGGTGGTCTGGCGCGAGGCGTCGAACACCCACACGTCGGTGGCGGGAATGCCGTTGGCGCGCGCCAGGCGCAGGATCGGCTCGCGAATCGCCGGGTCCTCGAGCTTGGTGTAGTGGTTGAACAGCGGCGCGATGAAGACCGGGGCGATGATCTGCCCGATCAGGAGGAAGACGATCGCCACGCCCGCGCCCCACATCCACCAGGTCCGCGGCGCGCGGCGGATGACGAGGTAGACCAGCACGATCAGCAGCCCACCGAACAGCGCGCCGATCGCCAGCCCCTTGAGCTGGTCGCCGAGCCACGGCCCTAAGGTCTGCGTCGCGAGCCCGTACTTGCGATCGCGGAAGTATCCCTCGTAGACCGAGAGCGGGGCCGACACGAGCGCGGTGATCACGAGGTACTGCACCCAGTAGAGCGCGGTCTGCAGCCAGGTCAACCGCGTGACGCGGGCGGCGAGGTCGCGCATGCGGGCGGACAGGCGCGTGAAGAGGAGCGCCAGGCCGACCGCCGCGCCGAGCAGGAAGTCCCAGAGGATCAGCCAGTAGCCGCCCTCGAAGTAGGCGTCGGAGCGGGCCCGCTGCTCGGCCGGCACCTTGGCGAGATACGCCTCGGTCGCCGCCACCGGGTCGAACCCCGCCGACGCGCCCGTCGTCGCCGCCGGCGCCGCCGGCGCCGGCTGCGCGAGGCACGGCGCGGCCGAGGCGATCACGGCCACGACCGCGAACACCGACCAGACCCAAACCAGGCCGAAGCGACGCTCCCGCATCCCTGCCTCCCGCCGCGGCCGTCCGGCCGGCGGCATCGCCTGCGATCTTGCGACAGGCTCGTCCGCCGATCTTACGTCGCGGGCGCGGCGGCGGTTCGCGCCCCGGGGGCCCGGCCGGCGAGCCGCTTTGCTATCCTCCCCGACCGTGAACCCCGACGTCGCAGCGGCAGTCCCGAAGCTGGTCGAGCGCGGCGTGCTCGCGCCCGAGGCGGCGGCGCCGCTGTTGCGCGTCGCGCGCGGCGAGCTGGTCTCGGTCCGCGAGGAGCTCCGCCTCGCGCTCTACCTCGGCGTGACGCTGGTGACGGCCGGGGTCGGCCTGCTCGTCAAGGAGAACCTCGACCGCATCGGCCCGGTGACGATCGCCGCGGCGATCGGACTCGCCGCCGCCGCCTGCCTGGCATGGGTGGCGCGCACCGCGCCGCCGTTCGGCTGGGCCGCGCAGCCCTCCCCGCACGTCGCGTTCGACTACCTGCTGCTGCTCGGCGCCCTGCTCGTCGCCGCCGACCTCGCCTACGTCGAGGTGAAGTTCACGCCGCTCGGCGCCAACTGGCCGTGGCACCTCCTGATCGTCGCGCTGCTCGCCGGGGGGCTGGCGGTCCGCTACGACTCGCGCGTGCTGTTCACGCTCGCGCTCACCACTCTGGCGGCGTGGCGCGGCGTGAGCCTGAGTCTGCTCGGCCGGTCCGCGTGGCGGCTCGACGATCCCGCGGCGCTGCGCTGGAACGCGGTCGGCTGCGGCGTCCTCTTCATCGCGCTCGGCTGGGCGCTGGTGCGGACCGCGCGCAAGCCGCACTTCGAGCCGGCCGCGGCGCACCTCGGCTGGCTGCTCGTCCTCGGCGGGCTCGCGTCGGGGGCGCTCGTCCCGGACCGCCTCGGCACGCCGTGGCCGGCGTTCGCGCTTGCG
>DATIYW010000194.1:0-9153 GCA_035517415.1 Thermoanaerobaculaceae bacterium
ACCGCCGCCGTGGCGGCGGCCGAGCTCGCCGCGACGGCGCGCCGCGCGCCCGCCTCCATCGCCGCCCGTGCGGCGGGGAAGCACGCCGCCAGCGCGCCGAGCGCGAGCACCGCGGCGGCCGCGCGGAAGAGCACCGTGAGCACGACCGCGATCAGCGTCCCGGTGCGGAACAGCGCCTCGGGCGTCGCCGGCGGGTAGCTCGCCCACAGCAGCGGGTAGTTGACCGCCGCTCCGAGCGCGAAGACGGCCGTCATCCCTCCCACCAGCAGCGCGACCGGGCGCCAGGGGACCTGGTCGCCGCGCACGCCGCGGAAGAACGCGAGCAGGCCGTGCACCGCCAGCAGCGCGAGCACGGCGATCTTGACCGCCAGCAGCGCGAGGCGGAGCGCGGTCGTCTTGCCCCGCGCCCGCTCCCATGCCTCCGGCAGCTTGAAGCGCCGCTCGACCGCGTCGACCGCGTCGCCCTGCACCCGCACGTCGACCAGGTACTCGCCGTCGGCGACGCTCTCGGCCGGGTCCTTCCAGGTGAAGGCGTAGTCGAGGCGCGCCGGGCGCTTCTCGGTCCTCGCCTCCTTGTAGACCAGCTTGCCGACGTCGAACCCTTCGGCGGCGAGCGCCGCCTCGGCGCGCCGCCGCGCCTCCGCCTCGGGCAGGCTCGCCCCGGCCGCCTCCTCGCGCAGCGTGTGCTCGAAGCGGACGACGCGGCCGCCCGGATCGTCGACGCCGAGCTGCCACTCCTCGCGCTCCTCCGGCCGGTAGGCGCGCACCTGCCAGAGCGGCACGCGCGCGGCGAGGCGCGCGACCCGCTCGATCCCGCCGTTCTCGAGCAGGTAGCGGCGGGCCTCGGGCGAGAGCACGCTGTCCCGCGCCGTGACCACGTACCGCCACCTCGCGGGATCGGCGCCGCGCCCGCGGAGGAACGCCTCGGCGGCGGCGCGCACCGCGGCGGGGCGGAGGCTGACGCCGATGCCGCGGCCGGGGTCGGGCGCGCGCCACGCGAGGAACAGCCCGGCCGCGAGCAGCGCGGCCCCGAGCGGAGCGACGAGCCGCCACGGCGGCGCCGGGATCGCCACCGGCGTCAGCACGACGCGCGCCGCCGGCTCGGCCGGCGCCGGCTCGGCGGCGTTGAGCGTCGCGGCGTCGTCGACGAAGCCGCCGCGGCGCCACGCCGCCACCAGCGTGACCACCAGCGGCACGAGCAGCGCGCCGGTGCCCGCGATCGCGGTGACCGCGAGGTAGAGGTTGCCCGAGCGGACCATCAGCATCGAGGTGTAGCCCGCGTCGACGACGTAGTGCCAGACCAGGCACGGCAGCACGCCGAAGCGGTAGAGGATCACGCCCACCGCGAGCCCCGCCGTGGCGACCTCGACGCCGCGGATGTAGAACGGCTGCGCCGGGTAGTTGGCGTGCGCGAACCCCCAGATCAACGCCGGCACGACCACCGCGGCGACGCGCGAGCGGGTCAGGCGCTCGACCAGCGGGATCGAGAACACCCGCGACATGAACTCCTCGCTCACCGCCGGGTAGAAGCCCATGAACAGCACCGCGATCCACGGGAACGAGGTGTTGAGCAGGTTGTCGAACGGCACCTCGGCGGGGTTCCAGGCGCCGAAGCGCTGGCCGACGAGGTAGAACGCGACCTGGTAGGCGAGGAACAGCGCCGCCAGGCAGTAACCGAGGATGAGGCCGAACGCGAAGCGCCGCGTCCGCCACCCGGAGCGCTCGAACAGCGCGGTGATGCGGAGATGGCCGCCGAAGCGGGCGCGGAACAGCGGCTCGCCCGCCGCCACCACGATCAGGATCAGCAGCGCCTGCACGCCCGCCGCGGCGATCGCGCGGAGGAGCTGGCCGCCGAGGAACGCGGCGACGCTGCCGGTCGTGTCGAACGAGTAGGCGGCGATCGGCAGGTCGTTGAGCACGAGCAGGAAGACGAGCGCGAACGCCACGCTCGAGAGCGTCATGACGAGGCGCCAGCGCAGGTTGTTGCGCCGCCCCTCGCGGAACAGCACCACCACCGCGGCGAGCATGGTCAGAACGATCCCGAAGAGCGCCACCTGCGCGGTGGTCTCGTTCGCGGCGCGAAGCCGCTGGTAGCCCTGCGTCCAGGCGTCCGGGACCTTGAGGAACTCGCGGTAGCCCGCCACCTCGTCGCCGCGCACGTCGACCTGCATGCGGTAGGTCGCGCCCGAGGCCTTCCAGCCCGCGCGCTCGAACGTGAAGCTCCAGTCGCGGCGCTTCGGCCGGTCCTCGCGCTGCGACTCGATGAACGTCAGCGAGTCCGGTGCAAGCCCCATGGCGCTGGCGAGGAAGCGTTCCGCCGCGGCGCGCGCGGGCGCCTCCTCGAGCGAGGCGCCGGCGGCCTCCTCCGGGACCAGGTGCGCGAAGGAGGTCACCTCCCCCTCGGGCGCCACCTCGACGCGGACCTCCTCCTTGTCGAGCGGGCGGAACCAGCGGTGCGCCCAGCTCCACAGCCGCACCTGACGGCTCCGCGTCAGCTCGCCCATGCGGTCGAGCCCGAGCTCGCGCTCGAGGTAGACCTTGGCGTCGTCGTCGACGCGGAAGATCGCGGCGTGGTGCCGGCCAGCGAGCGCGGCGGCGGCGCGCGGCGCGGCGTCGCGAAGGAACTTCTCCGCCACCGGCTGCGAGCTCGCGCGGTTGAGCTTGAACTCGATCGACGCCTCGGGGAACGCGCGGGTGAAGTTGGCCCAGGCGAACGCCCCCGCGACGAGCGCCAGCGCGACGGCGACGAGCAGGACGACCTTCTCGTTGCGGGTGAAACCGGTCATGGCACCTCCAGGTTGCGGCGCCGCGGCGCCCGTCCTTCAAACGCACTGCGCGCGAGTTCGTTGCACGGCCTGCGAGGCGCAGGATAGCGGCGCCGCCGGCGGTTGTCATCGCGAGACCGCGACGCGGGAGCGATCCTGGGGCCACCACGGTCACCGCGGGATTGCTTCGTCGCCTGGCCGTGGCCGGCTCCCCGCGAAGACCGGGGGATCTGCCCTCATCCCCGCCTCCGCGGGGATGACGTTGATCAGCGGATTCCTCGCTGCGCTCGGAATGACAGCAGGGCGAAGGGAGCACGCGTGGAGCGCGCCGCCGAGAATGGGCCAGATGCAAGGAAGGCGAGGCGGCCGGACCGGAGTGTAGCCGGAGGCACCATGAGGATCCGCGCCGCCGCAGCCTGACGCCGCAGATGGTCCGTTATCGGCCGCGCCATGAGCCGCGGCCTGTATAATTCCGCAACGGGGCCTATCGCATGGAACCTCGCCGTCTGGTCGAGCAGCTCTCGGATCCCGCCTTCTACCCCGAGCCCACGCAGTCCGTGGAGGTCATCCAGACCCATATCTCGACCATCTACCTGACCGACCATCTCGCGTACAAGGTGAAGAAGCCGGTCGACTTCGGCTTCCTCGACTACACCACGCTCGAGAAGCGCCGGACGATGTGCGAGCGCGAGGTGACGCTGAACCGCCGCCTCTGCCCCGACACCTACCTCGGCGTGGTCGAGATCCGCGAGCACGACGGCACGCTCGCGATCGGCGGGCCGGGCGAGGTGGTCGAGGTCGCGGTCAAGATGAAGCGGCTGCCGCAGCGCCGCATGCTCCGCGAGGTGCTGCGCCGCGGCCAGGGCCACTCCGCGTTCTTCCAGCAGATCGCGCGCATCCTCGCCGACTTCCACGCCCACGCCGAGACCGGCCCGCAGATCTCGGCGATGAAGGACCTCGACGGCGTGAAGCTCAACTGCGACGAGAACTTCGCCCAGACCGAGAAGTACGTCGGCACGCTCATCTCGGTGCGCACGTTCGAGTTCGTCCGCACCGCCACGGAGCTGTTCTTCAAGCGCCACGCCGAGCTCTTCCACCACCGCGCCGCCACCAGCCGGGTGCGCGACGGCCACGGCGACGTCCACCTCGACTCGATCTGCGTCACCGACCCGATCCGCATCTTCGACTGCATCGAGTTCAACGAGCGCTTCCGCATCCAGGACGTCGCCGAGGAGGTGGCGTTCCTCGCCATGGACCTCGAGTTCCACGGCTACACGCCGTTCGCCCGCGCCTTCGTCGACGCCTACGTCGAGGCCTCCGGCGACCGCCACCTCTTCAAGCTGCTCGACTTCTACAAGGCCTACCGCGCCTACGTGCGGGCCAAGGTCCACTCGTTCCAGGCCGACGACCCCGGCATCGCCGCGGAGCAGCGCGAGCAGGTCAGGTCGATCGCCACCCGCTACTACGAGCTGGCCGCGCGCTATGCCGCCTCGTTCAACCCGCAGCGCCTCTATGTCTCCTGCGGCGTGATGGGGAGCGGCAAGTCGACGCTCGCGCGCACCCTCGGCGAGCGCTACGCCCTCAAGGTGATCCGCTCCGACGTCGTGCGCAAGGAGCTGCTCGGCCTGCCGCCCGACGCCCGCCGCCACGTCGGCTGGGACCAGGCGGAGTACTCGCCGGCGGTCACCGAGCGCACCTACGGCGAGATGCTGGAGCGCGCCGAGAAGCTGATCGAGGTCGGGCAGTCGGTGGTGCTCGACGGCTGCTACGCCAAGGGCGCGCAGCGCCACGCCGTGGTCAAGCTCGCCCGCCGGCTCAAGGTGCCGATGCTGCTGCTCGAGTGCCGCGCCTCGGAGGAGGTGATCCGCGAGCGGCTCGAGCGGCGCTCCGCCAAGAACGGCTCGGTCTCGGACGGGCGATGGGAGATCTACCACCAGCAGGTCAAGGAGTTCGAGGCGCCCGAGGAGATCCCGGGCGACTCGCGGGTGGTGCTCGACCGCTCCAAGCCGATCGAGGAGCTGATGGACGAGCTGGGGGCGGTCGTGCCCGCCGAGTGGCACGACTCGTAGCGGGGACGGCGATGGCGCGCCTACTCCCGCTGCTGCCGCTGCTCCTCGCCGGGCTCGCCGCCGCGGCCTGGTCGGCCGAGCCCGCCCGCTTCACCAAGGACGACGACGGCTGCACGGTCACGGTGCGGCTCGGCGCGCGCTTCACGGTCGAGCTGGCGGAAAACCCGTCGACCGGTTACTCGTGGAAGGTGGTGTCCGCCGGCGCGCCGGCGGTGCGCCAGCTCGGCGAGCCGGCATTCCGGCAGGATGGGCGGCTGCGCGGCTCGGCCGGCACCCTCGCGATCCCGTTCGAAGCGGCGGCCGAGGGCCGGGGCGCGATCGCGCTCGCCTACGCGCGCCCGTTCGAGAAGGACGCGAAGCCGGCCGCGACGTTCGCGCTCACGGTCGTCGTCGAGAAGTAGCCGCGGCCGGACAACCGAAGGGCCTCCGCGTGCCGCGCGGAGGCCCCGTCGCGATGCCCGAGATCAGCTCAGCTCCCGCCGCCGTCTTGCCGCTCGCGCCCGGACGCGATCCCGGTCCGCCGACCTCCCCGGGGGGCCGTCCGTAGGGAGCGGTTTGCCGCCGCGACCGCACCGCGCACGCGTTCAGGTCTGCGGCGCCTCCTCCGGTCCCGGCGGGCACCAGTGCTCGCGCAGCCCCTGGCGGAACCTCTCGCGCTCCTCCGGCGTCATCTTCTCCCAGCGCTCGATCACCCGCCGCCGCCAGCTGCGCGGGGAGCGCGGCGGGCCGCCGCGAAACCCGCCCACCAGCAGCCTCGCCAGCAGGAACAGCCCGAGCGCCTGCCAGAAGCCGATCGTGTGCCACCCGAACAAGCTCGGCGTGAGCCAGTTCCACAGCAGCGTGATGAGCAGACCGAACACCGCCACCGCGAGCACCCCGATCACCACGAACTTCACCACCCGAACGACCCGGTTGCCACCCATCGTCGTCTCCTTACCGGTCCACGAACTCGCCGTAGATCCCTTGCAGGCGGCGCCGCAGGTGCAGCACCGCGACGTGCTTCCTCGACAACAGCGTGTTCACGCTCACGCCGGTCTCGGCCGCGAGCTCTCTGAAGCTGCGCCCCTCGAGCTCGTGCGCCACGAACACCGCGCGCTGCGCCTCCGGCAGCTCGTCGAGCGCCGCGTCGAGCGCCTCGAGCAGCACCGACCGCGCGAAGGCGGCCTCGGGGCCGGCGTCGGGCGACGGGATCAGCTCCTCGAGCCCGAGCCGCTCGCCGTCCTCGTCGTCGCCGCCCGGGGCGTCATCCAGCGCGAGCGGCCGCTTCCGGCGGAACAGGTCAATGATGCGGTTGCGCGCGACCCGGAGCAGCCAGGCGCCGACGTGCTCGATCGGCTGCATCAGCCGGTACGCCAGCACCAGCTCGTAGAACACGTCCTGGAGGATGTCCTCGGCGTCGCCGGCGTCCCGCACCCGGCGCCGCACGAACGCCCGCAGCCGGCCCCCCTCGCGCGCGATGGCGTCGGAGATCCGCTCGTCCTCGTCGCTCGCCGTCCAGCGCGTGCTCAGGGTCGCCTCCATGCTCTCTTAGACGGATAGAGCCGCGAAATATTGTGTCACCCGGCGCTGCTGCGGCGGCGGCAGGAATCCTGCGCGCCCCCCGCCCGTTGCTTCCGGCGGAATCCCGGATTCGAATGCACCGGTGGCCGGCCAGACTCGTGGCGCCGCTTCTCGTGGCGGTGACGATCGTCGCGACCGCGATCGCGAAGGGCTCGGCGCGGCCCACGCCGGCAGGAGGCACCCGCCTGCCGCACCACGCCGGCGACGTGCTCCTGCTGCGCGACGGCTCGCGCAAGACCGGCGCGCTCAAGGGCTGCGGCGGCCCCGCGTGTCTTCTCGACTCGACCCCGATCCCGCGCGAGCAGATCGAGTGGATCGGCCTCGGCGCGATCCCGCCGCCGCCGCAGCTCGCCGATCCGGGCGCGGACGCGGTCTTCCTCGCCGGCGGGGGGCAGAAGGCCGAGACGATGCTGGGCATCACGACGCAGCAGGTCAGCACCGACGCCGGTTCGTACCCGCGGGCGCAGGTGCGTTGGATCCACCTCGCGCCCCCGGGCGGCGAGGGCCAGTCGACCCCGACGCCGATCGTCGCGGCGACGCCGTCGATCACGCCGCCTCCCACGCCGACCTCGACGCCGACGAACACTCCGAGCCCTACGCCGACGAGCACTCCGACCCCGACTCGGACGCCTTCGCGCACGCCCCCCGGCGAGGCCGTGCAGCCGTGCCCGGCGGCGAAGCCGCTCGGCGCACGGATCCAGGTCGACGTCGACCGCGACACGATCGGCGGCAACCGGCCCGGAGGCTGCCGCTACCGGACCACCACCAAGCTGTGGGCCGAGCTCGTGCCGCCCGCCGCGCCGCCGCTGTCGCTCTGGCCCCACCCGCTCGCGGCCGCGTGGGCCACGACGCGCCTCTCCTACGAGGTCTCGAGCGAGGGCTGCAGCGACGTGCCCGGCGACAACGAGGAGTGCTCCGCGCCCGGCGCGAGCAAGAGCGGCGAGGTCCGCGTCGGCGAGGTCGTCGGCGGGATGTACCGCGGCCTGCCGGCAGTCGGCTACCTCGACTTCGAGCCGACCCGGCCGGATTTGCGCTTCCTTCCGCCCGACGCACTGACCACGGCGGAGCAGCCGCTCGCCTGCGTCGGGCTGCGCGGCGGCGGCGGCTCCCGAGGCTCGCTCGCGTACCGGGCGCTACCGTTCGAGATCGCGCCCCGCGCCAACTGCGGCCGCGACCCGCTCGTCTTCTGCGCCAACCCGACCGGCTGCTACGGCGCGACCGACCCGGCGCTCCGCCGCGACTGCATCGTGCACGCCGACCGCCACGCCGTGGTCCCGTTCTCAGGCGAGGCGTCGAGCGGCTCCGGCGGGACGACCGGCCACGTCCGCTGGGACGTCTGCTGCGGCTGCGGCGAGAAGCCGTCCGGCCCGCCGCCGGAGATCACCCCGCGTCCACCCGAGGAGAAGAAGGACTGCTGCGAGGAGCTGGCGCTCGCGCGCGGCAAGATGCGCGGCCTGGCCGACGCCGCCCGGGCGCACGAGAAGGACTACGAGCAGTCCGAGGCCAGGCGGCAGAAGCTGCGCGACGAGATCTGGGGCGCGGGCGGCTCGCTGTTCAAGTTCTCGAACGCGCTGCTCGGGGTCGCGACCAAGGGCGTGGAGGGCGCCTGGGGGAAGATCCTCGGGCTCGCCGCCGCGGTGATCTCGAACGAGCAGGACCACACCGCCTTCTCCAACTTCGGGGTGGCGGTGGAGATCGCCGCCAACCCTAACTTCTTCGCTCAGTCCGCCATCAACCACGCGACGGCCGTGGCCGAGCAGACCCTCAACGAGACCGGCGACCTCGCCCAGGCGCAGCGCGTCTACCTCGAACAGCTCAAGGAAGCGTGCGAGTCGATGGAGCCGGTGCAGGAGCGCGCCGAGGTTCTTTCGATCGGCGCGGCCCTGATCGACTTCTCGAGCGCCACGCGGGAGCTGGCGGACGGGCTCTCCGAGTACGCCGAGGCGGCGGAGGACACCGACCGGGCCAAGGAGGACTGGGACAAGACGCTCGAGCAGATGGACGAGGTGCAGCAGGAGATCACCGCCCTCCTCGCCTGCTGCCCCGGCGGGGCGGCGGGCGCGGGCGGCGCGGCCGCGGTGGCCCCGCGAGCGGGGGTGGAGGCGGCCTCGTTCGTCACGTCGGGTCGGCTCCGCCTCGCCGCGGCCCGGGCCGCGGCCCCAGCCGCCGACACCCCCGACAAGCTGCGCCAGCTCCAGGCGGCCGTGGCGAAGACGGGGGACCGGATCGCCCGGTCGCTCCTCCCGCCCCTCGCGCCGTTCGCGAGCGGCCGCTGGCGACAGGCCAACCCGAAGCTGCTCGTCGGGCTCGTCAAGGCCGCCGAGCCGGAGCTGCGCGCGATCCTCGACGAGGCCGAGCGGGAGCGCACGACCGGCCAGAGGCTCAACGCGGCTCTCGCGAGCGCCGGGCAGCCCGCCGCCGCGCCCGCGCCGGCGGCGCGAACGGGCCGGCGTCTGTCCTAGTAGCCCGTCGCCGGGTTGAACGTCTCGGTCGGGAAGGTCGCGGCGACCGCCGGCGGCATGATCTCCGGATCCGAGCGGCCTGCCAAGTTCGGGTCGAACGGGACGAACCCGACTCCCGGGGTCCCGCCGGGGAGCGAGTAGTCGTCGTTCGGGTAGCCGGGGGCGCGGAACCCGGGGTCCCTCACCACGCCGTGGACGTCCTCCCCGAGGTCCTGCCACCCGGCGAAGTTCAGCAGGGTCCAGAGCTTCGGCCCACCGCAGCCGTTGTTCTGGTCGCCTTTCAGCTCGACGCGGAAG
>DATIYW010000195.1:0-16077 GCA_035517415.1 Thermoanaerobaculaceae bacterium
CTGGGCTCCAGCGGTGCCGGCTGGGCCGGTCGCTCCGGTGGGCCCGGTGGCGCCAGTTGGTCCCGTAGCGCCGGTCACTCCGACGCCGGTCGCTCCGGTCGCGCCGGTTGGGCCGGTGTGGCCCGTTGCGCCGGCGGGCCCGGTTGCGCCGGCTGCACCGGTTGGGCCGAGCGGTCCGGTTGCGCCGGTGTCGCCCTTGGGGCCGGTGGCGCCGACCACGCCGGTCGGACCCTGTGCGCCCGTCGCGCCCACGGCGCCGGTGGTGCCGACGGGTCCGGTTGCGCCGGTATCGCCCTTCGCTCCGGTCGCGCCGACCGCACCGGTTGGGCCGAGCGGGCCGGTGTTGCCCTGTGCGCCGGTGGGTCCGGCGGCGCCGATCTGCGCCAGGAGCTGCCAGTAGGCGGCGTTGGTCGGATCCTGCGAGCCGTCGGTCGCCTGGATGCAGATGTAGCTCGAGCCGTCAGTGAAGCCCACCGCGTCGTTGACGGCGTAGTCGGTGCTCGGTAGGTAGGGACCCCTCCACGTGAGGCCCTGCGGCCCGATCGGGCCGGTGGCGCCGATCCCGCCGGTGTCGCCCTGTGGGCCGGTCGGTCCGATGTTGCCCTGAATCCCCTGCGGGCCGGTCGGTCCGATCTCGCCGATGTCGCCCTTCGCGCCGGTCGGTCCCTGCGGCCCGGTCGGGCCGAGGTCGCCGGTGGGGCCCTGCGCTCCGGTCGGCCCGGTCGGGCCCTCCGGCACCGCCGCGGACACCGTGATGGTGTGGGCGCCGTCGTCGGTGACGTTGATGCCGGTCCCGCCGACGATGCCGAGGTCGCCGGTGAGCTGGTTGGCGCCGCCGGTGCCGCTCAGGCTGGTCACGATGTTGCTCGGGGCGTAGTAGCCGTTGATCTCGATGATCACGTCGCCGGCGTTCTGCACGTAGACGTTGATCGAGCCGTCCGCGTCGTCGCCGGCCGGCACGACCGTCGCGTTCGCGGTCCAGCGGTCGGCGTAGCCGAGCATCGTCGACTCGTTCGAGGGGACCAACTGGCTGCCCACGCCGAGGCTGCTTTCGTACGGCCAGGCGACCAGGAACGACGGCTGGTTCGACCTGTTCATGGTGGTGAACTGGAACTGCAGCGACCAGGCGGCGACCCCGCTCGGCAGGCTGGTGCAGGCGCCGTTGGTCGTGAGGTCGTAGCTACGGGTTTCGGCACTGCCGTAGCTCCCGCGCGGGAAGCCCGGCGTCGTGCCGCCGCTGTTGCCGGGCTGGTCCACGTCGACCGGGCCGTGCTTGCTGTCGACGAGCCGGCACGGCGGCACCGCGGTGAACGGCAGGATGGTGGTCGCCACGGGCGCGATCGCGGCGGCGCCATGGTTGTTGGCGGTGCCGGTCGCGGCGGCGAGGTGCTGATGGAGCCGCGCGCCGGTGGGCGGTGTCCAGAACGGCGCCGCGGTCCAGTTCTGCGTCGGGGCCTGGGCGAATGTGAACGAGCTCACAAGCGCCGCCAGGACCGCCGCTACAACGGTTGCTCGTCTCATTTCTGGCTCTCCTTCCAGTCGATCGGGCGACTGCGTCGGGCTGCTCTGCTCCCTGAGTGCTGCGACGGGGCGGCGGAGCCGCCCCACTGGACCACTTGAGAGGGAGCGTAGGGCGGGACCAAGTCTCTGTCAAGGAAGATTGGAGATATCGCGAGTCTCAAAATCGTGTCGGCGCCGGTGGCGGCGTCCCGCCGGCGGCCTGGGGCCGCGGGGGCCAGGCGGCCGCGCCGGATTCCCGCCCGAGCGGCGGTCGCCGGCGCCGATCTGGCGCGCCGGGCTGACGCGGCGGCGGCTGGAAGCGGATGAGACCATGGTGTAAATTGGCAGGTCTATTGCTTGGGCTCCCGCGGAGCGCCGCGCGCTTCGTGGATCCCGGGCCCCGCGGCTGAGGGCGCCGGGACAGCACGACATCGACCGGAGGTGGCGAGTGATCGAGGTGGAAGGTCTGACGAAGCGGTTCGTCGACAAGGACGTGGTGGCGGACGTGTCGTTCTTCGTCCCCGAGGGCGAGGTGCTGGGGTTCCTCGGGCCGAACGGCGCGGGCAAGACGACGACGATGCGGATGATCACCGGGTTCCTGGCGCCGAGCGCCGGCCGGGTGCGCGTCGCCGGGCTCGAGCTCGAGCGCGACCCGCTCGGCGTGCGCGCGCGCATCGGCTACCTGCCGGAGAACGTCGCGCTCTACCCCGAGATGCGGGTCGACGAGTACCTGCGCTTCCGCGCCGCGGTCGAGGGCGTGCCGCGCGGCGAGATGCGCGCCCGCGTCGAGTCGGTCGCGGAGCGCTGCATGGTCGCCGACGTGCGCCGCCAGGTGATCGGCACGCTGTCGAAGGGCTACCGGCAGCGGGTCGGCCTCGCCGGCGCTCTCATCCACCGCCCGCCGGTGCTGATCCTCGACGAGCCGACGGTCGGCCTCGATCCGCGCCAGATCGTCAAGATCCGCGAGCTGATCACCGAGCTCGGCCGCGACCACACGGTGATCCTCTCGACCCACATCCTGCCGGAGGTGGAGCAGGTGTGCCGGCGGGTGCTGATCATCGACGGCGGCCGGATCGTCGCCGACGGCACCCCGGAGCAGCTCCGCTCCGGGCTGTCGGGCAACGCCGAGCTGAAGGTGCAGCTCGAGGCGCCCGAGGCCGACGCGCGCGCCGCGCTCGCCGGGCTGCGCGGCGCGAGCAACGTGCGCTCCGACGGCGGCGGTCGCTTCCAGGTCACCGTCGACGGCAGCGCGGACCTGCGGCGGGAGGTGTTCGCGCTCGCGGTCGCGCGCGGCTGGGTGCTGCTCGAGATGGTGCAGAGCATGCCGTCGCTCGAGGACGTCTTCCTCCGCCTGACGACGCACGACGCCGCGGAAGCGGGCGAGGCGCAGCCGGTCGGGGAGGTGGCGAATGCGTAAGCTGCTGGCTCTGGTGCACCGCGAGCTGATCTCGTACTTCTCCTCGCCGCTCGCCTACGTCGTGCTGACCGCGTTCCTGTTCGTCAACGGCTACGTGTTCTACCTCATCGTCGCCTACCTCAACGACCCGCGCACGCCGCCGATGGCCGCGTTCAAGCTGCTGTTCGGCGGCACGATCTTCTTCTGGCTCACGCTGCTCTTCGTGCTGCCGGTGACGACCATGCGCCTGCTCGCCGAGGAGCGGCGCACCGGCACGCTCGAGGTGCTGCTCACCTCGCCCGTCAGCGAGGCCCAGGTGGTGCTCGGAAAGTTCCTCGCCGCCTTCGTCTTCTACCTGTTCCTCTGGGCGCCGACGCTGGTCTACGTGGCGATCCTCGCGCACTACTCCAAGCTCGATCCGCTGCCGGTGCTGGCGGGATTCCTCGGCATCGCGCTGCTCGGTGTGCTGTTCCTCTCGATCGGCACGTTCACCTCGGCGCTGGTGCGCAACCAGATCATCGCCGCGATCCTCGCCTTCGCCGTGCTGGTGATCATCTTCTCGATCGGGCTGGTCGAGAACCTCGCCAGCGCGGCGGCGCTCAAGGGCGCGCTCTCGTACATGAACCTGTGGGAGCACATGGACGACTTCGGCAAGGGCATCGTCGACACCCGCCACGTCGTCTACAACCTGAGCCTGGCGGGGCTTTTCCTCTTCCTCGCCACCAAGGCGCTGGAAGCGAGCAAGGGGAGGTAGACGGTGGAACGAAAGAAGGTATTCGCCGCCTCCAACGTCACGCTGTCGGTGGTGCTGGTCGTCGCGCTGGTCGGGATGGTGAACTGGCTCGGCGCCCGCCACTACGTGCGCGGCGACTGGACGTCCTCCAAGCTCTACTCGCTTTCGGAGAAGACCCGCAACGTGCTCAAGGGCGTGACCGCCGACGTCCGCGTGGTGGTGCTGATGACGCCGTCCACGCCGCTGTTCTCGGAGACCAAGGAGCTGCTGCAGCGCTACCAGGCCGCCAGCCCGCACCTCAAGGTCGAGTTCATCGACCCGGAGCGCGACCCGCTCCGCACCCGCGCGCTCGCCAAGGAGTTCGCCGTCTCCTCCGCCAACACCGTCGTGTTCGCCTCCGGCGACCGCAAGAAGTACGTCACCTCCGACCAGCTCGCCGACTACGACTACTCCGGCATGCAGATGGGCCAGGCGCCGCGGATGAAGGGGTTCAAGGGCGAGGAGCAGTTCACCGCCGCGATCCTCGGCGTGGTCAACCCGAAGGTGCCGAAGGTCTACTTCACCACCGGCCACGGCGAGCACGACCCCGACGGCATGGGCCAGGAGGGCTACTCGCAGCTCAAGGACGCCATGAAGCGCGACAACCTCGACGTGCAGAAGACGTCGCTGCTCTCCGGCACCGTGCCGGCGGACTGCGACCTGCTCGTGATCGCCGGCCCGACCGCGCCGTTCGCCGACAGCGAGAAGGCCGCGCTCAAGGCGTACCTCGACAAGGGCGGCCGCGCGCTCGTCATGCTCGACCCGGTGCTCGGCGAGCGCAGCCGGCCGTCGGGGCTCGAGGACTTCGTCAAGGCCTACGGCGTGCAGGTGGACAACGACCTCGTCGTCGACCCCGGGCGCCGCCTGCCGTTCTTCGACCTCTCCGCCGTCTACGTCTCCGACTTCCGCTCCCACCCGGTGGTCGACGGGATGCAAGGCCTCGCGGTCCTGCTGCCGGTTGCCCGCTCGGTGACGACCACCGCCGCGAGCGGCGCGACCTCGGCGATCCTCCTCACCACCTCGGACCAGGGGTGGGGCGAGACGGACCTCGCTTCGATCGTCGCCGGCAAGCCGGTGGCCAAGGACGCGAAGGACGTTGCCGGGCCGGTGTCGCTCGGCGTCGCCGCGCAGTCCGACAAGGACAAGGAGAAGGGGTGGCGCCTGGTCGTGTTCGGCAACTCGGCGTTCGCCGCCAACGGTCAGGTCGCCAACGCGGGCAACATCAACCTCGCCTCCAACGCGGTCAACTGGCTGGTCGAGCGCCAGGAGGCGCTCGGCATCGCGCCGCGCTCGCCGGAGCAGGTGCAGCTCTTCCTCTCCGCGGCGCAGATGCGGAAGATCATGCTGATCTCGCTGGTCGGCATGCCCGCCTGCGCGATCGGCCTGGGCGTCGCGCTGTGGTGGCGGCGGCGGCGCTAGGAGGCGGGCATGCGACTGGGCCGGTTGATCCTCCTGGCGGTCGTGGTGGTCGGGCTCGGCGCCTACATCATGCTGGTCGAGCGCCACAAGCCGACCACCGACGAGCTGAAGCTGGCGGAGGGAAAGCTCTTCGCCGGCTTCGACTCGGCCAAGGCGCGCCGCGTCGTCGTCACCAACGCGCACGGCCGCTTCGAGCTCAAGAAGGAGAAGGACGTCTGGCAGCTGGTCGCGCCGCTCGCCGACCAGGCGAACCAGGGCGCGGTCAGCAGCCTGCTCTCCTCGTTCGGCGGCCTCAAGTCGGACCGCACGCTCGAGGCCAAGGACGTCAAGCTCGCCGACTACGGCCTCGACAAGCCGGAGATGGCGCTCGAGATCGGCGAGGACGGTGGCAAGTCCTACGAGCTCAAGCTCGGCGCCGAGCTGCCGCTCGGCAACGACCGCGCCGCGCTCACCGGCGGCGACAAGGTGTACCTGGTGAGCAAGTGGATCTCCAACGACCTCGGCAAGGACCTCTCCGGCTGGCGCTCCGACGAGCTGGCGCAGGTCTACGCGACCGACGTCGCCTCGCTCACCGTCGCGGCGCCCGCCGGGCGGGTCGCGCTCGCCCACGCGGGCTCGATGTGGACGCTGACCGAGCCGGTCGCCGACGCCGCCGACCGCGACCGCGCGGAGGGGGTGATCAACGACATCACCGGCGCGCGGATCAAGGAGTTCGTCGACGCGCCGGGCAAGCTCGCCGAGTACGGGCTCGACCCGCCGGCGGACTCGGTCACGATCGTGCGCCGCGACGCCAGCGCCGCGCCGATCCAGCTCGCGTTCGGCAAGGAGCGCGAGGTCGGCAAGGACAAGCAGGTCGCGTGCAAGCGCGGCGAGCGCGTCTACTGGGTCGAGGCGAAGGCGCTCGCCCACGTAGGGCCGGCGCCGCAGGAGTGGCGGGCCAAGAAGCTGCTCGTCTTCGACAGCTGGTCGGTCGACAAGCTCGAGATCGAGGCGGGCGCGAGCAAGGCCGCGCTCGAGCGCAAGGACGGGATCTGGAAGGCCGGCGGCGTCGACGTCGACCCGGAGACGGTCAGCAAGCGGCTCACCGCGCTGTCCGAGCTGCAGGTGACGGCGTTCGACCGGCCCAAGCCGGTCGGGACGCCGCTCGGGAACGTCAAGCTCACCGCCGAGGGCGGCGCAGTGATCGAGGCGGCGTTCTACCCCGGCGTCGACCCCAGCCAGGCGCTCGCGGTGGTGACCGGGAGGGCCGGCGCGCTCGCGCTCGACGCGGCCAAGGTCAAGGAGGCGCTCGCCGACCCGGCGGCGCTCGCCAAGCCGAAGCCGACGCCCACGCCGGTGACCACACCGACCGCCGCCGCGAAGCCGGCCAAGCCGGCCGGGGCGACCAAGTAGCGCCGGCTACCGCGCCGGCGGCGCCCCGGCCATCGCCAGGCCGCAGTTGGCGACGAAGTCCTGCGGCCGCTCGCCCTCGAACGCGAGGTAGATCGGCGCGCGCCCGACCTCGACGGTGGCGTCGGCGAGGCGCAGCGCGCCGCCGCGCATGTCGCAGGCGTCGTCGGGCAGGCGCGGCAGCGAGACCCGCGCCGGCGTCGATTCGGCGTAGAGCACGAGCGTCGCCCGGTCGCCGGCCTGCAGCACGAAGCCGCGCACTCCCGCGCGCGTCCGCGCGAGGCGCGCGACGGTCGCCCCGGCGGCACGGTCGATCAGCGTGCGGAGCGCCTCGAAGCTCGGGCGGCGGGTCCACGCCTCGTCGTCCTCGCACAGGCCGTAGCCCTTCGCGACCAGCTGCCACCAGGTCGCCCCGGCGACGCCGGCCACCGACAGCGCGGTGAGGTAGTAGACGGCGAGGTAGACCGCCTGCCCCTCCTCGTCGGTCTGCACCGCGCGCCCGGCGGGCGCGTGCGCGGCGGCGCCGCGCAGCGGCCAGTTGAACTCGGTCAGGTGGAGCGGGACGTTCGGGTGCGGCGAGGTCTCGACGATGGCGCGCAGCAGAACGATCTTGCGGCGCAGGTCGAAGTGGCCGTACTGGCGGCCGTGCGGCGAGCCGCGGCGGTCGACGTAGAGCAGCGAGCTGATGCCGTCGAAGTCGAACGGTCGCGGCGCGAAGAGGTAGTACATCGTGACGTGGTACTCGAAGTCGATCACCGGCGGGCCGAGCCAGCGGGCGCGCGGGAAGCGCTCGCGGACGTGCGCGACCGCCTCCATCATGCGCAGGTACTCGTCGGGGTGCCAGACGCCCCACTTCTTGCGGTTGACCGCCTGGCCGAGCTGGAACGTGGGCTCGAGCTCGTCGAACGCGGCGGCCGCCTCGGCGACGAACCGCCCCCAGGCGGCGGGCTCGATGGTGGCGCGGCGGTCCTGGACGAGCCCGAACAGGAAGCGGTAGCCGCGCCGGTGCAGCGCCTCCAGGCGCGGCTGGAGCGCGAGCACCGGCGCCGGGTTCCACGACGGCACGCGGATCAGCAGCGAGCGCACCCCCAGCTCCTCGGTGCGCTCCACCAGCCGGTCGAGGTTGGCCGCGGTGGGCGTCACGCCGAGCCCGAACTGATGCGCCTCGACCCGCTGCGGCGGGTCCTCGCGGCGGCGCTGCTCGTGGTAGGCGCGGTAGGCGGGCCAGGCGTGGCGCAGGTTGCGGCCGATCATGTGGAGGATGTCGAGCATGTCGCCGCGGCTCATCCACAGGCGCTGGAAGTGCGACGTGCCGGAGTACGGCTGGTGCGTGAGGGGGTTCCAGCGCCCCGGATGGTCGGGCTGCGCGGGCCGCCGCGCCCAGCTGCCCTGCGGCTCGTCGGGGGCGGGCCCGGCCGGCGGCGCCGGGTCGGGGGGATGCCCGCTCACCGCCGCCTCACTCCTCGTCGCCGCCGGCGATGCCGAGGCGGCGGATCATCTCGTTGAGCGTGGAGGGGCGCACGCGCAGCATCTGCGCTGCGCGGCGCTGCACGCCGCCGCAGCGCACCAGCGACGCCTCGATCAGGGCGCGGGTGTACGAGTTGACCGCTTCCTTGAGGTCGACCCCGTCGGCGGGGAGCTGCGCCGCCGCGGCGCCCTGCGGCAGCCGGACCTCCGACGGCAGCAGCTCGGCGTCGATCACGTCGCCGGCGCACAGCACGACGGCGCGCTCGATCACGTTCTCGAGCTGCCGCACGTTGCCGGGCCAGTGGTAGCCGAGCAGCACGTCGAGGGCGTGCGGCGTGAGCGAGAGGTTGGGCTTGCCGTTCTCCTCGCCGAGCCGGCGCAGGAAGTGGCTGGCGAGCGCCGGGATGTCCTCGCGCCGGGCGCGCAGCGGCGGGAGCTCGATGGTGATGACGTTGAGCCGGTAGTAGAGGTCCTCGCGGAACGTCCCCTCGGAGACCATGCGCGGCAGGTCGGCGTTGGTGGCGGCGATGATGCGCACGTCCACCCGCACCGTCTGCTCGCTGCCGACCGGGATGAACTCGCGCTCCTGGATCACGCGCAGCAGCTTGGCCTGGGTGGGCGGCGTGATCGTGCCGATCTCGTCGAGGAAGATCGTGCCGCCGTCGGCGACCTCGAACAGGCCGCGGCGGGTCGCCACCGCGCCGGTGAACGCGCCGCGGACGTGGCCGAACAGCGTCGACTCGAGCAGGTCGGTGGGGACCGAGCCGGTGTTGACGACGACGAACGCGCCGTCGGCGCGGGCCGACAGCTGGTGGGTGGCGCGCGCGACCAGCTCCTTGCCGGTGCCGGACTCGCCCGTCAGCAGCACGTTCGAGCGCGACGGGGCGGCGCGCCGCACCAGCTCGAAAACGCGCTCCATCACCGGCGAACGCCAGATCAGCTGGCCCAACCCCTGCAGGCGCTGGCGCAGGTCGCGGTTCTCGGTCCGCAGGCGGCGCTGCTCCAGGCCCTTGCGGACGGTGAGCACGACCTCCTGGTTCTTGAACGGCTTGGCGATGTAGTGGAAGGCGCCCTCGCGCATCGCCGTGATCGCGGTCTCGACCGAGGAGTAGGCGGTGATCACGACCACGACGCACTCCGGGTCGCGCTTCTTCAGCTCCTTGAGGACCTCGATCCCGGGCCGGTCCGGCAGCATCAGGTCGAGGAGGACGAGGTCGATCTCCTGCTCCTCCGCCTGGCGCAGCCCGTCGCCGGCGGTCTGCGCCTGGACCACCTGCAGCCCCTCGCGGCGCAGCAGCGTGGCGAGGACGTCCTGGAGCACCGGCTCGTCGTCGATGATGAGGATTCTCATGCGCTCTCCCGTTGGCGCGGCACCTCGATCCGCATCACGGTGCCGTGCGGCGCGTTGGGCATGACGCGGATGCGGCCGGCGTGGGCGACCACGATGTCGCGGGTGATCGCGAGCCCGAGCCCGGTGCCGCCGCGGCCCTGCTTGGTGGTGACGAACGGCTCGAAGATGCGCTCGCGCAGCTCCTCCGGCACGCCCGGGCCGGTGTCGCGGATCTCGAGCCAGGCGTCGTCGGCGCCGGCGCCGACCGTGACATCGACCGTGCCGCCCGCCGGCGTCGCCTGCAGCGCGTTGCGCAGCAGGTTGTGGACGACGAGCTCGAACTGGACGCGGTTGACGTTGGCGGTGACGTTGTCGGCCGGCTCGATGCGGATCGCGACGCCGACGCGCTCGGCGTCGCCGCGCAGCCCGGCCATCTCCTCGCGGGCGAGCTCGGCGAGGTCGACGACCTGGCGCTCGAACCCCGAGGGGCGCGCCAGCTCGAGCAGGTTGGTGACGATCCGCGCGACGCGGAACGCCTGCTCCTCGAGCTTCGCCGCGAGCGGCGCGCGCGGGTCGGTGGTCGGCGTCAGCTCGTGGAGGAGCTGGGCGTACGACGCGATCCCGGTCACCGGCGTGTTCACCTCGTGGGCGAGCCCGGCGGCGAGGCGGCCGAGCGCGGCGAGGCGCTCCTGCTCCGCCAGCCGCTGCTCGAGCGCGAGCTGCTCGGAGATGTCGTCGAGCGCGACCACGCGGCCGTCGAAGCGTCCGGGCTCGACCTCGAGCGCCGAGGTCGACAGCAGGCCGGTGCGCCACTCCTCGCCGGCGCGGAAGCGGACCTGCACGCCGGCGAGGTCGCTGGGGAGGAAGCTGTGCCACTCGGGCCGCAGCTCGACGAACTCGTGGAGCGGCTCGCCCGGGAGCTTCACCGGCTCGCGCCGCAGCAGCACCCCGGCGCGCTCGTTGGCGCGCAGGACGCGCCCGGAGGAGTCGCAGACGAGCAGCGCGGCGGCGGAGAACTGGAAGATGCGCTCGAGGTAGTCCTCGAGCAGGCGGTGCTCCTCGACCTGGCGGCGCAGGTTCGCGAGCAGCAGCGTGTTCTCGAGCGCGAGGGCGGCCTGCGCGGCGAGCGCGGCGACGAGGCGGCGCTCGCCGTGGCCGAGCGGCAGCTCGCCGTGGCGGCGGCCGCAGTACACCACCCCGACCACCCGCGCGTCGCGCTCCATCGGGAAGCGGTGCCACAGCCCGCGCTCGTAGAGCGGCTCCTCCGCCTCGGTCGGGAACGGGCCGCGCAGCTGCGAGGGCGAGAGCACCGGCAGCCCGCCGGGCGGCGAGGAGGGGAACAGCCGGTCGCCCATCGCCAGGTAGGTCACGACGCGGTCCACCGCGAGCGCGTCCCGCAGCAGCTGCGACAGCCGCTGCAGCAGCGCCTCGGGGTCGTGGTGCGCGGCCGCCTCCTCGGCGAAGGTGGTGAGCGCGCGACGCGCCGCCAGCCGCTCGCGGTACTGCAGGCGCTCGAGCCCCTCGAGCAGGAAGCGCCGCGCCGGGACGGTCAGCGTCGCGAGCACGACGCCCCCGACCACCGCGACCAGGTTGCGGAAGTTGCCGAGGCGGAAGCCGACCTGGCTGATCGCGAAGTTGAGGAACGCGAAGCTCACCCCGCCGAGGATCACGGCGAGTCCGGTGGCGACCACCTGGCGGGCGATGTCCTCGAGGTCCCAGAGGCGGAACTCGAGCAGCGAGGAGGCGACGCCGAGCGGCACCAGCGCGAGCGGCAGGAGCGAGATCCAGGTCAGCACCTCGAGCTCGGCGCCCGCCCACTGCGGGATCAGCGAGAGCAGCAGGTAGGGCGCGAACCCGGCGGCGGCGCCGAGCGCGACCCACTCCACCTGGCGGCGGCGGGTCGGGTCGCGCCGGTAGCTGACGTAGGAGCGGATCGACAGCGCGGCGGCGGCGAGCACGCCGACCACCGCCAGGACCGCGGTGAGGCTGTCGAGCGCCTCGGGCAGGAGCACGTCCCCGACCACCGGCGAGAGCATCCCGGTCGCCAGGCCGGTGCGCGCCGCGCCGACCGCGACCGAGGGGAGGAAGACGAGCCAGAGCCAGGCGATCGGCCGCGGCCGCGCGGGGAAGCCGGCGAAGAACACCACCAGCAGCGGCGGCAGCGCGAGCCGGCCGAAGTCGCGCACGAGCAGGAGCAGCTGCCAGCTCGAGTCGGGCTCGATCGGGAAAGGCACGACCACCGCCGCGAAGAGCGCCTCGGCGAGGGCGAGGAAGCGGCCGGCGTGGGCGGTCGGGTGGCCGAGGTAGACGAGCCCGGCCAGCGCGAGCGTGAACATGGCGGCGAACGCGACCAGCAGGTAGCGGACGTCGACCTGCGGGACCGGGGCGTAGTAGGCGATCTCGCGCGCCTTGCCGGCCCGCTCGACCGTCAGCTTGCACACCCGCAGCGAGTAGAGCGCGCGCTCGAGGTCGGTCACGCCGGTCGCGGGGGCGCCGTCGATGGCGACGATCGTGTCGCCCCAGTCCAGCCCGGCCCGCTCCGCGCCGCTGCGCGGGGTCACGCCCGCGATCTCCCACCCCGCGGCGGTGTGCACCGCCTCGAAGTCGAGCCGCTCGAACTCCCCGACGCGGCGGACCAACCCGACGAGACCGGCGGCGGCGGTGAGCAGGCCCGCGACGATCAGGAGGACGCTGCGGCCCGGGTGCAAGTGCAGCTTGCGCCAGCCCTTGCGCGGAAGGACGAAGTACGAGGAGTCGAGCCTCGATGACGACCGTACGTCCATATCCTCGGACATTATACGGATTTCCGAACAACGGGATTCCGGTCAGTCCAGGCGGTCCGGCTGCGCCGGGTCACGGCGTCGGCGCGGAGCCGCGGCGGCGCCGCCGGCCGGTCGAAGAGCGGCCGGCAGGCGGGGGGCGCGGCGTGACGGCGCTACTTGTGCGGCTCGGCCTCGGCCGGCGCCCGCGCCACCTGCCGCAGCGTGACGTCGCCCGAGCTGGTGTGGACGTCGAGGCCGAACGCGTTGTCGGCGCCGGGGAAGGTCAAGCGGTGCTCGCGGCGATCGCTCGCGCCGGGGAAGTCCGAGACGATGCGGCCACTCGCGGTGGTCACCTCGCCGGTCACCTGGCCGCCGGCGGGGACGCGCAGGCGCACGTCGCCGGAGGAGGTGTGGACGCGGACCTTCTGCCCGGCGGCGAGGCGGTCCCAGTCGGCGTGCACGTCGCCGGAGGAGGTGTCGACCGAGAGCTCGCCGCCGAGGTGGTCGAGGCGGAGGTCGCCGGAGGAGGTCTCGACCAGCGTCTTCTCGCTCCCGCTCAGCAGCGTCACGTCGCCGGAGGTGGTGTCGGCCTGGAGCGCCGACAGCGGCGCCTTCTTGACCTGGACGTCGCCGGAGGTGGTGTTGACGACGAGCTCGCGAGCGCCGCCGACGACCGTCACGTCACCGGAAGTGGTGGTGACACGGACCGCGCCCGAGGCCGGCTGGTCGCCCTGGATGCTCACATCGCCCGAGGTGGTGCGGATCTCGATGCGGCAGGAGGGCGGCACCTCGAGGCCGACCTCGCCCTTGTTGTGCATGAAGCCGAAGATGATCACGGTGTGCTCGCGGGAGGGCTGGCGCACCTCCAGCGTCGAGGTGGAGTCGTTGAACACCGGCGTGTTGCGCTCGATCCAGCGGCGCGCGGCGGAGCGCGAGGAGGAGCGCGCCTCGAGGTCGGCGGTGGCACGGATGGTGGCGCCGTCGACGATCCGGACGTTGACGTCGAGCGAGCGCAGGTCGACCTTGACGAGCTTCCCGGGCGCCGCCGGGAACGTCTGGGCCTGGTGGACGTCGGTGGGGAGCGGGCGCCGCACGCACGCGAGCGTGGGCGCGAGCACCGCGAGCACGAGGACGACCGGAAGACGCCGCATTTTCGACCTCCACCGCTATTCAACGCACCCGGGCGCCGCCGGGTTCACCCGGCGCCCGCTCACGCCTGGATCGCCTCGAGCATGCGCACCGCGAGGCGGAGGAAGTCGGCGTCGGTGACGATGCCGACGAGGTTGCCGGCCGCGTCGACCACCGGCAGGCAGCCGTACTGGCGGTCGAGCATCACCCGCGCGGCGTCGGGCACGCGCAGCGTCGCCGGCACGGCGTAGGCGTCGTGCATCACCTCGACGACGGGGATCTGGTCCAGCATCCGGCGCTCGTCGCGCGAGCTGACCTGGGCGAACATCGAGAACGACGCCGCGAGCAGGTCGCGGTGCGTCACCAGGCCGATCAGCTTCTCGCCGCGCACCACCGGCAGGTGGCGGATGCGCCCGCGCTCCATGCAGCTGCGCGCGTCGGACAGCGTGTCGTCCTCGGCGAGCGTGACGACGTCGCGACTCATGATGTCGCCGACGGTGAGCCGGTGGGGCATGCCGCAAGTATACGGCGCAGGGCGCCGCCGGGAACGGACCGTCTGCGTTGTTGCGCTCGCCGTCTCGGGTGCTCACGTACCCTCCGGGTGCGCTCCGCTCCGGCCGCCTCGCGCGCCTAGCATCCGGCCCATTCCCGGCGGCGCCGCGAGCGCGATCACGGGATCGGCGTCGCCTCACGACCCAATTGGCGGCGGCGCGCTCCACGCGTGCTCCCAACGCCATGCCTTCGCTTCCTCATCCGGCCCAATCCGGGCTGCGCAGGTACACCTCTGCCAGCATCGCCCCGCTCGGACCTGCCTTTGCTGTCCCCTGACCACTGACCCCGGACTCCGGACCCCGGACTCCGGACCCCGGACCCCGTCTATACTGCACGGCAGTCGCAGGGGAAGCGGAGAGGCGGCGGCTCGGGTTTCTCCGCTCGGGGGGAGCGATGGCGGCGATCGAGAGCACTCCGGAACTCGTCAAGGGCGTGTACGAACGGACGCGGGCGCGGCTCGCCACGATCCGCAAGCGCTTCGGCCGGCCGCTGACGCTGACCGAGAAGGTCCTCTTCGGGCATCTCGACGATCCCGAGCGCGCCGAGCTCGACGCCGGCAAGGCCTACGTCGAGCTGCGCCCCGACCGCGTCGCGATGCAGGACGCGACGGCGCAGATGGCGCTGCTCCAGTTCATGCTCGCGGGGATGCAGCGCACCGCGGTGCCGACCACCGTGCACTGCGACCACCTGATCCGCGCCCGCTCCGGCGCCGCGGCCGACGTCGCCCGCGCGATCGAGGAGAACAAGGAGGTCTACTCCTTCCTCGAGTCCGGCTCGGCGCGCTACGGCATCGGTTTCTGGAAGCCGGGCTCCGGCATCATCCACCAGGTGGTGCTGGAGAACTACGCGTTCCCCGGCGGGATGATGATCGGCACCGACTCGCACACGCCGAACGCCGGCGGGCTCGGCATGTTCGCCTCCGGCGTGGGCGGCGCCGACGCGGTCGACGTGATGGCCGGCTTCCCCTGGGAGGTGCTGCAGCCGAAGCTGATCGGCGTCCACCTCACCGGCAAATTGGGCGGCTGGACCGCGCCGAAGGACGTCATCCTCAAGCTCTGCGAGATCCTCACCGTCAAGGGCGGCACCAACGCGGTGGTGGAGTTCTTCGGCCCGGGCTGCGCGTCGATCTCGTGCACCGGCAAGGGCACGATCACCAACATGGGCGCCGAGCACGGCGCCACCACCTCGATCTTCCCCTACGACGCCCGCATGGAGGTCTACCTCAAGGCGACCCGCCGCGGCGCGCTCGCCGAGCTCGCCAACGCCAACCGCGACCTGCTCGGCGCCGACCCCGAGGTCGAGAAGGCGCCCGAGAAGTACTTCGGCCGCGTGATCGAGATCGACCTCGACAAGCTCGAGCCGCACCTCGTCGGCCCGCACTCGCCCGACCTCGCGCGGCCGCTCTCCAAGGTGCCGGGCGCGGTGAAGGAGAACAAGTACCCGGCGAAGATCTCCGCCGCGCTGGTCGGCTCCTGCACCAACTCGTCGTACGAGGACATCACCCGCGCCGCGGCGGTCGCGCGCGAGGCGATGGCGGCGGGCGTGAAGGCGCGCGTGCCGCTGCTGATCACGCCGGGCTCCGAGCAGGTCTACGCGACGATCGAGCGCGACGGCCTGCTCCAGGTGTTCCACGACTTCGGCGCCACCGTGCTCGCCAACGCGTGCGGCCCGTGCATCGGCCAGTGGCAGCGCGAGGAGTTCCCCAAGGGCACGCCGAACACGATCGTCAACTCGTTCAACCGCAACTTCCCGGCGCGCAACGACGGCAACCCCGCCACGCTCTCCTTCATCGCCTCGCCCGAGGTGGTCGTCGCGTACTCCGTCGCGGGCACGCTCGACGTGAACCCGATCGGCGAGGCGATCCCGGTCAACGGCCACAAGGTCCGCCTCTCACCGCCGCCGCCCGCGCCCGAGGTGCCGGAGAAGGGGTTCGTGTTCAAGGCCGAGGGCTACCTCGCGCCGCCCGCCAAGCCCGAGGCCGTCACCGTCCAGGTGCAGCCCGGCTCGGAGCGGCTGCAGCTGCTCGAGCCGTTCCCGGCGTGGGACGGCAAGGACTACGTCGGCCTGCCGGTGCTGCTCAAGGCCAAGGGCAAGTGCACGACCGACCACATCTCGCCCGCCGGGCCGTGGCTGCGCTTTCGCGGCCACCTCGACAACCTGTCGGCGAACATGTTCCTCGGCGCGGTCAACGCGTTCTCGGGCGAGGCGGGCAAGGGCAAGCACCCGCTCACCGGCGAGGTGATGGAGTTCTCGAAGATCGCGCGCGACCTGCACGGCCGCGGCATCGGCTGGGTCGCGGTCGGCGACGAGAACTACGGCGAGGGCAGCTCGCGCGAGCACGCCGCGATGGAGCCGCGCTTCC
>DATIYW010000196.1:0-6366 GCA_035517415.1 Thermoanaerobaculaceae bacterium
GGCGGTGTGGGCGAAGCGCACCGGACTGGCGAACGCCGCCGAGAAGGCGGGCCTGCTGCGGATGGCGGACCGCCGCCTGGAGCACGTCAACGAGGTGGTGCCGGACTTGCCGGAGCGGATCTTCCGCCGCGGCGAGCGACCGGCCGGCGCCGAGCCGGCCGGGGCCAAGGCCAGGATCGGCTACTTCGTCTCCTGCGGACTGAGCTTCCAGTTCCCCGAGGTGGTCGAGGCGACGCTGCGGGTGCTCGGCCGCGCCGGCTGCGCCGTCACCATCCTCGACAACACCTGCTGCGGCCGGCCGGCGCACTCCTACGGCGACGTCGACGCCGCGCGCGACATCGCACGCCGCAACGTGGACCGCCTCGCCGCCGTCGCGGAGCTCGACGCGGTGGTTTCCGACTGCGGCAGCTGCAGCACCCACCTCAAGGAGTACGGGCAGCTCCTCTCCCGCGACCCGGAGTACGCGGAGAGGGCCGCCGCGCTAGCGGGCAAGGTGCGGAGCTTCAGCGAGTTCCTCGTCGGCATCGGGCTCGACGGCAACCCCGGCAAGGTCGAGGCAACGGTCACCTACCACGACCCCTGCCACCTCTCCAACCGCTTCGCCAAGGTCACGGCGCAGCCGCGCGCGCTGCTCAAGGGCGTGCCGGGAGTCACCTTCAAGGAGATGCCGGAGGCGGACTGGTGCTGCGGCGCGGCCGGGAGCTACACCTTCCTCCACCACAGCGAGGCGACCGGCGTGCTGGAGCGCAAGATGGACAACGTCGCCAGGACCGGCGCATCGGTCCTCGCGACCGAGTGCCCGGCGTGCATGATGCACCTCGCCTACGGCGTGCGGCAGCGCGGGCTGGCGGTGCAGGTGCGCCACGTCAGCCAGGTGCTCGACCAGGCGTACGGCGGCGCGGCACACTGAGCCCGGCCGCGGCCGGCGGCGCGATCAGGGGGTTGCGGCGGGACGCGGCGCGTCGGTGTTGCCGATGTCGGCCGCCAGCTTCCACCCGCCGTCGGCCTGCCGGCGCCAGACGGTAAGGTACTTGCCGCGCTCGAGCGCGGGCTTGCCGTCGCGATCGGTGCCGCGCCACTCCCAGGTGCCGTAGGTGTAGCCGAGCTCGCCGGAGGCAGCGAGCTCGGCGCCCGCCGGCGTCCAGGTCAGGCCCGCCGGCGTGAAACCGGACTTCGCGTACGCCGCCTTGATCGCCTCGAGGCCGGTGACGATCGGCCCGCCGGTGGGGAAGATCACGGCGTCGGCGGCGTGGTAGGCGAGCCATCCGGTGAGGCCGTCGCGCGCGGCCGCCCGTCCGAACTCGAGATCCACCTGCATCAGCGCCTCTCGGCCGTTCGCCGCCGGATTCCCGGGGGCCTGCGCCGACCCGAGGGCCACCGCCAGCACGCACCCCGCCGCCATCGCAGCTCGCATCGTCGCCTCCTTGCCGCCGAGGATGGACACTTCCGGCCGCCTCCGCCACGCCCGCGGGACGAGCTGCGGCCGGCGGGTGACGACCGGAGTCTCCGCGGTGGCCGTCGCGGCGAGACTGGGCGGCGCCGGCGCGGTCGCCCGGCTCAACCCTGCCGCAGCAGTGCGTCGACCCGATCCCGGAACTTGCGGCTCACGTGAACCCGCCGGCCGCTCGCGAGCACCGCGACGTAGCCGCCGTGGAACCACGCCTCGAGCTCCCTCGTCCGCTCGAGGTTGATGATGAAGGAGCGGTGGACGCGGACGAAGTGCGCGGGATCGAGCCGGCGCTCCAGGTTCGTCATCGTCTCGCGGATCGGGTAGGAGTCGGCGCCGACGTGCAGCACCATGTAGTTGCCGGTGGCCTCGACGCACTCGACGTCGCGCGCCCGGACGAAGAAGATGCGGTCGTCCGCGCGGACCACGAACCGGCCGAGGTGCTGGCGCTGCGCCTCGAGCTGCTCGAGCAGCGCGAGCAGCCGCGCGTCGACCGGGTCGCCCCGGCTCCGGAGGTCCTCGCGGGCGCGCCCGAGCGCGCGGGAGAAGCGCGCCTGGTCGAACGGCTTGAGCAGGTAGTCGAGGGCGTGGACCTCGAACGCGCGGATCGCGTACTGGTCGTAGGCGGTGACGAACACCACGCGCGGCAGCGCGGCGGGCCCGAGCTCGGCGAGCACCTCGAAGCCGTCGAGCTCCGGCATCTGCACGTCGAGGAAGACGAGATCGGGCTTGAGCTCGCGCAGCACCGCCACCGCCTCGGCGCCGTCGCGGCACTCGCCGACGAGCTCGACGTCCGGCTCGCGGGCGAGGAGCTGCCGCAGCCGCTCCCGCGCCAGCGGCTCGTCGTCGACGATCACCGTCCGCACGCTCATCGCGAGGCCTCCCTCCCGCCGGCGTCGTCGCCCGTGCCGCCGTGCGCGGCGGGGCGGAACGGCAGGCGCAGCCGCACCGCCAGCCCACCCGTGCCGGCCTCGGCGAGCTCGCAGCGGGCGTCGTCGCCGTAGAGCTGGGCGAGTCGCGCACGCGTGTTCGCGAGGCCGATCCCCTCGCGGAGGGTGCCGTCCGTCGCGCCGCGCAGGCCGACGCCGTTGTCCGCGACCTCGAGCAGCAGGAAGCCGTCGGCGCGCCGCGAGCTGACGCGGATCTCGCCCGGCGCCGCGCTCGGCGCGAGCCCGTGGCGGACCGCGTTCTCGACCAGCGGCTGGAGGATGAGGTTGGGGACCGCCGCCTCGAGCGTGCCGGCGCCGATGTCGAACGCCACCGACAGGCGGTCGGAGAAGCGCACCCGCTCGATCTCGAGGTAGGGCTCGAGCACCTCCAGCTCGCGACGCAGCGAGATCTCCGGCTCCGCCTTCTCGTCGAGCGAGAGGCGGAGGAGGTCGGCGAGCCGCGCCAGCATGCGCTCGGCGGCGGCGAGGTCGCGGTGCATCAACGCCGAGATCGCGTTCAGCGTGTTGAACAGGAAGTGGGGCTGCAGCTGCATGCGGAGCATCTGCAGCCGCGCGCCGCCGAGCTGCGCCTCGAGCTGCGAGGCGCGCAGCTCGCGGGCGCGGAACATGCGGTAGTAGTTGAACGTGTATGCGATCGCGGCGATCGTCGCGTACATCTGCGGCACGTCGATGCTCCCCGCCAGGAGCACCGGCACGGCACGGTCGATCACCGCCGCGGCACCCGCCGCATCGCCGAAGACGAGCCGTGAGCCGACGGTCATGAGGAAGTCGGCGCCGGTCTGGAGCGGGGCGATCACCAGCATCGCGCCGAGGTGGGCGGCGAGCGCGCGCCAGCGGCGGCCGCGCTCGAAGCCGTGCCGCCGCGCCACCCAGACGATCGCCGGCGTGACCAGCGCCCACGAGTAGAACGTCGGCGCGATCCCGAACGCGAACAGCTTCCACCACGGCGCGGCCCCGGCGGTGTGGGCGCCGCGGATCGCGGACTGGGTGGCGAAGTTGGCGGCGATCAGGGTGTAGACGGCGAAGATCTCGATGCCCCAGAGCAGCCGCCGGTAGCGCCGCGGCGGCGGGGCGGGCGAGGCCTCCGGGGCGGGAGGGACCGGCATCGCCCGGCGATGATAGCCCCGCGCGAGCGTCACCTCAGGCCTTGGCGGGCTGCAAGAGTGTGAGCTCCGGCGCGTGCCCGGCTGGGGCGAAGCGAGGGTCCGGCTCGCGGCTCCCGGCGCCGGGGCCGGCGGGGACCGGGTGGACGAGCGACTCGGTGCAGATGAAGCGCATCCCGCTCGCCCGGACCATCAGGTGCAACCGTCCGCGCTTGAGCCAGTTGTAGACCGTGGCGCGGGTGACCTGGGCGACCTGCGCCGCCCTCGTCACGTGCAGGTGCACGGTCTCACGGCCGCACGCCGGGCAGAAGTAGCGTGGCATCGGACCCTCCTCTCGTTCCCTCGGCGGTGGTCTCCGCCCGCGGGCATCGGCCCGCCCACCGCCAGCATCGGCGGCCGGCCGGTGCCGCCAAACCGCGTGGGGACGACCCGGCGCCGGCGAGGGACGAACGCGGCCGGGGGCGCGGCGAGCCGGACTCCGGGCGTGACGGCGCGGCACGGGCCGAGCGGCGATCTACGGCGCCGGCGCGGCCTCGCGCGGGTAGCTCGGGACTAGGCGGAGCGGCGCGGTCGCGGCCCGCTCGTCGCTGACCGCCTCGAGCAGGACACGCCCGGCCATGTCGCGCGCGACCGGCAGCTCGAGGAGGTAGAGCACGGTGGCGGCGAGGTCGGGCAGGTGGCCGCCGCGGAGCCGCGCGCCGGGGCGGATCCCGGGACCCCAGAAGAGGGCAAAGCCGTCCGGGGAGTCGGCGGGCGAGACGTGCCAGTTGCGCGAGGCGCTGCCGAGCGAGAGCAGCCGCTGCCACTGCGAGGGCGGTGCCATCCCGTACGGCGAGGCGATCACGGTCAGCGTGTCCTCGCCCCCCATCGCCTGCCAGAACGACTTGAGCTGCGCGTCGAGCTGGCGGGCGGCCTGGCGCAGGACCTCGTCGGCCTCGCTGCCCGGCTCCTCGACCGTCCACGCCGGCCGCAGCCGCGCCGCGAGGTCGAGGTCGACGATCAGCGCGTCCACCGGCGTGGCGCGGAGCTGCCGGGAGACGCGGTCCACGGTTGCGACGTCGACCGCGAACGCGGTGCGGGCGGCGTCCGCGAAGGCGGGGGCCGCGTGCAGCGCCGGCTCGATCGCGGCGCGGAGGTCGGCGTCGAGCATCGCCGGCCGGACCGTCGCGGGATCCGGAGGGGCGACCGTCCAGGTCGCCTCGCCCCAGCCCGGCCAGCCGGCGATCCCCACCTTGAGGCCGGCGCCGGCGAGGATCTGCCAGAGCGCGGCGCGCTGCGGCGTCGGCGCCGCCGCGTGCTCCCACGCCTTCCACGGCAACTGCTGCGGCGCCGGCCAGGGGCCGGCCAGCAGCAGGGTGACCGGCCGCTGCGAGAGCCAGTAGAGGTGGTACGAGCGGCGGCCGAGCACGCCGTGGACGGCGGGCGAGCAGCCGGTGACGAGCGTCGCGAGGGCCGCGGGGCGGGTCCAGGGGTGCACGGCGCGCAGCTGTCCCCAGGCGGAGCGGTCGCGCACGGAGCGCAGGAACGGCATGTCGCCGCGCTCGATCGCGGGGAGCAGCCAGGGCAGGTCGGCGCCTTCCCAGGTCACGAAGAGGAGGCGGTGCGAGGTCGCGAACCGCGGTAGGGCGGCCGGCGGCGTCGGCGCCGGCGGGGGCGAGCTGGTCGCCCACACGCCCCACACGCCGATCACGAGGGCGCCGGTCCCCGCCAGCACGCGCGCGACCGGGTGGTGGCGGGGCCGGCGGCGGACGGCGAGAGCGAGGATGACGAGGGTGTAGAGCGAGATCATTGACCCCGCCACGGTCAGCGCGTGGCGGAACTCGGGAAGGAGCAGGTCGCGCGTCTCGCCGCGGTTGTACCAGGCGACGAGCGCGGCCAGCGCGCCGACCACCAGGGCGAGCCAGCGCCAGAGGCCGATCGAGAACCCGCGTTGGCCGCCGAGGTAGGGCATCGGCAGCGCGGCGATCTCGGTGAGAACGAACAGCACCCCGCCGATCCACGCCGCGGCCCAGCTCGCGAACGCCGCCAGCACGAGCGCGGCGGAGAGCGGGCCGACGTGGAGCTCGGGCCAGAGGAGGAGCTGGAGCGGGGCGAGAATGGCGCCGGCGAAAGCGCCCGCCGCTACACAGTGGCCAAGCCGGCGGAGGTGACGCATAATGCCGCGGCATGATAGCGCGACGCGACCTCGCCGTCCGGCTGACTGCGCGCGCCCCGCTTTCCCCGACCTGCTTCCGTCTCACCCTCGCCGCCGACGAGCCGGTCGACGCGATCCCGGGCCAGTTCGGCATGCTCGCGTGCGGGCCGGGGTTCGACCCGCTCCTGCGCCGCGCCTTCTCGCTTGCCGGTGTGTCGCGGAGCGGGAGCGGGACGGAGTTCGAGCTGCTCGTCAAAGAGGTCGGCAAGGGCACCCGGCTGCTCCGCAGCGCGCCGCTCGACGACGAGCTGCACCTGCTCGCGCCGCTCGGCAACGGCTTCGACCTCACGCCGGGACGCGACCCGCTCGCGCTCGTCGCCGGCGGCATCGGCCTGCCGCCGGTGCTGTTCGCCGCCACCGTGCTCGCCGCGCGCGGGCAGCGGTTCGACCTCTACCTCGGCGCCAGCACAGGCGCGGAGCTGATCGAGGTCGAGCGCTGCGGCGCGCTCGCGGCGACGGTTGGCGGCGAGCTGGTGACGACGAGCGACGACGGCAGCCGGGGCGAGCGCGGCTTCGTCACGGCGGCGCTCGAGCGCCGGCTCGCGGCCGGGCGCTCCTACTCGCGGGTGCTGGCGTGCGGCCCGAACGCGATGCTCGCCGCGCTGTCGCGGCTCGCCGTCTCGCGCGGGATCGCGGCCGAGCTCTCGCTCGAGGAGCCGATGGGGTGCGGCG
>DATIYW010000197.1:0-39271 GCA_035517415.1 Thermoanaerobaculaceae bacterium
GTCGCGGCGGCGCTGCTGTTCGGCCTCGCGCGGCGCGCCCCGCTCGGGGACGGTCTGCTGGCTGCGCTCGCCGCCGGCCTCGCCCTCGCGGGCCCGCTCGCGCTCGCCCAGCTGGCGGGCGGACTTCAGCGGGCGCAGCGACTCGTGGGCGAGCTGCCGCCGGCGTGGCGCGAGGCCGCCGCCGTCCGCCTCGGCAGCGGGCGCGCGTTCGGCACCGCGGCACTTCCCGGCCACTTCGCCGCGCTGATGCTGCTCGCCGTGCCGCTGCTGGTCGAGCAGGCGCGGCGCGCGCGGGGATGGGCGCGCGGCGGCTGGATCGCGCTCGTCGCCGTGGCCGCCGCCGCGGTCGCCGCCACCCGCTCGCTCGCCGCCCTCCTCGTCGCCGCCGCGCTGCTGCTCCTGCTCGCACGCCAGGGCGGTGGCCGCCGGGCGGCGTGGACCGCCCTCGCTGCGCTGGCGGCGCTCGCAGTGGCGGTGATCGCGAGCCGACACGATCTCGCCACGATCGAGCCGCTGCGGCTGCGCTGGATCAACTGGGAGACGGCCGCGTGGGCGTTCGCGCGCCACCCCTGGCTCGGCGTCGGCCTCGGCGGCGTGGGCCAGGCGGGGCTGCTGGCCCCGACCGCGGCGGGCAACATCACGCCGTACGCCCACAACACCTACTTGGAGCTGCTCGCCGAGCTCGGCCTGGCCGGCGCCGGCCTGCTCGCCGTCGGCGTGGTGGCGCTCGTCCGCCTGCTCGCCGACGGGTCCCGCTCCGCGCTCGCGTTGACCGCCGCCGTGGCGGTGCTCCCGCTCCACAACCTGGTGGACTTCTCCGCCTACGCCCCGGAGGTGCTGCTCCCCTGGGCGATTCTGCTCGGGACGCTCGCCGGGCGCCTCCGGCCCCTGCCCTCCCGCGCCCTGCCCTCCGCGCCGCTCGTCGTCCTGCTCGGGGCCGGCGCGCTGCTCGCGGCGATGGCGTGGCGCGGCGAGGCGGAGCTCGATGGCATCGCCGCCGCGTCCCCGCAGCGCGCGACCGCGCGGGCGCTGGCGAGCGCCGCCTGGACGCCGTGGACCGTCACCCCGCTCGAGCTCGGTGCCGAGCTCGCGATCGACGCCGGGCGCCCGCCGCAGGCGTTGCTCGCGCTCGACGAGGCGCTGGCGGGGCGCGGCTGGGTGCGGCCGGTCTCGGCGGCGTGGGCGGAGGCGCGCGCCCGGCTCCTGCTCGCCGCGGGCCGGCCCGCCGAGGCGCTGGTGTGGGCGCGGGAGGCGCGGCGGCGGGCGCCGTGGCAGGGCGGCCTGATCGAGCTGGAGAGCCGGTGCGCGGCGTACTAGCTCGCGTCCTTCCGGCGGCGCTCGTCCCGGTCGCCGCCGCCTGGGTGCTGGCGCCGCGCGGCGCCGCGCTCGCCCCCGGGGTCGCACTGGCGACGGTCGCGGTCGTGGCCGCCCTCGCGACGCACTCGGCCGCGCGGGGGACGGTCGCGCGCTCCCCGGTCGGCTGGCTCGCCGCACTGGTGGCGTGGGCGGCGCTCGACGCCGTGATCCGCCCGGTCGCGGCGGTCGATGCCGCCGCCGCGGTGGCGGTCGGAGCGGTGGCGACGCTGCTCGCGTTCGCGTCCGCCGCGCCGCGGACCGCGGCATGGGCGCGGCTCGCCCTGACGGTCGCCGGTACGGTCGCCGCCGCCTGGATGGTCCTCGAGCGGGCGTGGCGGGGAGGGCGGCCGGCCGGACCGTTCGACAACCCCGACCTGGCGGCGACGCTGGCGCTGTTGGCGCTTGCCCTCGCCCCCTTCCTGCCGCTCGGGCGCGGCTGGCGCGGCCTCCTCGCCACGATCGCGGCCGTGGGGATCGTGGCGTCCGGCTCGCGCGGCGCGCTCGTCGCGCTGGCCGCGGTGGCGCTGGCGTGGACCGGCTTCGGGCGCGGCCCGCGCCGGCTGCGCTGGGCGGCGGCGATCGTGGCGCTGGCCGCCGCCGGCGGGCTCGCGGCGCGGCTCGCGCTCGACCGCGACCCGCTCCGCTTCGAGCGCGTCCGCATCTGGGGCGTGGCCGCGCGCACGATCGCGGCGGAGCTGCCGCTCGGCAGCGGCCCGGGCGGCTACGCGGACGCGGCCCTGCCGCACAACTTCCCCCGCGACAAGGACTTCGCCCGCTTCGCCCGCATCCCCTCGCTGGCCGAGAGCGACTACCTGGAGGGCGCCGCGACGCTCGGCGCGCCGGGGGCCGCGCTGATGCTCGGCCTCGCCGCATCGGTGCTGCGGCGGCTGCGCCGCGGCGATGCGCGCGGCTGGGGGGTGGCCGCCGCGGTCGCCGCCACGTCGGCGTTCAGCTCGCAGCTGGTGGTGCCGGCGGTCGCCTGGTCGGCGTCGCTGGCGCTCGCGTCCGTGCTGCCGCGCGGCCGACTCCGGGCGCCGCGCCCGGGGTGGATGTGGTCGGTCGCGGCGGGTCTCGCCGTGGCGATCCCGTCGGCAGCGATCCTCGCCGGCGTGGAGGCCGGCATCGGCGCCTCGCCGGATCGCCTGATCGCGGCCGCGGCGGCGGCGAGCCGGGCGAAGCCGAACGACGATGCGGCGCTCGCCGACGCCGAGGCGCTGCTCGCTCGCGCGTGCGCCGCCCGCCCGCGCGACGCCCGCACTTGGCGCGACCTCGGCGAGGTGAGGCTCGATCGGGCCAGGCTGCGCCGCGACCCCGAGCTGACGGAGGCCGCCGCGGACGCCTTCGCCAGGGCGCGGCGCGCCAACCGGCTCGACGTCTGGGCCGCGGCGGGCGAGGGGCGGGCGCTCCACCTCGCCGGCGATCGCGACGGCGCGCTCGCCGCGCTCGCCGCCGCGGTCGCGCTCGAGCCGCGGTTCGTCGGGGCGTGGCTGGAGCTGGCGCAGGTGCGCCTGGAGCGCGGGGAGCTGGCCGCCGCCGCGGAGGCGCTCGACCGCGCCGAGGCCGCGCGGCGTTCGGCACGGGCGGCGGCGTTCGTCAGCGACTACGAGCACGGCCTGGCGTACGCCGATCCGCGCCTGCTCGGCCGCCTCCGCACCGCGCTGGGCAGGCCGGGATGAGGCAGGTCTGGCGATTCGTCGTGGCGGCGCTGCCGGGCGCGACGCTCGCGCTCGCGGCGCTCGCCGGCTTCGTCCCGGCGCACCGCGACCTCCCCGACTACTTCGTGCCGCTGCGTGCGCGCACGGCGCTCGTGCTCGCGGGCCAGCGGGGGGCGTTCTGGGACCCGGACGTGGGGTGCGGCGAGCCGTACTTCGCCAACCCGCAGACCGGGGTCCTCTATCCGCCGGCGTGGCTCGCGGGGCTGGTGCCGCCGGCGCGGGCGGTATGGCTCGAGGCCGGGCTGCACCTCGGCGTGCTGGCGGTCGGAACGATGCTGCTGGCGGGTCGGCTCGGCGCGCGCCCCTGGCTGGCGGTGGCGGCGGGCTGGGGCGCGGCATTCGCCGGGCCGACGCTCGACGCCGCCGGCGTGCTCAACAACCTCGACACCCTCGCGTGGCTGCCGTGGATGTGGTGGGCCGCCGCGGCCGGCGCCTGGCGGCGGCTGGCGCTGTTCGCGGCGCTCGCCTGGCTCGCCGCGGAGCCGCAGCTGGCGCTCGTCGGCGCGGCGGTGGCGCTGGCGCTGGCGCCGGCGCGCCGGACCGTGGCGGGGCTTGCGCTCGGCGCCGGCCTGGTGGCGGCGCAGGCGCTGCCGTTCGCCGCCTGGGTGCGCGGCGGCGACCGCGGAAGTGGCCGGCCGGTGGCCGAGGTGGTCGCCGGCGCGGTCGGGGTGGACGACCTCCCGGCGCTGGCGCTGCCGGGCGCGCCGCTGGCACCGCGCCCCGAACGGTTCGTCGCCCACCCGACCGTCCCGCTCTGGGTGCTCGTGCTCGGCGCCGTGGCGCTGGCCTCGGGCGCACGCGCCGGCCGGGCGCTGGCGGGGTGCGGCTGGGTGCTGCTGGCGGCGAGCGTGCTGGCCGGGGTGCGCGGCCCGGACGCCGCCTGGGCGGCGCTGACCGGCGGGTTGGTGCGTTTTCCGGGCAGGCTCGTCTTCCCGGCGGTGGTGGCGCTCGCCGCCGCCGGCGCCGCCGCCGTGCGCCGCCGCCCGGCGTGGATCGGCGCGGCCGTCCTCGCCGCCGGCCTCGCCATCGCCGGAGCGGCAGGGGCGGCGGTGAGCGAGAGCGCGGTGCAGGCGCTCGCCGCCGCGACGGTGCTGGCCGGCCCCGCCGCGCCGGCCGCGGCGCTGGCGGGGAGCGCGGCGCTGCTCGTCCGCGCGGCGGACGTCGCGGGTCTGCCCTCGATGTCGCGACCGGCGGCGGCGCTCTGCCTGGCCGCGCAGCGCGGCGCGAGCGGGCGCGTGTACGCGGTCGAGCCTTCGCGGGAGCAGCTCGCCTGGGCCGGCAGCGATCCCGCCCGGCGCGCCGCGCTCGGCCTCGGCTACGCGGCGCTCCTAGACGGGCGCGAAATGGCACGCACCTTCGCGCCGCTACAGTCGCGCGCGCTCGCCGCCCACCTCGCCGCCGCCGACCGCGGCCCCGGCGGTCGCTGGTGGCTCGATTCGCTCGGCGCGCGGCGGGTGGTTGCGCAGCACCCGGTGGCCGGGCTCGAGGTGATCTGCCGCGAGGGCGATCTCGTCGTCGCCGACAACCCCGCCGCCTGGCCGGAGGCGCTCGTCGTGCGGGAGGTGCCGGAGACGGGCCGCGCCCCGGTGCCGGCCGGCGAGGTGACGCCGAACCTCGTGCGCGACGACCAGCGGGCCTGGCGGGTGCATGTCGACGGGGGCGACGGCGTGCTGCTGTGGCTCGCCACGCCGGATCCGGGCTGGCGCTTCCGCGTCGACGGACGCGCCGCCTCGACGGTCGCCGGCCCGGGGATCGTCCACGGCCTCCGCGTGCCGGCCGGCGGCCACGAGGTGACGGCGAGCTACCGGCCGCCCGGTCTGATCGCCGGACTGGCGATCTCCGGCGCGAGCGCGCTCGTGCTGCTCGGGTCGGCGTGGCGGCGCTCGTGAGCTTCTTCGCATTCGCCTTCGGCCTCGTCGCGCTCGCCGGCGAGACGGTGTGGTGGCGGGCGGTGGGCCGACTGCTCGGCGGCACGGCGGCGGCGCCGGTGGTCATCCTCGCCGTCACGCTCGGCGGGATCGCGGCCGGCAGCGCGCTTGGGGAGCGGCGCGCTCGCCGCTCGAGGCGCCCGTCACGCGCCCTCGCGGCGGCGGCGACCGTGCTGGTCGCGGCGGCGCTCGCCACCGGCCCGTGCCTGGCGGCGATCGAGCGGGTGGCCGAGACCGTTGCGCTCTCGCCGCGCGGCGGCCCGATGCTCGCCGCCGGCGTCCGCTACGCCGCCGCGGGCGCGTTCCTGCTCGTGCCGGCGCTGGCGCTCGGCGCCGCGCTCGCGCTGCTCGCGGCGCGGTCGTCGCCCGTGCCCCGGCTCGGCGGCATGCTCAGCGCCACGCTCGCGGGCGGCGCGGCCGGCGTGGCGCTCGCCTCCTACCTCGGCCTGGCGCTCGCCGGCGAGCGCGCGTCGCTCGGCCTGGTGGCGACGCTCGGCGCGATCCTTGCCGGCGCCTCGTGGTTGGCCGGGGACCGCACCGCGTCCGCCGCCGGCACCGGCTGGTCGGCGGGGGCTGGCCGCGCGCGCGGCGCGCTGTCCTTCCTCGCCGGCTTCGCGGCGCTGGGATCCACGGCGTCCTGGGCACGGGTGCTTGCGCTCGGGCTCGGTCCGCGCGTCTACGTCGGCGTCGAGCTGGTGGTGGTCGCGCTCGCCGGGCTCGCCGCCGGTGCGCCGCTGGCGCGCGCTGCCGGCGCGCGGCCGCGGGCGGGGCTCGCCGGGGCCTTGACCGCGGCCGGCGTGACCCTCGGCGTCGAGGCGCTCGTCCTCGCCGGCGCCGGGGGCCGCCTGTCGGCGCTCGCCGCGAGCCTCCGCCTGGCGGGGTTCGCCCGGCAGCAGCTCGTGCTCGGGGCCGCGGTCGCGGCGGTGGTGCTGCCGGCGGCGCTGGCGCTCGGCGCGGGCCTAGCGCTCGCGTCGCAGCCGCGTGTCGCGGGCGCCGCGGCCGCACTCGGCGCGCTCGCCGCCGCGCTCGCCGTGCCGCTCGCGCTGATCCCGCTGCTCGGCGTGCAGCGCCTGATCCTCGCCCTCGCGCTCGGCTGCGCCGCCGCCGGCGCGGGGGAGGCGCGCTCGCGCGGGGCGCGCGTGGCGGGCGCGGCGATCGGCGCGCTGCTGCTCGTCGAGGCGGTCGCGCTCCCGGCGCGGGCGCTGCCCGCGGCCGTCGCCGGCGGGCGCGCGGCCGGCGTCGAGGAGGTCGGCGAGGGCGTGGCGGGCACCGTCGTGGTGCGTTGGCACGACGATCCGCGCGGCGCGTGGCGGTCGGTGGAGCTCGACGGCGCGCCGGTCGCAGGCACGCCGCCCGGGCTGGCCGCCGCGGAGCTGTTCCGCGGTCACCTGGCGCTGCTGCTCGCCCCGCACCCCGACACGGTGCTGGTGATCGGCCTCGGTTCCGGTGCGACGACCTGGGCGGTGTCGCGTCACCCGGTGCGCCGGATCGTCGTGGCGGAGCCCTCGGCGGACCTCGTCGCGCGCGCCGGGACGTTGTTCGGCGCGGTCAATCACGGGGTGCTCGCCGATCCCCGCGTCGCGCTGGTGCGCGAGGAGGGGCGAGGCTACTTGCGCGACGCCCGGGAGCGCTTCGACGTCATCCTCGCCGAGGCGGGGGATCCGTCCGCGGCGGGGAACGGCGGGAGCTACACGCGCGAGTACTTCGCCCTCTGCCGCCGCCACCTCCGCGCCGGGGGCGTGGTCTCGGTGCGCCTACCGATGGCCGCGCTCGATGAGGACTCCTACTTGGCGGTGCTGCGCGCGTTCTGGGAGGTGTTCCCCGACGCCTGCGTGTGGGTCGATCCGCTGGCGCTCGACGACGTCACGGTGCTGACCGGGACGGAGCGCCCGGGCGAGCTCGACGCGCGCTGGTCCGCGTTCGTCGCGCCCGGGCTGCGCGACGCGCTCGCGCAGGCCGGCATCACCGACGCGGCCGCGTTCGGCCGCGCGCTGCTGCTCGGGCCGCGGGAGGTGGCGGCGCTCGCCGACGAGGTCTCGCCGCACCTCGACGACCTGCCGGAGGCCGAATTCCGCGCCGGCCGGTCGCTCGACCGCGAGGGTGCCTGGCTCGCCAACTTCCGCACGCTGTGGGCCTCGCGCGCCCGCGCGTGCCCGTTCGCGGGCTTCCCCGGGCGGTGGGAGGAGGCGACGGCGGCGCGCGACGCGGCGGTGCGCGCTCAGATCCGCGAGCTGTCGGCGCGGACGAGGGCGCGGTAGAGGCGGGCGAGCCCGTCGGCGCTGCGCTCCCAGGTGAACTCGCGGGCGCGCGCGATCCCGGCCTCCGCCAGCGCCGCTCGCTCCCGGGGGTGGTCGAGGAGCGCGAGCAGCGCCGCGCGCCAGGCGGCGGGATCGTCGCTCGGAAGGAGGCGGCCGGCGCCGCCGCAGACCTCCGGGAGCGCGCCGGCGTCGGCGGCGAGCACCGGACAGCCGCACGCCATCGCCTCCAGCGCGGGCAGCCCGAACCCCTCGTTGCGCGACGGCACGAGGGTGGCGAGCGCCTGCCGGTAGTGCTCGGCTAGCTCTCCGTCGCCGCACGGCGCGGCCAGGCGCACGCGCGCGGCGAGCCCGCGCCGCCGCACCGTCGACTCGAGCGCGGCGTCGGCGGCGGCGCCGACCACGAGCAGCGGCGGGAGCCGCTCGGCGCCCTCCCCGGCGAGCGCGTCGAGGAGCAGGTCGAGGTTCTTGTGCGGCTCGCCGCCGCCGACGAACAGGAGGTGGCGCAGGCCTCCGGCGCCGGATCCCGGTCGGAACGTCTCGTCGACGCCAAGGTGGACGACCTCCGCCGGGGCCCGGCGGCGCGGCACGAACTGATCGAGCTCCGCGGCGGCGTGGCGGGAGATCGCGTGGACGCGGTCGGCGTGCGCGAGGGAGGTGATCGCGAGGCGCGCGCGCCGCCGCCGCCACGCCTGCGGCGGCGAGGGGAAGCGGAAGGGCGTCGCATCGTAGAACGTCGCCACCACCGGCGCCGGGAGGCGCGGCGGGACGGTCCACGCCGGGAGATGGAGGACGTCGACCGGAACTCGGCGCAGCGCGTAGCGCCACGCCCACGGGTCGAACAGGAACGCGCCGCGGCGCGGGCGGCGCAGGCGCACGATCCGCGCCGCGAGCGGGTACCATGGCTCCGGGACAGACACGCCGTGGGGGACGAAAAGCACGACCTCGCCGGGGAGCAGGCGCACCAGCGCCGCGGCGAGCGACCGCGTCACGCGGCCGAAGCCGCGGTGGGGGTCGAGAAACGCGGCGCGGGCGTCGAACCCGACACGCACGGACACCATACTGCCACGGCGGGGCGGTGGCCGGGAGCGCCGGGTCGGATCACCCCTCGCCACCGCGGCGGACGGCGCGGCCGATGCGGGTAGGCGTCGACGGCAAGTGCCTGCTCCCGCCGCGGGCCGGCGTTGCGCGCTACCTCGAGGGGCTGCTGGCGGGTTGCGCGGCGCTTGCCCACCCGGACGTCGAGCTCGCCGTCCTCAAGCCCGACCGCCCGCGCCGCACCCTGCCGTGGGTGCTGTGGGAGATGCAGCGCGCCTGCGGCGACGGATTCGGCGCGTTCCACTTCCCGTTCTACTATCCGCCGCTCGCCCCCGGCTGTCCGGTCACGGTGGCGATCCACGACGTACTGGTGCTCGAGCACCCGGAATGGTTCCCTCATCCCTGGGCGAGCCCGCTGCGGCGGCTGCTGGTGCGCGGCGCGCGCCGCGCGGCGGCGGTGATGACCGGCTCGGCGAGCGTGGCGGCGGCGATCGCCCAGCGCTGCGGCATCGCGCCGGAGCGGGTCCACCTCACCGGCTACGGCGTCGACCGCACGCGGTTCGCGCCGCCCACTGCCGACCAGGTGCGCGCAGCGGCCGGCCGCCTCGGGCTCGAGCGCCCGTTCGTGCTCCAGCTCGGCGCGCTCGAGCCGCGGCGCGGCGCGGACCTGACGGTGGCGGCGGTCGGCGCGCTGCGGCGGCGGCTTTCCGACCTCGAGCTGGTGATCGTCGGCGCGGTGCGCGCGCCGACCGCCACGCTGCGCGAGCTGCCGGCCTGGGTGCGGCGCGTCGACTGGGTGGACGACGCGCTCCTCCCCGGGCTGTTCAGCGCGGCGGCGGCGGTGGCGGCGCCCTCGCGCGGCGAGGGCTTCGACTTCCCGGTGCTGGAGGCGCTGGCGTGCGGCGCCGCGGTGGTCGCGTCGGACATCGCGGTCCACCGCGAGCACTTCGCCGCGGCGGTCGAGTTGTTTCCCAGCGGCGACGCCGGCGCACTCGAGGCGGCGCTCGGACACGTGCTCGAGGACGGGGAGCGCGCCGCGGAGCTGCGCGCGGCGGGGCCGGCGCTCGCGGCGCGGTTCAGCTGGGAGGCGGTCGCCGCGCGGCACCTCGAGATCTGGCGCGAGGTGGGCCGTCGATGAGGGCCGCGGCGATCGTGGTCAACTTCAACGGCGGCGCCGACCTGCCCGGCTGCCTGGCGGCGCTCGCGGCGCAGACCGTCCCGCTCGACGTGGTGCTCGTCGACTGCGCCTCGAGCGACGGCAGCCGCGCGGTGGCGGAGCACCCTCCGGCGGGCGTGCGCGGGCTGCCGCTGCCGGACAACCGCGGCTACGCCGGCGGCTGCAACGCCGGACTCGCGGCGCTCGGTCCGGCGGCCGAGGCGGTCGCGTTCTTCAACCCCGACTGCCATCCGGCGCCAGCGTTCGTCGCCGCCTGCCTCGCCGCGCTCGACCGCGATCCCGGCGTGGGCGGCGTGGCGGGGCGGCTCGAGCGCCCCGACGGGATCCACCTCGACTCGTGCGGGCAAGTGCTGACGCGCTGGCTGCTGCAGGTGCGGGACCGCGGCTACGGGCGCGAGGCGCCGGGCGCCTTCCCGGCCCCCGACCGGGTACTGAGCGCGTGCGGGGCGGGGATGGTGTACCGGCGCGCGGCGCTCGAGGCGGTGCGCGTCGACGGCGAGGTGTTCCCGGGCGAGTTCTTCGCCTTTTGGGAGGACCTCGACCTCGGCTGGCGCGTCGGCAACCGGGGGTGGAAGGTCGTCTACGAGCCGCGCGCGGTCGCCATTCACCGGCGCGGCGCGACCGCCGCCGCGGGGCGCGGGCGGCTGATCTTCCGCCGCCCCGCCGCGCAGGCGGGCGACATCGTGGTCAACCGCTGGGCGACGCTGCTGCGCAATCTGCACGGACGCGACCTCGCGCTGAGGGCGCCTGTCCTGCTGCCGGCGGAGCTGGCGATGCTCGGCTACGTGCTGGCGCGGCGGCCGGCGGCGGCGCCGGCGGTGTGGGCGCGGCTGCCGCGCGTCGGGCGCGCGCTGGCGCAGCGGCGCCGCCTGCCGCGACGCCGCCTGGGTGAGCTGCAATGAGCCCGATGCTCGTCCCGCTCGCGTTCGTGCTCGCCCTCGGCCTCGGCCTCTACTTCACGCCGGTGGCGCGGCAGGCGGCGCTGCGCTTCGGCATCGTCGACCGGCCCGACGGCCGGCTCAAGCACCAGGCCGAGCCGGTCCCCTACCTCGGCGGCGTGGCGGTGTTCCTCGCCTACCTGGTGGCGCTCGGGATGGTGTCCGCGTTCAACGGCCTGCTCCTCGGCCTGCTGCTCGCCGGGACGCTGACGCTGCTGGTCGGGCTGATCGACGACTTCGGCGTGCTCACGCCCGCCGCCAAGCTGCTCGGCCAGGGGGTGGCGGTGTTCGTGCTGCTGCGCAGCGGCGCCGTGATCGAGCTGACCGAGGTGCCGGAGCCGCTCCGCCTGCCGCTCGCCGCGGCGTGGCTGCTGGCGGTGTGCAACGCGTTCAACCTCCTCGACGTCATGGACGGCCTCGCGGCCGGCGTCGGGACGATCGCGGCGCTCGCGCTCGGGGCGATGGCGCTGACCACCGGCGAGCTGCCGGAGGCCGCCGCCTCGTTCGCGCTCGCCGGCGGCCTGGCCGGTTTCCTCGTCTTCAACGCGCCTCCGGCCAAGATCTACCTCGGCGACGCGGGCAGCCTCGCAACCGGGCTGACGCTCGGCGCGCTCGCGATTGCGATCCGCTGGAGCGACCGCAGCCCGGCCGGCTTCCTCGGCCCGGTCGCGGTGCTCGCCGTGCCGCTCGCCGACACCGCCTACGTCACCCTCCTGCGCGCCCGCGCCGGCAAGCCGTTCTGGCACGGCAGCCCCGACCACTTCCCGCTGCGGCTGCGCCGGGCGTTGGGCGGCAGCGTGCGCCGGGCCGTGACCGCGGTGCTCGCGATCGCCGCGGCGGGCGGGCTGATCGGCGTCGGCACCGCGGCGCTGTGGCCGTGGGAGACCGGGGTGGTCGTGCTCGGCACCTACGTGCTCGCCATCGTGGTGATCCTGGCGCTGCTGGCGCGGGTGCGGATGGAGCCGCCGTGAGCGGACGGATCGTCGTGATCGGCGCCGGGCTGACCGGGCTGTCGGCCGCCTATCACTTCGAGCGGGCGGGCCGAAGGCCGATCGTGCTCGAGCGCGGCGCGCGGACCGGCGGCGCTTGCCGCACGATCGAGCGCGCCGGCTACCACTTCGACCTCACCGGCCACCTCCTCCACCTCCAGCGCGAGGAGAGCCTGCGGCTGCTCGACGAGCTCGGCATCCGCCGCGCGCTGCGCACCCACCGGCGGCGGGCGGGGATCGCGCTGGCCGGGACGGTCACGCCCTACCCGATCCAGATCAACACCTATCGGCTGCCCGCCGAGATCCGCCGCGACTGCGTGCTCGGCTTCGTCGAGGCCACCCTGCGGCGGGGGCCCGGCGAGAGCGAGGCGCACAGCTTCGCCGACTGGGTGATGCAGCGCTTCGGCGCCGGCTTCGCGCGCCACTTCTTCCTCCCCTACAACCGCAAGCTCTACTGCACCGACCCGGCCGAGCTGACCACCGAGTGGGTGGGCCGCTACGTGCCGCGCCCCGCGCTCGCCGACGTGGTCGACGGCGCGTTCGGCCTCTACCGCAAGTCGGTCGGCTACAACGCGACGTTCCTCTACCCGCGCTCCGGCGGAATCCAGCTGCTCGCCGATGCGCTCGCGCCCGCCGCCTCGGACCTGCGGCTCGGCGCGGCGGTGCGGGCGGTGTCGCTGGCGGCGCGCGAGGTGGAGCTCGATTCGGGCGAGCGGTTGGGATGGGAGGCGCTGGTCGCCACCGCGCCGCTCTCCCACCTCGCCGCCATCACCGTCGACCTGCCGGCAGGCGAGGCCGGCGCCGCGGCGCAACTCCGGGCGGTCGGCGTGGCCAACCTCAACCTCGGCGTGCGCGGGAAGGCGCCGCGCCGCGAGCACTGGCTCTACGTGCCCGAGGAGCGCTACCCGTTCTACCGCGTCGGCATCCCCTCCAACCACGGCCGGGTCGCGCCGCCGGGCCGCCACACGCTCTCGGTCGAGGTGAGCTTCCCGTCGGGCGCGGCGCTCCCCGCCGACCTCGCGGAGCGATGCCTGGCCGGCCTGGAGGCGCTCGGCCTGCTGCGCGACCGGGCGGACGTGGAGGTCGAGGAGCTGGTCCGGCTCGACCCCGCCTACGTGATCTTCGACGCCCGGCGCCCGGCGGCGGTGGCGGCGCTGCGCGACGCCTACCGCGAGGCGAGGGTCGTGCTGGCGGGGCGCTGGGCGGAGTGGAAGTACTCGACGATGGAGGACGCGTTGCACGACGGGGCGCAGGTCGCGCGGCGGCTCTCGTCATGAGCCGGCTCCGCGTCCTCCACGCGATCACGATGCTCGAGCTCGGCGGGGCGCAGCGCAACACGCTCGACACCGTCGCCGGCCTCGACCGCCGCCGCTTCGAGGTCGCGCTCGCCTGCGCCGACACCGGCGAGCTGCTGGCGGAAGCGCGCGTGCTCGCCGACGTGCGGCGCTTCGAGCTGCCGCACCTGCGCCGCGAGGTGCGGCCGCTCGCCGACCTGCGCGCGCTCGGCGAGCTGCGCCGCGCGATCCGCGGCTTCGCCCCCGCGATCGTCCACACCCACTCGTCGAAGGCCGGGATCCTCGGCCGCCTCGCCGCGCGGCTCGAGCGCGTGCCAGTGGTCGTCCACTCCGTCCACGGCTTCGGCTTCGGCCCCCACCAGGCGGTGCCGGTGCGCGCGGCGTACGTCGCGGCGGAGCGGCTGGCCTCGCGCTGGACCACGGCGTTCGTCGCGGTCTCGCGCGCCAACCGCGACGAGGGCGTGCGGCGCGGGCTGTTCCGCGCCGAGCGGGCGGAGGTGATCCGCTCCGGCATCGACCTGCGCCGCTTCCGTTCGGCGGCGGGCGCCGGCGCGGCGCTGCGCGAGGAGCTGGAGATCCCGCCGGCCGCGCCGCTCGTCGTGCAGGTGTCGTGCTTCAAGCCGCAGAAGGCGCCGGAGCGCTTCGTCGCTCTCGCCGCGGCGCTCGCGCCGCGCTTCCCGGACGCGCGCTTCCTGCTCGTCGGGGACGGCGAGCTGCGGCCGCGCCTGGAGCGGCTGCGCGCGGCCGCCGGGCTCGAGCAGCGGCTCGCAATGCCGGGCTGGCGGCGCGACATGCCGGCGGTCTACGCCGCCGCCACCCTCGTCACGCTCACCTCGCGCTTCGAGGGGCTGCCGCGGGTGCTGGTCGAGAGCCTGGCCTGCCGCGTGCCGGTGGTGGCGATGGCGGTGGACGGCGTCGGCGAGGTGGTGCGCGACGGCGAGAACGGCTACCTCGTCGCGCCGGGCGACGGCGGGGCGATGGTGGAGCGCGTGGGGCGGCTGCTCGCCGACCCGGAGCTGCGCTCGCGCCTGGCCGCGCACGCGGGCGAGGGCCTCGACGAGTTCGACCGCGACGCGATGGTCCGCCGGCAGGAGGCGCTCTACGAGACGCTGGCCGCGCGGGCCGGGATCGCCGGCGCGGCCGGCCTCGCGAGCGGCGCCGACGCGGCGCCGGCGGCGACCGCCGGCGGGAGGACCGGTGGCTGACGGGTCGCTTCCCGCCGGGTTCGTGCTCGCCGTCGTCGCGGCCTACGGCCTGGTGGTGGGCAGCTTCCTCAACGTCGTGATCTACCGGCTGCCGCGCGGCATGTCGCTGCTGCGGCCGGGCTCGCACTGCCCGGCGTGCGGCGCGCCGGTGCGCTGGTTCGACAACCTGCCGGTGGTCTCGTTCTTGCTCCTGCTCGGGCGCTGCCGGCGCTGCCGCGAGCGCATCTCGATCCGCTACCCGCTGGTGGAGCTGGCGAGCGGCGCGCTGGCGGTGGGCGTCGCCGCCCGCTTCGGCCTCGGCCTGCGCGGCGTCGAGGCGCTGGTGCTGGCCGGGTTGCTGCTGCCGCTCGCGCTGATCGACCTCGAGCACCACCTCCTGCCGGACGTGCTGACGCTGCCCGGGATCGTCGCGGGACTGGCGGGCTCGCTCGCCGGCGGCCTGGTGCCGATCGCCGACGCGCTCCTCGGCGCCGCCGCCGGCGTGGCCGTCCCGCTGCTGGTGATGGTGGTCTACCGCTGGGTGCGCGGCGTCGAGGGGATGGGGCTCGGCGACGTCAAGCTGCTGGCGATGATCGGGGCGTTCCTCGGCTGGCGCGGCATGCTGCTCGCGCTCGCGCTCGGCTCCACGCTCGGCGCCGCGGTCGGAATCGGCCTGCTGCTGGCCGGGCGCGGGCGGCGCGACACCGAGCTGCCGTTCGGCAGCTTCCTCGCCGCCGGGGCGCTGGTCGTGCTGTTCGCCGGCGGCGCGCTGCTGCGCCTGCTCGGCTGGGTGGCGCCGTGAGCAGCGGCCTGCCCTCGCGCCGCTTCCGCGAGGCGCAGTGGCTGCTCGGCGCCGCGCTGCTGACGCTCGTCGGCATGGTGGTGGCGCAGATGGCGGGCATGGTGGTGATGACCCGGCTGGTCGAGGAGGAGGCGCGGCGCGCGGCGCACGCGGCGTCGCAGATCCTCGCGGCGCGGATCGCCGGCGGCGAGGCGCCGCGCTACGCCGCCGCGCTGCGCGAGGAGGGCTGGGGCCTGGTCGTGCTCGACGGCGACCGGGTCGTGGAGACGGTCGGCGACCCCGGCCCGGTCGAGCCGGCGTGGTGGCCGTGGGGATCGCGCGCGGAGTGGGAGCGGCAAGGCGAGCGCGTGGCCGGCCCGGTCAAGGTCGGCGGGCGCAACGTGCTGGTCGCCTACCAGCAGCTCAACGGCGGGCGGGCGGTGCGGGCGGTGGTGCCGGCGACCGGGACCGGCGCGGCGGGGTGGCTGCGCACGTTCGGCGCCTCGCTCGCGATTGCGGTCGCGGTCGGCGGCGCGCTGCTCGCGTGGGCGCTGATCGCCCGCCTCCTCGCGCCCTACCGCGAGCTGCTCGCCGAGGCGGTCCGCGTCGGCCGCGGGCCGGGCGAGGAGGCGGAGGACCGCTTCCTGGTCGAGACGTTCCGCACCACCGTGCGCCGCCTCGAGCAGTCGGAGGCGGCCCTGCGCCAGCGCGCCGACGAGCTGGCGGTGCTGGCCGAGGTGCTGACGCGCGAGTCCGCCGCCGGCGTCGTCATCACCGACGCGGGAGGGACCGTGCGCGCCGCCAACGGCGCGGCGAGCGTGCTGGTGGGCGACTCGCTCGCCCTCGAGAGGCCGCTGCCGGCGGCGGTGGCGTCGGGCGAGGCCAGCGTCGCGCTGGGCGAGCGCGTCGTCGAGGTGCGCCGCTTCCCGCTCCTCGCCGCCTCCGGAGCGGCGCAGGGCGAGGTCGTCTTCCTCACCGACCGCACCGCGCTCGAGGCGCTCGAGCGGGCGCTCGCCGAGCGCGAGCAGATGGCGGCGGTGGGCGAGCTGGCGGCCGGGATGACGCACGAGCTGCGCAACGCGCTGGCGACGATCCGCGGCTACGCGCGGCTGCTGCCGGACGCCGGCGCGCCGGAGCGCGCGCGCTTCACCGCCGCGATCAACGACGAGGCCGAGGGTCTTGCCGACCTGCTCGACCGCTTCCTCCGCTTCGCCCAGCCGCGGCAGCTGCGGCGCGAGCGGGTGGCGCTGCTCGACCTGGTCGAGGAGGCGGCGCGCAAGCTGCGGACCGCGTTCCCCTCCCTCGCGCTCGGCGTCGAGGGGGAGCCGGCGGAGGTCGCCGCCGACCCGCTCGCGATCGCGGTCGCGGTCGAGAACCTGCTGCGCAACGCCGCCGAGGCGGTCGCCGCCGCGGGCGGCGCGGTGCGCGTGCGGGTCGAGGCGCTGGCGGGCTGGGCGCGGGTGGTGGTGGAGGACGACGGACCGGGCGTGAGCGAGGCGGTGCGGGACCGGCTGTTCCTGCCGTTCGCCTCCACCAAGCCGTCGGGAGGGCTCGGCCTCGCGTTGGCGCGGCGGCTCGCCCGGCTGCACGGCGGCGAGGTCGAGTACGAGCCGCGCCCCACGGGCGGGTCGCGCTTCGTGCTGCGCCTGCCGCGCGAGGGGGTCGCATGAGCGCGCCGATCCTGCTGGTGGAGGACCGCCGCAGCCTGCTCGAGATGCTCGCGGCCACGCTCGCCCGCGAGGGCTACGGCGTCGAGACGGTGGCGCGCGGCGACCTCGCGGTGGAGCGGCTGCGCGGCGCCGGGCCGTTCCTCGCGGTGGTGACCGACCTCAAGCTGCCGGGCGCCGACGGGCTGGCGGTGCTCGCCGCCGCCCGCGCCGCCGACCCCTGGCTGCCGGTGTTCCTGATCACCGGCTTCGCCACGGTCGAGACCGCGGTGGCGGCGCTCAAGCAGGGCGCGCGCGACTACTTCTCGAAACCTCTGGAGATGGACAGGGTGCTGGCCGCGCTGCGCGCCGCCTGCGCGCCGCGGACGGCGCTGCTCGGCGCCCCGCCCTCGGGCGGCGACCTGCCGGAGCTGGTCGGCCGCGCGCCGGGCTTCCTCGCCGCCGTGGCGGCGCTGCGCCGGGTGGCGCCGACCGACGCGGCGGTGCTGCTGCTCGGCGCCTCGGGCAGCGGCAAGGAGCTGTTCGCGCGCGGCCTGCACCGGCTGTCCGGGCGCGCGGACGGCCCGTTCGTGGCGTTCAACTGCGCCGCCGTGCCCGAGACGCTGGTGGAGTCGGAGCTGTTCGGCCACGAGCGGGGCGCTTTCACCGGCGCCTCGGCGCGCCACGTCGGGCGGTTCGAGCAGGCGCACCGCGGCACGCTCTTCCTCGACGAGGTCGGCGAGGTGCCGCTGGCGACGCAGGCCAAGCTGCTGCGCGCGCTCGAGGAGCACCGCGTCACGCGGCTCGGCGGCGAGGGTGAGGTCGACACCGACGTGCGAGTCGTGGCGGCAACCAACCGCGACCTCGACGCCGCGGTCGCCTCCGGCGCGATGCGGCGCGACCTCTACCACCGGCTGAGCGTGTTCCCGATCCGGCTGCCGGCGCTCGCCGAACGGCCCGAGGACATCCCCGCGCTCGCCGCCCACCTGCTCGCCCGCGCCGCGACGCACCATCGCGTCGGCGCCCCGCTGCTGCGGCCCGCGGCGATGGCCGCGCTCGTGCTCGCGCCCTGGCCCGGGAACGTGCGCGAGCTCGGCAACCTGCTCGAGCGGGTGGCGATCCTCGCCGGCGGCGGCCCCGTCGGCGTGGCCGAGCTCGGCCTCGACCCGGCGGCGTGCCGGCGGGGGCTCACGGCCGAGAGCGCGCGCCGCGTCGCGCTCGCGCTGGTCGGCGACGAGGGCGGCGAGCTGGCGCGCTTCCTCGGCGTCGAGGCCGCGTCCCTCACACCCTAGGCCGAGTTGCGTGGCGCCGTGATCCGGTCAGCCCCGGGCGGCGGCGATCGCCGCCCCGGCGAGGCCGCGATCCTGCGCCGGGAACACCGCGCGCAGGTCGAGCACGACGCGGCCGTTCTCGACGCGCCCGACCACCGCCGGGCGGCCGCGGCGCAGGCGTGCCGCGGTCTCCTCCGTCGCCGGCAGCGTCACGGCCCACGAGGACAGCGTCTGGTCGGGCGTGGTGCCGCCGCCGAGCACGGCGCGGGTCGCGACCGCCTGCGCGCCGAAGCCGGCGCGCCGCAGCTGGGCCGCGATCCGGCGCGCCCGGCGTCGGAGATCGGTCTCGGGGACGCCGAGCAGGCGGTAGAGCGGCACCTCCTCCGGGCGCTCGGCGAGGTAGGCGTCGAGAGTGGCGGCGAGCGCGAGGAGGGCGCTCTTGTCCGGGCGCAGCGCGCGCCGCAGCGGGTGGCGCGCGAGCGGCGCGATCGCCGGGCGGTCGCCGACCACGATGCCGGCCTGCGGCCCGCCGAGCAGCTTGTCGCCGGAGAGCAGCACGGCGGCGGCGCCGCCGGCGAGGAGCTCGCGCACGGTCGCCTCGCGGCGCAGGCCGTAGCGCGCCAGGTCGAGGTGGCAGCCCGAGCCCTGGTCGACCCACACCGGCAGCCCGTGGTCGCGCCCGAGGCGAACGAGGTCGACGAGCTCTGGCTGCGCGACGAAGCCGTCGAGGCTGAAGTTGGAGCGGTGGACGACGAGGATGCCGGCGGTGTCCGGGCCGATCGCGGCGGCGTAGTCCTCGAGGTGGGTGCGGTTGGTGCAGCCGACCTCGACCAGCCGCGCGCCGCTCGCCGCCATGATCTCCGGCAGGCGGAACGACCCGCCGATCTCGATCAGCTCGCCGCGCGAGACGATCACCTCGCGGCCGGCGGCGTGCGCGGCGAGCAGCAGCACCAGCGCGGCGGCGTTGTTGGTGACGACGCTGGCGGCCTCGGCCCGAAAGTAGCGGGTGAGGCGCGAGGCCACCGGCGCGAGTCGCTCGCCGCGCCCGCCGCCGTCGAGCTCGAGCTCGAGCGCGAGGTAGGCGGGGAGCGCGGGTGCGAGGCGGGGGGCGCGCCCGAGGTTGGTGTGGATCACCACCCCGGTGGCGTTGACCACCTCCGGGTAGGCGGGGGCGGTGGCGCGGGCGAGCCGCGCCTCGACCTCGCCGGCGAGCTCGGCCAGCGCCGGGGCCGGCGCACCGGCGGCGATCCGCGCGCGCGCCGCCGCCAGCGTCTCGCGCGCCGCGTCGCGCACGGTGCGATGCCCGTGGGTGTTGCGGGCGTCCTCCAGCGCCTCGATCGCGAGCAGGCGGTGGACGGCGGGCAGCGCCGCGAAACGGTTTGGCACGGCGAGGATTGTAGCCCTCCCCGCGGCGCGATCCGCTGCGGATTGTGTATGCTGCGGCCGATGGGGGGCAGCGACAACCTGGCCCAATTCGACCGCTGGCTCGAGGAGCTGGCGCGAAAGTGGGAGCGCTACTTCGCCCACGACCCGCTCGTTCCCCTGCCGCCGGAGCGCGAGCGCGCCGCGCTCGACCGGCGCCTCAAGGAGATCAGCCGCAGCGAGGGCCGCACCGCCGCCGAGCAGTTCCGACTGGACCAGATGCTGCATCGGTTCTCAACCTACAACCAGCTCTGGCAGAGGATGTTGCGGGATCACGAGGAGGCCCGGGCGGGACACGGCTCGGCGACTCGCCGCCCCAACGCCGCCGCTCCCGCGCCCGTACCAGAGACGGGTGACGACTACCGCGAGACGTTCGACCGCTACGCGGCGGCGCTCGGGCGCAACGGCGCGCCCGCGGCCGTCGACTACGGCCGCTTCCGCGAGGCGCTGCAGGCGCAGCGCCGCCAGCTCGAGGGCCAGGGCGCTGTCGTGGAGGGGTTCGACGTGGTGGAGGACGGCGGCGCGGTGAGGGTGCGGGCGCGGGTGCGCCGGAGGAGGCAGGAATGAGACGTTGGTCGGTCGGTGCGTTGATCGTGCTTCTCGCCGCGTCGGTGTCCGCGGCGGTCTTCGAGCGCTACCTCTCGCCGGACCGGCCGCTCGACCGTGCCATCCTCAACTACCTCGCGCTCGAGCGCGCCGGCAAGGCCACCTCGTGGGACCTCGGCGACCTCGGCGTGCTGCTCCTCGAGAAGGGGTTCCCGGTCGACGCCGAGCGCTACCTGCGCAAGGCGCTCGACCTCGACAAGCACGACTTCGAGGCGGCCTACCGGCTCGGCCTGGTGCTGCAGCGGCAAGGGCGCGACCGGGAGGCGGTCAAGTACTACCGCCGCGCGCTCGCGGAGCGCCCCGGCCACGGCTACGCGCGCTTCATGCTCGCGCTCGCCGAGGAGCGCTCCGGCCGGCGCGACGCGGCGATCCGCGACTACGCCAAGGCCTACCGCTTCGCCCCCGAGCTCGCCGACCCGACGAAGAACCCGCTCGTGCTCGACTCCGACCTGCAGACCGAGGCCGAGCTCACCCGCTACGACGCGCTGGCGCGCGCCTCCACGCTCAAGGTGACTTCGATCGACCCCAACGCCGTGCGGCGGATGATGGAGGCGATCCCGGGCAAGCCGCCGGAGAACGCGCCGCCTCCCGCCGCGCCCGCGCCCCCGCCGGCGCCGCGCGTGCAGGCGCCGCTGGCAACGGCGACGCCAACCCACGCCACCCCGGTGGTCGCTCCCCCCGCCGCCCCCGCGGCTCCGCCGGCCGTGAGGATCCCCCCCGGCTTCCCGCAGCCCCGGCCGACCCGGACCCCGGCGGCGACGCAGTAGCGCCGCCGGCACCCTCAGACGTTGAAGCGGAACGTGATCACGTCGCCGTCCGCGACGACGTAGTCCTTGCCCTCGAGGCGCAGCACGCCCCTCGCGCGGCAGGCGGCGAACGAGCCGGCCTCGAGCAGCTGCTCCCAGGGGACGACCTCGGCGCGGATGAAGCCGCGCTCGAAATCGGAGTGGATCGCGCCGGCCGCCTTCACCGCCGGCGTGCCGGCGGGGATCGACCAGGCGCGGCACTCGTCGTCGCCGGCGGTGAGGAACGAGATCAGCCCGAGCAGCGCGTAGGCGGCGCGCAGGAGGCGGTCGAGGGCGCGGTCGGGAAGCCCCAGATCGGCGAGGAAGCTCGCCTGGTCCGCCGCCGCCAGCCGCGAGATCTCCTCCTCGAGCGTGGCGCAGACGGCGCTGACGGCGACGTCCGGCTCGTCCTGCCGGGGCGCGAGGCCGGAGCGCGCGACCGCGCCGGCGAGGTCGGCGGCATCCGGCTCGCCGGCGTTGAGCACCACCAGCATCGGCTTGAGCGAGAGGAAGGTGAACCCCTTGAGCAGTCGCCGCTCCTCGGCGGAGAGGCCGAGCCGGCGCAGCGGCGTGCCGCCCTCGAGCGCGGCGCGGCAGCGGGTGAGCACGTCGCGCTCGGCCTCGAGCTCGGGCGCCCGGCGCTTGCCGAGCTCGCGCCCGAGCCGGTCGAGGCGGTTGGTCGCGACCGCGAGGTCGGAGAGCAGCAGCTCGGTCTCGAGCAGCTCGAGGTCGCGGGCCGGGTCGACGCTCCCCTCGGGGTGCGGCACGAGCTCGGACTCGAACCCGCGGATGACCACGGCGAGGCCGTCCATCGTGCGCAGCTCGGGCAGGTTGAGGCTCGCCGCGCCGCCCTTGGCGATGCCGGGCACGTCCACGAACCGCACCGTGGCCGGGGTGTGCTTGCGCGGCTTGAACAGCGCCGAGAGGCGGTCGAGCCGCGGGTCGGGCACCTGCGCGATGCCGACGTGGGTGGCGCCCTTGCCGTGCGCCGCGCCGGGGTCGTGGCCGGTGAGCAGCGAGAAGAGCGTGGTCTTGCCCGACAGCTCCAGGCCGACGATGCCGAACTCCATTGTCGCCTCCGCGTGAATTCTAGCCTGCACATGGCTGCTAGACTTCGCTGCAGGAGCACGAGCATGAGCCGAGCCCGACGCCTCGCGATGTGCGCGATGTGCACCCTGCTGCCGGCCCTCGCCCTGGCGCAGCCGGCGACGCTGGAGACGGCGCGCGCCGCCTACGCCAAGCGCGCCGATCCCGCCTCGGCGCAGGCGGCGTTCGACGCCTTCCGTCAGGTCGCGGCCGCCGACGCCTCCTCGTACGAGGCGCGCTGGGAGGGCGCGCGGGCCGCCTACTTCTACGGCAACTACACGCGGGCCGACGCTCCCGACCGCGAGAAGATGGCGATCTTCGACGGCGGCATCAAGCTCGCCACCGAGGCGGTCGCGCTCGCGCCGAAGGGCGTCGAGGGCCACTTCTGGCTCGGCGTGCTCGACGGCGTCTACGGCGAGGCGAAGGGGGTGTTCAAGTCGCTCTCGCTGGTGCCGGCGATCAAGCAGGAGATGCAGACCTGCCTCGACCTCGACCCCGCCGTCGAGGGCTGGGGTCCGGACCGGGTGCTCGGGCGCCTCTACTTCAAGCTGCCGTGGTTCAAGGGCGGCGACAAGGCCAAGTCGATCGCCCACCTGGAGAAGTCGCTCGCGGGCGAGCCCGCCAACGCGCTCACGCGCCTCTATCTCGCGGAGTCGTACAAGAGCGCCGGGTACACGGCCAAGGCGGTCGAGCAGCTCAAGACCGTGACGACGATGACGGCCGACCCGCGCTGGGAGCCGGAGCACCCGTTCATCGTGGCGCAGGCGAAGAAGCTGCTCGCCAAGCTCGAGTAGCGCGGCGGCCGGAGCGGGGATGAGACGGTGGAGGACGAGATGACGGTACGGTCGGTCGGGACTCGGACGGCGCTGCTCGCGATCGGAGCGGCGACGCTGGCGCTGGCCGCCTGCTCGCGCGGCGGGCGGCCCGCGGCGCAGCTCGAGGCCACCGCCAAGGGGCCGTTCGGCTGGATCGTCGGCGACTGGTGGGGCAACTTCGACGGCGGCTGCGCCGACGAGCGCTGGGCCGCGCAGGTCGACGGCTCGCTGATGGGGATGTCGCGCTACGCCAAGGCGGGGAAGATCGCGTTCTACGAGTTCGCCGCGATCGAGACCGGAGCGGCCGGCCCCACGTTGCTCCTGCGGCACTTCGAACCGGGCCTGATCGCCGTCGAGGGCAAGGACGCGCCGATGGCGTTCCGCCTCCTCTCGCAGGGACCGGCGGACGCCGTGTTCGAGCACGAGGACCCGAACAAGCCCGCCCGCATCACCTACAAGCGGACCGGCGCCGACGAGATGGTGGTGACGGTGGAACGGCGGCGCGACGGCCAGCCGGTGGTGGACGAGTTCCACTACCAGCGGATGCGCGGGCTCAACCCCTGCGAGACGCCGTAGCGCCGGCGGCGGCCGACCACGGCCAACCGCCGGCGCCCTGCCGTGCCGGCGCGACCCGGGCCGGGATCAGAACCGCCCGCCGGCGGGATCGGGGCAGTAGCCGCGGTTGAAGCCGCGCGCCCGCTCGCGACGGTCGAGCGGGTCCGGGCTCGCTGGCAGCACCCCCAAGCGGGCGAGCTGCTCGTGGAACTCGTAGCGGATCCGTACCGTCGCCGCCGGGGCGTCCTCGAGGTCGAGGTGCACCCGCTCGACCTCGTGGCGCGTGACCTCGCCGATCCCGGTGGCGGCGTAGTCATCGGCGAGGCGGCCCGACCCGACGGCGGATGCGGACTTCCGCTGTGCCTCGCCCGCGCTCTCGCCGACCGATGACGGTGCCGGGGAGCCTCCCCGGCCGGCGTCCGCCTGCGGCGCCGCCATGTTCTGCACCACCGCGACCGGGGCCGTCCGCTCGCGGTAGAACACCGCCTCGATCACGCCGAGGTTCGCGGTCTGGCCCAGCCACGCCCCGTACGACGAGCGCTCGCCGGTGAAGAAGAAGCGGCGCGCCTCGCTGCCGCTCGTCTGCCAGCCCGAGATCTCGATCGTCTCGTACGGGTCGAGCACCCACTTGGCGGCGTCGCGCGCGGCGGAGTGGCGCGCGTCGATGGTGTTGAGCCCGTCGACCGCGAGCGCCACCGCGACCCGTACCGGGAGCGGGTTGGTGACGCGCAGGACGTAGTCGCGGCCGCGCACCGCCTCGACGTAGACGGTGCCGCGGGCCCGGTACTCGGGTCGCGGCGTACCGTCGAGCAGCACCTGGAGCGAGAAGCGGCCGTCGGTGGCGGCCGCAGCCGGGGCTGCGAGGGCGGCGATCCCGAGGGCGAGTGCGGCGAAAGGCGGTTTGGCGTTCATGGCGGTCTCCCTTCGCCGCATGAGACCGGGCCGGTGGCCGGAGGTTCCCGGCCGGGCGTCGAGGCGGCCGGTCAGGGAGCGACGCGGCGCAGCGAGTACGTCCCGGCGGCGAGGCGGGTGTTAGCGAGCGCGACGGCGACCGGCCGGCGGGCGGCGGGCAGATCGCGGCCGGCTGGGTCGCGCACCGCCAGCGAGCCGTCGGCGGCGACGGTCACCGTCCACACCGCGGCGCCCGGCGGCGCCTCCCCGGGCGCGAGCCGGAAGCGGGCCACCACGCCATGGTCGCCGGCCAGCTCGCATGCGATCGCGATGTGCGACGTTGCCGCCATCGCCTGCATCTGCGGCGCCATCGCTGCCGGGCGCGCCGGTGCGGCGTTCGCGAGTCGAGCGCTCTCGCGGAGCTCGCCGGCCGCGGCGGCGTTCCCGGTCGCGTCCGCGGCGATCGTCCCGTCGGCGGCCACCGCGCCCGGCGCGCCGCCGCTCGCGGCGACGGCCTCCTCGCGCTGCGCCGCCAGCGCCGGCGGCGCGGGCGCGAACTTCCCGGCGGACGGCGCTGCCGCGCGAGGCGCCGTCTGGCGGTGCTTTGCGACCGCCCCGCCGTTGGCGGCGTGCCGCGTCGCCGGCGCGGCGGGTGCGGCGCTGCTCTTCGCGGGCGGGGCGGCCTTGACCGTGCTCTCCCCGGCGGGCGCCGGCGCCTGGAGGTCGCTGGCGGTGATGGGTGGAGGTTGCGGCAGCGGCGCGGGGCGCAGCCACTCGGCGAGGCGGTAGCCCGACACCGTGACCAGCAGCAGCGCGACCAGCGCCGCGCCGGCCCAGGCCGGGCGAACGGCGAGGTTCCACCAGCGCGGGCGCAGCGCAGCGGCGCGGAGGTGCGCCATCACCCGGGCATGGAGGAACGGCGGCGGCGCCTCCTCGCGCAGCGCGCGCAGCGCCCGCCGTGTCGACGCGGCGCGCTCGGCGAGGCGCCGGCAGTCGGCGCAACGCTCGAGGTGGGCGGCGGCCTCGCCGGTGATCGTCGGATCGTCGCCGTCGAGCCGGCGGCGGAACTCCTCGCAGGTCATGGCCACACCCCCTCGAGCGCGGCGCGCAGCGCGGCGCGCGCCCGCGCCAGCCGCGACTTCACGGTCCCCTCCGCGACCCCGACCGCCCGCGCCAGCTCGGCGTACTCCAGGCCCTCGATCTCGCGCAGCACGAGGACCTCGCGGTGCTCGGGCGAGACCGCGGCGAGCGCGGCCACGAGCCGGTCGCGCAGCTCGCCGCCCAATGCGTCCGCCTCCGGGCCGGGCGCCGGGTCGGCGAGGGCGCGCCCGGCGTCGGGGCGCTCGTCGCTCGCGGGCTGCAGGCTCTCGGTGCGCCGTCGCCGCCGCGTGTCGGCGCTCGCCAGGCGGCTGCGGCAGGCGTTGATCGCGATGCCGACGAGCCAGGTGCGGAACGAGGCGTCGCCGCGGAAGCGGGCGATGCCGCGGTAGGCGCGCAGGAACGCCTCCTGGGTGGCGTCGAGCGCGTCGTCTGGATCGCCGAGGAGGCGCCGACAGGTGCGGTAGACGATCGCCTCGTGGCGGCTCACGAGCGCCTCGAACGCGGCTTCCTCGCCGCCGCGCGCGCGGGCGACGAGCGCCCCATCCGCGTCGCCCGGGGGCGCCCCGGCGTCGGCGACGCTCGGCCACGGGCTCATGACGTCACCATAGGGCAGTGCGGCGCTCACCGACAACCTCCATGCCGACATGAGACCGCGGCGCGGGCGCGATGTTCCCGCCGTTCAGCTCGGCGGCGCGAGCGGTGGGCGCGCCGGGAGCGCGAACCGCTCGGCCAGCCAGGCGCGCGCCGCCTCGGCCTCGGCGCGGGCGATCGAGTGACCGGCGGGCTCCCAGCGCAGCGTGACCTCGGCTCCTTCGCTCTCGAGCAGGGCGACCCACCGCTCGGCCTGCGAGCGGGGCACGATCGGGTCGAGCACGCCGGCGGCGACGAGGACCGGCACGCCGGCGAGGTCCGGCAGCGAGGCCGGCACGAGCGGCACCATCGGGCGGAACTGGACCGCGCCGGCGAGCAGCTCCGGGCGGAGCTGCAGCAGCGCGCCGGCGATGTTGGCGCCGTTGGAGAAGCCGACCGCGACCACGCGCCGCGCGTCGAACGCATAGGCGCGCGCGGCGGCGAGGACGAAGTCCGCGAGCTGGTGGGTGCGGGCGGTGAGGTCGGGGATGTCGAACACGCCCTCGGCGAGGCGGCGGAAGAAGCGCGGCAGGCCGTTCTCGTCGACCGCGCCCCGCGGCGAGAGCAGGGCGGCGCCCGGCGCCAGCGCGCGGCCGAGCGGGATCAGGTCGTCCTCGCCGCCGCCGGTGCCGTGGAGGAGGAGGAGCGTGAGCGGCGGCGCCCCGCTCCCCGGCGCGACCCAGCGGTGGACGAGCGGCGGGCCGCCGCGCGCCGCGCTCATCGCGCGTGGAGCGGCTGCGGCAGGCGCAGCGGCGGGAGCGCGTGCTCGACCCGCGCCCGCGCCGGCTCCAGCCACGCGGGGAGCATCAGATGCGAGCCGAGCTCGTCCGCCGGCTCGTCGACGGCGAACCCCGGCGGATCGGTGGCGATCTCGAACAGGACCCCGCCGGGCTCGCGGAAGTAGACCGAGCGGAAGTACTTCCGGTCGATCACCGGGGTCACGTCGAGACCCGCCCCGGCCAGCCGCCCGCGCCACGCCGCCTGCGCCTCCGGGGTGGCCGTGCGCCAGGCGACGTGGTGCACGCTGCCGACCGCGGTGTGGCCGCGCACGGCGTCGGGGAGGCAGGCGAGGTCGACCACGCCCCCGCACGCGCCGGCGCCGGTCGCGAAGCGGAAGCGGCTGCCCTCCTCGCCCACGAGGCGGAAGCCGAGCGTTCGGGTCAGCATCTCGGCGGTGCGCTCGTAACCCTCCTCGGCGAGCGTCACGCCGAAGAAGCCGCGGATCGCGACCTCGGGCGGCACCGGCCCGCCGTTGCGCGGCGCCCGCGCCGCCGCCGGCTCGTGCGCGACGAGCTCGAGGCTCAACCCGTCGGGGTCGAGGAACGGGAGCACCGTCTCATCGAAGCGGGCGCGCGGCGTCTCGCGCGTGACGCCGTGGCGGTCGAGGCGCTCGCTCCAGTACCCCAGCGCGCCGGCGGGGACCGAGAACGCGACGCTGGTGGCCTGGCCGACGCCGCGGCGCCCGCGCGGCGCCCCGGGCCAGGGGAAGAAGGTGAGGATCGTGCCGGGGCGGCCGGCCTCGTCGCCGAAGTAGACGTGGTAGGTGCCGGGGTCGTCGAAGTTGACGGTCAGCTTGACGAGGCGGAGGCCGAGCACGCCGGTGTAGAAGTCGACGTTGTGCTGCGGGTCGCCCGCGATCGCGGTGACGTGGTGGATGCCCTCGATCTGCTCGCTCATCGCTACCGTCCAATCACGGCCGTGACGGCGCCCCGAACGCCGGCCCGCGGGCGGCGCGCCGCGACGGGACCGGCGCGCCCGCGTACCGACTGGCTGTACCGTCCGAGTGCAGGAAACGGCCTCCGCCGGCGCGACATTTCCTCGCCGGCGGGGCCGCGCGCCGCGTTGGCCGGGCGCACGGAGGGAAGCCTCGGTTGGCACCTGCGGTTGCAGGTGGTAGCGTGGCGGGACCTGGTGGTGAAAGGGAGGACGCTCGCGATGGAACGCAAGGGAAGCGCGGTTTGGCAGGGCGATCTCAAGGGCGGCAAGGGGACCGTCTCGACCGGGAGCGGTTTGCTCAAGGACGCGCAGTACAGCTTCTCGACCCGCTTCGAGCACGGCGTCGGCACCAACCCGGAGGAGTTGATCGCGGCGGCCCACGCCGGATGCTTCTCGATGGCGCTCTCGGCGCAGTTGGGCGAGGCGAAGCTGACGCCGGAGAGCGTCCGCACCACCGCGACCGTGACGCTCGAGCGCACCGATGCGGGGTTCACCGTCACCAAGGTCCACCTCGACGTCGCGGCGAAGGTGCCGGGCGCGAGCCCGGCCGCGTTCGAGAAGGCGGCCGCCAACGCCAAGGCGGGGTGCCCGATCTCGCGGCTGCTCAACGCCGCGATCTCGATGACGGCGAGGCTCGAGCCGTAGTTCCCGGCGGCGGCGTGGGGGCGCGGCGCTTGACTGCCGCGCGGCGGGCGGCTAGAACGGTGCTCCGGTCGCGGAGGCCGCCGTGCTGCTCACCATCGACCCGATCGAGCCCGAGCCCTGGCTGATCGCCCGCGTGGCCCAGGTACTGCGCCGCGGCGGCGTGGCGGTAGTGCCGACCGACACGGTCTACGCCATCGTGTGCGCCCTCGACCACCCCGAGGCGATCGAGCGGCTGTACGGCGTGAAGGGGATCACCTCGGCCAAGCGCCTCTCGCTGCTGGTCGCCGACCTCTCCACCGCCACGCGCTTCGCCAAGGGGATCACGAACCCGGTGTTCCGCATGATGCGGCGGGTCCTGCCGGGGCCGTACACGTTCATCCTCCCGGCCACCTCGGAGGCGCCGCGCATCATGCTCCACAAGCGTCGCACGGTTGGGATCCGCCTGCCCGACTGCCCGATCGTGACGGCGCTGCTGGCGGAGGCGGACGGCGCGCTGCTCGCCACCTCGGTGCGCAACGCGAGCGAGGAGTACCTGCTCGACCCGGCGGAGATCGAGGCCGCGCTCCATGGCCAGGTCGACCTGGTGGTCGACGGCGGCATGCTCGTCAACGTGCCGTCGACGGTCGTCGACCTCTCCGAGCGCGAGCCGGTGCTGGTGCGGCGCGGCAAGGGCGACCCGGACGCGCTCGGCCTGTTCGAGTAGGCCGGTAGCGACCCACCCTCGCCCGCGCGGCGCAGCCGACCTCGGCGCCAGGGAGCGCCGCCAGCCGCCGCGTCACTTCACCGCGGCGAGGAACTCGTCCATCGCCGCGTCGAACTCCGCCGGCTTGTCCATCATCACCCAGTGGCTGGTCCCGTCGATCACCTTGGCGGGCAGGTTCCCGACCAGGTTCTGCAGGCTGAACGGCTTCTGGTTCGCGGGCGTGACCACGGTCAGCATCGGGCCCTTGAAGCCGTCGAGCGCGGGCTTGGGGTCGTAGGTGGACAGGCTGCGGGACGCGCCGGCCATCACCTCGCGGGGCGTGAGCTTGACCTGACGCATCACCTGCTCGCGGACCTCCGGGCGCGCCGCGCCGAGCATCCCGCCGAACCAGACCGGGAGATAGGCGTCGTAGCTCTCGGGGGCGAGCTTCGAGAGCCACTGCGCCTCGAGCTCCTGGCGCGGGAAGTGCGAGAGGTCGCCGGCGGGATCGCAGAACAGCAGCGCCGCCGCGCGGTGCGGGTCGTGGGCGGCGAAGGCGCCGATCACCGACCCGCCGAGACTGTGCCCGACCAGCACCGCCCGCTTGATGCGGAGCGTATGCAGCACCGCTGCGACATCGCCGGCAAACGAGTCGATCGAGTAGTCGCCTCTCGGCGACGGCGCCGACTCACCCATGCCGTGGAGGTCGAGGGCGACCGCGCGGCGCGTCGCGCGGAGGTGCGCGAGCTGCTCCGCCCACGCCGCGCGGCTCCCGCCGAGGCCGTGGACGAACACCACCGGGAGGTTGCCCTTGCCGCCGTCCTCGACGCGCAGCCGCCCGCTCGGACCGTCGGCCCAAAGCAGTCGGACCTTCGGCGTGGCCGATGCGGCGCCGAGCGAGAGCGCCGCGAGGGCGACGCCGGCCGCGGCGGCGAACAGCGAGAGGCGGCGGATGGTCTTCATCGGGCGATTCTAACCGCGCGGCCGCGGGACCGGCGCCTGCGGACGCCGCGGCGGCGGCGGTCCGGCGGACGCGAGCAGGCGAGCGCAGAGCAGGAGGAAGTCCTCGGCGATCTGCCGGTAGAGGAGCAGCACGGCGAGGTCCTGCCCGCGCCGGAGGAAGAAGTCGAGGTTGACGGCGCCGGCGTGCATGGCGCGGTGGAGGCGGTCGAGCGCATCGCGGTCGGCGCCGGACAACCGCGCGACCGCACTCCCGGTGCCCAGCCGTGCGGCGAGCGGGCAGCGCTCGAACGCCGGCGGGCCGGCCGCGGCGCCGGAGGGCTCGCGCAGCCGCCGCGCGATGGCCGCGAAGCAGCCGACGACGACCTCGTCGAGCCCCTCGTCGTCGCCCGCGGCCCCGCGCAGCCCGTCGCGGAGCGCGGCGACGGCGCGCTCGTCCGCGTCGATCATGCGTTCGAGGTAGCCGCGCGCCATGTGGTTCTTGAGCCGGCCGAAGAAGCCGACGGTGTTGGTGATCAGCGCGCCGTCGTTGGTCACGTTGGCGAGCACCTCGAGCAGCTCCTCGTGGAGGATGTCGGCGCCGTTCATGAAGCTCGCGAACGGGATCGCGATGTCGTGGTGGAGCCGACCGAGCTCGACGTAGCGGTCGCGGAGCTCGCCGGCGCCGTCGTGCAGCGAGCGGACGAACGTCGCGCGCTGGCGCTCGACGAGGGCGCGCGCCTGCTCGGCCGAGTGGAAGAACGTCGCGAAGTGCGGGTCGGCGAGCAGCCGGTCGTAGAACGCGCCGAACGCCTTGCCGAGGTACGGCTCGAGGACGTGGAGCTGGGACGGGGTGAACGGCGGCTCATCGTCGCTGCGCCGCCCGCGGTAGCGCTCGACCAGCTCGGAGGCGGGCAGCGCCGGGCTGAACACGTGGCCCTGCCCGAGCTCGACGCCGGTGGTGCGGACCCGCGCGAGGATCTCCTCGTTCTCGACGTGCTCCGCCACCACCTTGATGCCGAGGCTGCGCGCCATGTTGGCGATCGACAGCACCACCTTGTAGACCTCGTTCGAGACCGGCAGCTGGCGCGTGAGGGAGCCGTCGATCTTGAGGTGCGAGATGACGTTCGCGACCGCCAGCTCGGACACGGTCTTGAACGACGAGTAGCCGGAGCCGAAGTCGTCGACCGCGAAGCTGACGCCGTCCTCGCGGTGGATCTCGCGCACGATGTCGACGTGCTCGAGCAGCGCCTGCTCCGTCAGCTCGAGCACCAGGACCAGCTTGAGACCCTGGGCGCGCAGGTCCGCGATGGTGCGGCGCATCACGCGCAGGAACGCCGGCGACGCGAGCGAGACCGGCGACACGTTGACGAACAGCTTGCCCGTGATCTGCGAGAGCTCGCCCGCGAGCCGGCTGACGCGGCCGAACACCTGCGAGTCGAGGTTGACGATCTCGCCGAGGTCGTAGACCGCGTCGATGAACTCGCTTGCGGCGACGAGCGTACCGTTGCGGCGGATGCGGGCGAGCGCCTCGCCGTCATAGAGGCGGTTGGTCCGCAGGTCGACGACGGGCTGGAAGTGGACCTCGACGCGACCCTCGGCGAGCGCGCGCGTCACCAGGTCGACGTCGCTGCGCTGCGACTCGAGCTCGCGGCGACGCTGCGCCAGCTCCCGTCCCCGCTGCATCAACCGTACGCGCTCGCGCCGGCGCTCGGCGTCGTGGCCGACCTGGTCGAGCAGCCGCAGCACCTCGTTCGCCGAGTACGGCGCCTGGTCGCGGACGTCGACGCCCGCGGCGACCGCCTGGGGGTGGATGCTGCCGCCCGCGACCGGGAGCGTCGCGCTCGCGACGGCGGCCTGGATCCGCTCCAGGGCGCGGCGGACCGCCTCGGAGTCCTCGCTCCGGTGGAGGATCAGATGCGCCGCGCCGGCGTGGGGGCCGAACTCCGCGCTCGAATCGCACTCGAGGAGGATCACGTCGATCACCGCGGCGGCCAGCTCGTGGATCGCGTCGGCCAGCGACGGGCCGTAGATGCGGTTGATCGGGCTCAGGTTCTGCAGGTGGACGACGGAGACGAACGCGAGCTCGGCGTCGGCCAGCCCGCGCTGCAGCCGGGCCGCGAGGTCGGCGCGCTCGCGACGCAACACGGACCCGGAATCGCGGTGCCGGCGCAGCGAATCGGCCCGCACCAGGCCGTCCCGCGCGAGACGGTCGAGCGCGTCCTCGATCTGGGTGCGGCCCTCCGGCGGCGCGCCGCCGGAGGCGGAAGTCTCCACGTGAGCGATAACCTCGGCGCCGCCGCGCGCAATCCAGGCGCGCCGTCTGCGCGCGTCGCCGCCGCGCGGATCAGGCGACCGGCGCCGCCGCCTCCGCCTCGGCGCGCCGGCCGAGGGCGAACGGCAGCCCGTGGCTGAGCGCCGACTGCAGCCGGTCCATGTAGAGGTAGACGACCGGCGTGACGACCAGCGTCAGGAGCTGGGAGAAGATGATCCCGCCGACCACCGCGAGGCCGAGCGGCCGGCGCGACTCGGCGCCTGCGCCCAGCCCGAGCGCGATCGGCAGGACGCCGAAGAACGCGGCCATCGTCGTCATCATGATCGGCCGGAAGCGGACCAGGCAGGCCTCGAAGATCGCCTCCTCCGGCGAGCGCCCCTCGTTGCGCTGCGCCTCGAGCGCGAAGTCGATCATCATGATGCCGTTCTTCTTCACCAGCCCGACCAGCATGATGATGCCGACGAAGGCGTAGATGCTCAGGTCGACGCGGAACACCAGCAGCGTGACGAGCGCGCCGAACCCCGCGAGCGGCAGCGCCGAGAGGATCGTGATCGGGTGGATGAAGCTCTCGTAGAGGATGCCGAGGACGATGTAGATCACGACGATCGCCATGAACAGCAGCAGGCCGAGCCCGGAGAGCGAAGACTGGAACGCCTGCGCGGTGCCCTGGAACGAGGTCGAGACGGTCGCGGGGATCAGCCCGCGGCCCGCGGCGTTGACCGCCGCGACCGCGTCGCCCAGTGAGACGCCGGGGCGCAGGTTGAACGAGAGGGTGACGGCCGGGAGCTGGCCCAGGTGGTTGACGAGGAGCGGGCCGAGGTTGTGGACGAAGCGCGCCACCGACGCGAGCGGCACGAGGTCACCCGAGGACGAGCGGACGTACAGCTCGGTGAGGTTCTCGGGGTCGGTCTGGTGCACCTGGGCGAGCTCGAGCAGGACGCGGTACTGGTTCGTGGGCGTGTAGATGGTCGAGATCTGCCGCGCCCCGTACGCGGAGTAAAGCGCGTCCTCCACCGCCGCCGGGGTGACGCCGAGCACCGCGGCCTTGTCGCGGTCGATCTCGACGTTGATCTGGGGGTTCTTGATCTGCAGGTCGCTGTTGACGTCGACCAGGCCGGGGATCTGCCGCATCCTCGCCTCGAGCTGCGGCGCGATCGCGTAGAGCTCGCCGGTGTCGGGCCCCTGCAGCGTGTACTGGTACTGGCTCTTGGTGAGCTGGCCGCCGATGCGGATCGGCGGCGGGTTCTGGAGGTAGACGCGGATCCCGGGCACCGCCGCCAGCTTGCCGCGCAGCTCGTTGATCACCTCGTCGGCGGTGAGCCGGCGCTCGCCGCGCGGCTTCAGGCGCATGAACATCACGCCGACGTTGTTGCCGAAGCCGGCCCGGCCGCCGGCCGAGGACATGAACGACGCGATGTTCGGATCCCCTTTCACCACCTCGGCGAGCGCCCGCTGGTGGCGGACCATCTCGTCGAACGAGACGCTCTCCGCCGCCTCGGTGAAGCCGAAGATCTGGCCGGTGTCCTCGCTCGGGATGAACCCTTTCGGCACCATCACGAACAGCACCCCGGTCGCGAGCGTGATCGCAATCGAGGTCGCGAGCACCGCCGCGCGGTGGCGGATCGACCAGGAGAGGCTGCGCTCGTAGACGCGCAGCATGCCGTCGAAGAAGCGCTCGAACGCGAGGTAGGCGCGGCCGTGGTGCTGCGCGCCGGGCGGGCGCAGGAAGCGGCTCGACAGCATCGGCGTGAGGGTGAGCGAGACGGCGCCCGAGACCAGCACCGAGACGCCGATGGTGACCGCGAACTCGTGGAACAGCCGGCCGATCACGCCGCCCATGAACAGCACCGGGATGAACACCGCGGCCAGCGACAGCGTCATCGACACGATCGTGAAGCCGATCTCCCGGGCGCCGGCGAGCGCCGCGGCGAAGCTCGCCTCGCCGTGCTCCATGTGGCGGACGACGTTCTCGAGCATGACGATCGCGTCGTCGACGACGAAGCCCAGCGAGAGCACGATCGCCATCAGCGAGAGGTTGTCGAGCGAGTAGCCGAGCAGGTACATCACCGCAAAGGTGGCGACGATCGACAGCGGCATCGACAGCGAGGGGATGAGCGTCGCGGAGAGGTTTCGCAGGTAGACGAAGATCACCATCACCACCAGCGCGAGCGTGAACAGGAGCGTGAACTTGACGTCGTTGACCGAGGCGCGGATCGAGGCGGCGCGGTCGTAGAGCACCTGCATCGACACCGAGGCGGGGAGCTGGGCGCGGAACGTCGGCAGGAGGTCCTGGACCGCCTGCGACACCTCGACCGTGTTGGTGCCGGGCTGGCGCTGGATCGCCAGCACCACCGCGCGCTGGTCGACCAGCCAGGCGGCGGTCTTGTCGTTCTCGACCCCGTCGACGACCGTGCCGAGCTGGTTGAGGCGGACCGGGTTGCCGTTGCGGTAGGCGACGATGATCGGGCGGTAGTCGGCGGCGTGCATGAGCTGGCCGTTGGCCTGGACGGTGTAGGCGGTGTGCGGCCCCCACAGCGTGCCGGTGGGGAGGTTGACGTTGTCGGTCTGCACCGCCTGCTCGACCTGGTCGATGCCGATGCCGCGGGTGGCGAGCTGGTTGGGGTCGAGCTTGATCCGCACCGCGTACTTCTGCGAGCCGTAGACCAGCACCTGCGCGACCCCCGGCAGCGTCGAGATGCGCTGCGCGATCATCGTCTCGCCGTACTCGTCGAGGGAGTAGATCGGGATCTGCGGCGAGGTCAGCGCGAGGTAGAGCACCGGCTGGTCGGCCGGGTTCACCTTCTGGTAGCTCGGCGGGTACGGCATGTCCTGCGGCAGGTTGCGGTTGGCGCGGGCGATCGCGGCCTGGACGTCCTGCGCGGCGGCGTCGAGGTTACGGGAGAGGTTGAACTGGAGCGTGACGTTGGTGGTGCCGATGCTCGAGGTCGAGGTCATCGAGTCGATCCCGGCGATGGTGGAGAACTCCTTCTCGAGCGGGGTCGCCACCGACGACGCCATCGTCTCGGGGCTCGCGCCCGGCAGCGTGGCCGAGACCTGGATGGTCGGGAAGTCGACGTTGGGCAGGTCGGAGACCGGCAGCAGCCGGTACGCCATGATGCCGAACAGCAGCACCCCGAGCATCACCAGCGTCGTCATCACCGGCCGGCGGACGAACAGTTCCGAGACGTTCACGCGCGTGCCTCCAGCGGCGGACTCCCCGGCGGCGGTGCGGCGGCGGCTGGGGTCGAGGCCAACCCGCGGGCCGGGCGCCGGAGCGTGGGATCCCGTCGTGTGCGGAAACGACGCTGCGCGCGGCGAACTTCCAGCCCGAGGCGCGGCTCCGCGCGGCGTGCTCGAGGCGGGAGACGCCGCGGGCGTCCGGCCGGCCGCCCTCGGCCGATCCGAACGGGTCAGGTGGAGCGTCTCAAGTTGCCGGGAAGACCGCGGGCTCGGCTTGCCGGCCCGCCGCCGGCTGGCGACGCCCGAGCTTCTCGAGGGGGCGCTCCAGGTAGACGCAGATCACCGGCGTGATGAACAGCCTCAGCGACTGCGACACGACCGCCGGCCGACGCCGGCGATGGTCGAGAACTCCTCCTCGAGCGGGGTCGCGACCGAGGACGCCATCGTCTCGGGGCCGGCGCCGGGAAAGCTCATGCGCCCTTCGCCCCCGGCGCCGCCGCTCCCTTGACCTCGATCCGCGCCCCGGGCACGAGGCGGAGCTGGCCGTCGGTGACGACGGTCTCGCCGGCCGCAAGCCCGCTCGCGATCACCGCCTCGGTCTCGTCCATGCGGTCGACCTTGACCGGCCGCAGCTCGACCGTCGAGTCGTCCTTCACCACGTAGACGTACTGCCCCTGCTGGCCGGTCTGCACCGCCGGCGCCGGCGCGACCACCCGGCCCGCCTCCTCGCCGAGCGTCACCGTGACGTCGACGAACTGGCCCGGCCACAGCACCTCGTCGGCGTTTGCGAACGTGGCCTTGAGCAGGATCGTGCTGGTGGTGGTGTCGACCGCGTTGTCGATGAACGACAGCGCGCCGTCGGCCGGCGCGGCCCCGCCGTCGGGGACGGACGCCAGGACGCGGATCGCGTCGAGCGGCCGTCGGCGGATCGCCGGCAGGTATTGCGCGGGCACCGAGAAGCTCACGTAGATCGGCCGCATCTGGTTGATGGTCACGAGCTTGTCGTCGTTGGCCTTGATCAGGTTGCCTTCCTTGACCATGAGGTTGCCGGTCCGCCCCTCGACCGGCGAGACGATCGTGCAGTAGGCGAGCTGCAGGCGGGCGTTGTCGACGCTCGCCTGGTCGGCCTCGACCGTCGCCCGCTGCGATGCGGCGGTAGTGACGAATTGGTCGTACTGCTCCTTGGTGACGAAGTCCTGCTTGACCAGGCCGGCGTAGCGCTCGATGTCCTTGTCGGCCTGCTGCAGCTGGGCGCGGTCGCGGGCGAGCTGGGCTTCGGCCTGGCGGAGCGCCGCCTCGTACTGGCGCGGGTCGATGGTGAAGAGCGTCTGGCCGGCGTGCACGACCTGCCCCTCGGCGAAGCCGATCCGTTGCAGGTCGCCGCCGATCCGCGCCCGCACCGCGACGGTCGAGATCGCCTCGACGTGGCCGATCGCGCGGAACGTGACCGGGACCGTCTTCTCCACCACCTTGGCGACGGTCACCGGCACCGACGGCCGGGCAGCCTGGGCGCGATGCCCGTTGCCGCAGGCGACCAGCAGCGCCGCCGCCGCGGCGGCCGCCGCGGCGCGGGCCAACGCGGTCGGCAGCGCACGCCCGGCGCCGCGACGTCCGCGGCGGAAGGCCGGGGACGGGTTCGAGGTGGTCGCTTGGGGTATCGTGAAGGTGTTCGTTCTGGTCATGGTTCCCTCATCTGCTCGGTCACGACCTTGAGGTCGCCGAGGGTCGCCGCGGTCCCGGCGTCGTGCGCGAGCTGCGCGACCGCGGTCAGCCAGTCGGTGCGCGCCTGGATCTCCTGCGCGCGCGCGGATGCGAGCGCCGTCTGCGCGGTGAGCAGGTCGAGGATGGTGCCGACGCCCTCCTTGTAGCGGCCGAGCGCGACGCGCTCGGACTGCTCGGCGCTGGCGAGCAGGTCGCGGCTGGTGCTGACCCGCTGCTTGGCGGTCTCCAGCGCGTAGTAGCTCGTCCACACCTGGAGCACGACCTGCTGGGAGAAGGTGTCGGCCTGGGCGGTCGCGGCCGCGGCGTCCTCCTTCGCCTGCTGAAGGTTGGCGGCCTTCGAGAAGCCGTAGAACAGCGGGTAGGTGAGGAACACGCCGGCCGACCAGCTGTCGATCGTCGAGCTGCTGCCGGTCAGCGCGTAGTGTGTGCGGTTGGCGTTGGCGGCGAGCGACAGCGAGGGGAGCTCGGCGGCACGCACCGTGCCGACGTGGGCGGCGGCCTTCTCGGCCTGTGCGCGCAGTGCGGCGAGGTCGGGCCGCTGCACCTGGGCCTCCGCGATCAGGTTGGCGACCTCGACCCGGGCGCGCTCGAGCGGGACCTCGGCGGGCAGGGTGCCGACATCGAACGGGAGGCTGGCCGGCAGGCCCATCGCCGTGGCGAGGGAGCCGCGCACCGCGAGCAGGCCGCCGTCGAGCGATTCCTGGTTGAGCTGCGCCTGCGAGAGCGCGGTCTGCGCCTGGAGCACGTCGGCGATCGTCGCCACCCCGGCGTCGTGCCGCACCTTGGCCGCGTCGAGGCTGACCTGCGCCGCCTTGACGGTCTCGCGCGCGGCCGCGAGCTGCGCCTTCGTCCCGAGGTAGGCGAAGTAGGTCTGCTCGACGCCGAGCATCACGCCCTGGATCGCGGAGTTGTGCGCGTAGTCGGCGGCGAGGAGCGCCTGCCGCGCCTCCTCGACGCTGCCGGATCGACCGCCGAAGTCGAAGAGGAGGTAGTTGAGGTCGATGCCGGGACCGTAGGTCGTCTCGTCGTAAGGCACCAGGCCGGGCGCGATCGCGCGCATTCGCGACGCACCCGCCGTGAGGTCGAGGCTCGGGTAGTACGCGCCCTTCTTGCTCGTCAGTGCGGCGGACGCGGAGCGGGCCTGGAGCCAGGTCGTGCGGCTCACGGGATTGTTGGCGAGCGCGACGTCGGCGACCTGCGCCAGCGAGAAGGCGGCGCCCGGCTTGAGCAGATCGGCCGGGATCGCCGGTGCTGGCGTCGGCGTCGGGGACGGCGGCGGGGGCAGTTCGACCGGTCTGGCGGGGCTGTCTGGCACCGGCGCGGCTGCGGTCAACCCGCGCGGTCCGACCGAGGCGCAGGCGGTGAGCCAGCCGAGGCCGAGGCCGAGCGCGACCCCCGCGCCCGCCCGACGCCACGAGCGGCGCCGACGCGAATAGGAACTGGGCAGCATGGTTCAGTCTCCTTGCCGTCGATGCATCGCGGCCGCCGGCCCGGCCAGGGGCGCACGGTGGGCCGCGGCCGGGATCGCCAAATCCCCCTGCGCGCAGGCGCGAATGCCGGCGGCGGAGAAGCGCACGACGTGGCGGACCATCGACTCCAGGCGCGGGGCGTGGCCGTTGCGCGCCCCGGTCAGCGCGGCCCAGCGGGCGCGGCGCGCGATCTGGACCAGTTGCCCGACGATCGAGACCACGCACGCACGGGCCGCGCCTCGGGAGAGGCCGGGCGCCGCGGTGGAGAGCGCCTCGCCGAGCACCTCCTGGACCGGGCCCACGACCTCGAGGTCGAACGTCTGCGGCGGCAGCTGCGGGTCGAGCATTTCCCGCGACCACAGCTCGATCAGGAGGCGGCCGCGGCTCTCCTCGACGAGCGGCTCGAGGAACGCGTTGGCGAACGCGAGCAGGACCGACTCGAGCACCGGCGGCGTGCGCCCGCGCGTGAGCGCGCGCTGCACGCTGCCGACGCGCTGCTCGCGCAGGACCGTGAGGCGGCGGCGGAACACCTCGCGGTAGAGCGCGGACTTGCCGCCGAAGTGGTAGTTGACCGCGGCCACGTTGCACCCCGACTGCGTCGTGATGTCGCGGATCGAGGTGCCGGCGAACCCGTTCGCCGCGAATAGCTCCTCGGCGGCGTCGAGGAGCCGCTCGCGGGTCGCGGCGCCGTGTTCCGACTGCGAGATGCCGTGTTCGGTTGTCGTCATGCGCGTGTCTCCACCCCAGCCGAAACTAACGTATCAAACGGGTGTATCAATCGTCAAGGAACGAGGGGTGGTTGCGGCCCGGCGCATCGGCGGCCGGGCGGGCGCGCCACGGGGCGGCAAAGGAACGGGCCCCGGTCGCCAAGACCGGGGCCCGGAGGATGAGCGGATCGCCGACTAGAAGCGGACGCCGAGGGAGATCACGTACGTCCTCGGCAGCTGGTAGGCGCCCTGTGTGGAGGCGGTGGTCGGAGTGAGCGGCTGGCCGAACGTCGGCGAGAGCTGCCAGTTGGCGCCGAGCGCCGTGCACTGTGCGGCGGTGTCGCCGGTCGGGCACTGGATCGGCTTGGTGGTGAACGGGTTGAACGCGACCAGGCCGTGGCCAGCGTTACGCGAGGTGTAGACCGTGGTGCCGACGCCGGCCGGGTAGTTGACCGCGTGCTCGTTGAACACG
>DATIYW010000198.1:0-2874 GCA_035517415.1 Thermoanaerobaculaceae bacterium
AACACCGCCTACTGGCGGAGGCTGCTCACCGAGGCGGGCTTCGATATCAAGGCGGGGGACAGCCCGATCGTGCCGGTGATGCTCTACAACGCCAAGCTCGCGCAGGACGTGGCGCGCGACCTGTTCGCCGAGGGGATCTACGTCGTCGGCTTCTTCTTCCCGGTGGTCGCCAAGGGCCAGGCGCGCATCCGCACGCAGCTCTCGGCGGCGCACGAGAAGGAGCACCTCGACGCCGCGATCGAGGCGTTCGTCAAGGTCGGGCGCCGTCACGGCATCCTCGGCCTGGGCAGGAACGAGATCGTGGAGAAGTTCGGTCTGTGAAAGGAGCGCGACGATGCCCGAGCACAGGGCGATCACGGTTCGGCTTCCCGACAGGGTCGAGCCCACGAGCCTCGACCTCGAGCTGCTGAAGGCGACGTTCCAGGCGATCGTCGCCCTCCGCTTCGAGTGCGCGAAGGAGTGGGAGACCGTCCTCCACCAGCTCGAGGAGCAGGGCTGGAGCGTCGGCTGGGGGCTCGCCTGGATGGCCGAGGCGCGGCGCGGCGACGACTTCGAGCAGGCGAGCGGGCGGACGCTCGACGAGGCGCTCAACCAGCTCTCGCAGCTCGCCCGCCTCGACATGGTCGGCCACTGCCCGTAGGCGGGCCATTCACGGACTTGCCGCGGTTGGCCGTGCGCAACTGACGCCGCGGCAGAATCCGCGGCTCTCGAATTCTGCGTGAGGCGGGCCACCGCGCTCGACACGCGTGGGAGCGTCCGGCGGCCCGGCGGCGCTCAGACCAGCTCGGCGACCTCGCGCAGGAACGAGCCGCGCTTGTACTCGCGGGTGACCGCCTTGGCGAGGCGCTCGACCTCGCCGAACTCGTCCCAGTGCACGCGCAGCACCGGAATCAGCCGGCTGATCTCCTTGAGGAACTGCTCGTAGCCGTCGTACAGCCGCGACAGGTAGTCGAGCGTGATCCCGGACTCGATGCCGCGGCTGCGCACCTTGATCCGCTCCAGCGACTTCTCCGGCGTGACGTCGAGGTAGATGATGAGGGTCGGCCGGCACATGAAGTTGGAGAGGTTGCGGAACAGCGCGATGTAGGTGTCGTAGTCGCGCGCGTCCATCAGGCCGAGGTCGCGCAGCGTGCGGGCGAAGATCGCGTCCTCGTAGATGGTGCGGTCCTGCACGCCGCCGCGGCCGTGCCAGATGATCTCCTGGTGCTGCTGGAAGCGGCGGTTCAACAGGTAGACCTGCATCGCGAACGCGTAGCGCGCGGTGTCGCGGTAGAAGTCGGCGAGGTACTCGTTGTCGGTCACCGGCTCGTAGTGCACCTCGAGGCCGAGGTGCTCGCCGAGCGCGGTGGCGAGCGTGGTCTTGCCCGCGCCGATGATCCCGGCGATGCCGATGAACGCCTTGCCGAGCGGGCTGCCCTTGCCGCCGCCGTGCGAGCCTTCCGCGCCCTGGGTCATCTCGACCTCCCGCGCCTAGCCTAGCAGCCCGGGCGCGTGCGCCCGCCGCCGCGCCCGGCGGGCGCCGGACTACTTGCGCCGCACCGCGGGGAGGATCTTCTTGCGCAGGCGCAGCGCGCCCGGCGTGACCTCGAGCAGCTCGTCCTCGACCAGGAACTCGAGCGACTGCTCCAGGCTCATCACCCGCGGCGGCACGAGGTGGATCGCCTCGTCGGCGGTGGAGGCGCGCATGTTGGTGAGCTTCTTCTCCTTCGTGATGTTGACGTCCATGTCCTTGTCGCGGGCGTTCTCGCCGACCACCATGCCCTCGTAGACCTCGTCGCCGGGCGCGACGAACAGCTCGCCGCGCGGCTGCAGGTGCTCGATGGCGAAGCCGGTGGCGCGCCCGGGGCGGTCGGCGACCAGCACGCCGGTGCCGCGGTGGGCGATCTCGCCCTGCCACGGCTCCCAGCCGTCGAACAGGTGGTTCGCGATCCCCGCGCCGCGCGTGTCGGTGAGGAACTCGGAGCGGAAGCCGATCAGCCCGCGCGAGGGGAGGCGGAACTCCATCCGCACCCGGCCGGTGCCGTGGTTGACCATCTTCGTCATGCGACCGCGCCGCGCGCCGACCTTCTGCGTGACGACGCCGATGAACTCCTCGGGGCAGTCGATCACGAGCTGCTCCATCGGCTCGTGGCGCGCGCCGCCGACCTCGCGGATGATCGCCTGCGGCTTGCCGACCGACAGCTCGAACCCCTCGCGCCGCATCATCTCGATCAGGATCGCGAGCTGCAGCTCGCCGCGGCCGGAGACCTTGAACGCGTCCGGCGCCTCCCCCGGCTCGACCCGGATCGAGACGTTGGTGAGCGCCTCCTTCTCGAGGCGCTCCTTGATCTTCCGCGAGGTGACGTGGGCCCCGTCGCGGCCCGCCAGTGGCGAGGTGTTGACGCCGATCATCATCGCGATGGTGGGCTCGTCGACCTGGATCGGCGGCAGCGCAAGCGGCGTCTCGCGGTCCGAAATCGTGTCGCCGATCCCCGCGTCGGCGACGCCGGCCACCGCCACGATGTCGCCCGGTCCCGCCGTCGCGACCTCGACCCGGCGCAGCCCCTCGTAGCCGTACAGCCCGGTGACCTTGGCGGGGACGGCCGCCCCGTTCGGCCGGCACAGCGCCACGTCGCGCCCGCGCGCGACCTCGCCGTTGAACACGCGACCGATGGCGAGGCGGCCGACGTAGTCGTCGTAGTCGAGGTTGGTGACCAGCAGCTGGAGGGGGAGCGCGGGGTCGAAGCGGGGAGCCGGCACGGTGCGGAGGATCTCGTCGAACAACGGCTCGAGCGTCTCCTCCGCGCCGTCGGGCGTGCGCCGGCAGGTGCCGCGGCGCGCGTTGCAGTAGAGCACCGGGAAGTCGAGCTGCTCCTCGACCGCGTCGAGGTCGAT
>DATIYW010000199.1:0-11138 GCA_035517415.1 Thermoanaerobaculaceae bacterium
CAGGCGGGCGGCGAGGCGACGCAGGCGTTGAGCGTGACGCCGCCCTCCATCGCCCGCAGCACGTCGAGCAGGCTGATCTCGGCGGCTGGGCGCGCCAGCCTCACCCCCCCGCCGGCGCCGCGCGTGGTGCGGACGATCCCGGCGGCGGCGAGCTTGCCGACGATCCGCCGCATGAACGCCACCGGCAGCAGGCGCTTGCGGGCGATCTCCGCCGCCGTCGCCTGCGCGCCCTCGCCGAGGGAGGCGAGGTGCAGCACGATGCGCGCCGCGTAGTCCGTGTGCCGTCCGATCCCGATCATCGCTGGCTCCGAATACGACTTCGTAGGTAATATTACCTGCGAAGTAACATTTGTCAAGCCCCATCCCCGCCCCGCCGGGACGGGCCCGGGCCGGCTGGTACGATGAGGGCGCTCGGATCCGAGGAGGTCGGTTGCCGCGAAGGCCGCGGGTGTTCCTCGACGGGACCTGCTACCACGTCACCTGCGCGACGGCGGGGGACGAGCCGGTGTTCGCCGACCCGGCCGAGGCGCAGGCGCTGGTCGACGCGATCGCCGGCGTCAGCGCCCGCGACGGCCTCGAGGTCCTCGCCTGGTGCGTGCTGCCCGGGCGCTACCACCTGGTGCTGCGCACCGGCGCAGTGCCGCTCTGGCGGTCGATGCGCCTGATCCAGAGCCGCGCGGTCAAGGGCCACCACCGCCGGCACGGCGAGCACGGCCGCCTGTGGGCGCGGCGCTACGCGGCGATGCCGCTGGAGGGCGGGCGCCGGCTCGAACAGGCGATCGCCTGGGTCCACGCCCGTCCGGCCGCGACCGGCCTCGTCGCCGACCCGGGCGGCTTTCGATGGAGCGGCCACCGCGAGCTGCTCGGCGAGGGGCCGCCCGCGCTGCTCGACGTCGCGGCGGCGCTGGCGGCGTTCGGCGCGCTCCTGGCGGAGGCGCGGCGCGGCTACCAGCGGACGCTCGGCGCCTGCCTGGAGCAGCCGTGGGGGCGCGCCGAGGTCGGCCGCCTGCCGTGGTGGTCGCGGCGCCGCGAGGAGGAGGTCGCCGCGGAGCGCGGCCGCCTGTCGCGGCTCGCCGAGCGCGCCGCACCGGCGGCCTCGGCCGACGAGTTCGTCGCCGTCGCGACCTCGGCGCTCGGCGTGTCGGTGAGCGATCTCGTTGCGCGACGCAGCGACCGGGCGCGCACGCGGGCGCGGGAGGCGGTCGCGCTGGTGGCGGTCGAGAGCTTCGCCGTGCGGGTCCGCGAGCTCGCCGGCGTCCTCGACCGCGGTCCCGGCGTGGTGAGCCGCTGGATCGACGCGGCGGGCGAGCGCCGGCAGCGCGACGCCGCGTTCCGCGCGCGCTGCGAGCGCCTCGCGGTCGAGATCGCGAACGGGCTCGCGGCGCGCCGCTCCGGCGCCTCGACGTTCGTGACCGGCGCCGACTCGTCGTTCGTCGACTGACGCGTCCCGCCGCCCCGGCGCCGCGAGAACCCGGACGGCGCCGAATCCGTACCCGATGGTCGGGAGCCCCGGGACCGCCCGGTCGCGGGAGCTCCGCGCCGCGTCCGCCTCCGTCGGCGGGCCGGTGCCACTTTGCGCCGACCGTCCGCCCGCGCGGGGCGGAGCTTTATTTCGTCGGAGTTTTTCGATTGGGTTTCCGTCGTGGACAGTACTCCACAATTCCTGGCATTTTCTGGCGAATACCCGCACCAGAAAACAATTCTCCTTGCGCCTGCGTATATCGACGGAGACGGCGCTTCACCGGATCCGAGTGACGCGCCGACGAGGATGGGCGCCGCGATCGCGGCAGAAAAGGAGAGACGATGAAAGCACTGATTCGCGGAGCATTCGTGGTGGCGATGGTGGCAGTCGCATCCCTGGTTTCGGCGTCGGCGGGCGACTGGCAGGTGCTGGGCCAGGGCGTCGTCGATTTCCGCACCGACCCGCAGGTCATCAACGCCAAGGCGGACACGGGCGCAGTGGGCAAGATCAAGCTCTACGTCGAGCAGAAGGAGCTCGAGATCAACTCGGTGAAGATCGTCTTCGCCAACGGCGAGTCGCAGGACGTGACGCTCAAGCAGTACGTCGCGCCCGGCCACGCCACCAAGGTGATCGACCTCAACGGCGGCGCGCAGACCGTGCAGCGGGTCGAGCTGACGTTCGCCGACGGCATGACCAAGGAGCGGCTCTCCCTGGTCAAGATCCTCGGCGCCAGCTAGCCGTCGCTCCGCAGACACAGTCCGGCGGCGCTCGGCGTTCGCGCGATCGGCGCGGGCGTCCGGCGCCGCCCTTCGTTTTCATCGCGGCGGCGCGCGGCCTCGCCGCCGGCGTCGGGCGCCGCCCGGTCTCAGCCCTGCTCGGCGAGGTCCTGGATGCGGCGGCGGCGCGGCGTCCAGCGGTCGTGGAACCACAGCCAGAGCTCGGGGCGCTCGAGGATCTGGCGGGAGAGGATCTCGTTATAGCGCCTGGTGAGCGCGCCGACGTCCTCGGCCGGGTCCGCCAGCAGCGGCGGGTCGAGGCGCACGTCGTAGCCGCTGCCGCGCGGGAAGGTGAACAGCGGCACCACCGCCGCGCCGGTCGCCTGGGCCATCTTGGCGAGCGAGTGCGCGGTCGGCGTCGGGATGCCGAGGAACTCGACGATCACGCTGTGCTCGAGGTCCGCCTTCTGGTCGAGCAGGATGTCGACGATGCCGCCGGCGCGCAGCGCGCGCAGCATGCCCCGCGTCGCGCTGCCCTTGGGGATGAGGACGTTGCCGAAGCGGGTGCGGGCGGCGGCCAGCTCGGCCTCGAGCAGCGGGTTCTCGAGCGGCCGGAACACCACCGACTGGCGGAACCCCTGCGACGCGAGCCACAGCGCCGCGACCTCCCAGTGGCCGAAGTGAGCGGAGAGGATGAAGCAGCCGCGGCCGCGGGCGACGGCCTCGCGTAGGTTGTCGAGCCCGGTGACCCGGACCTTCGCCTCGAGCGTCGCGGCCGTCGCCTGCGACCACTTCAGGTAGTCGAAGGCGATCGCGCCGAAGTGCGCGCCGCAGCGGACTGCCGTCGCGAGGCGCCATGCGCCGCCGCGGTGCGGGAACACGCGGCGCAGGTTGGCGAGCACGGTGCGCCGCCGCGACGAGACGAGCAGGTAGAGCACGCCGAGCGCGCCGCCGATCGCCTGGAGGAGGCGGAACGGCAGCCACCGGCTGACCGCCAGCGCCGCGCGGTAGAGCCGGAACTCGCGTCGGTTGTCCGCCTCGGTCCTCACCGGCCCGCAGGGTAGTCAACGCCCTCGCGCCCGGCAAGGGCCGGCGCGATCCCCGCTCGCGCCGGAGGTGGGCTCACCGCGTGCTACCGTGATGCCAAGGAGAGCGGGAAGGTGCTCGAGGGCGCGCCGCCGGGTGGTTCGCCGGCCGATCGCCGGGCGGTCGAGGCGGCGGCGGGGATCGCCGGCGGGTTCGACGCCTACGCGGCCGAGTTCGCCGCCATCACCCGGCGCGCCAAGTGGCGCTTCCAGACCCGCGACTGGAAGGGCGGCCACGAGGACGCGCTCGAACGGCTCGACCTCTACGACCGCTTCCTCCGCCGGACGGTGGCGGCGGCCGGGGAGTGCCTCGGCGACGCCGTCCGCGACGAGGAGCTGTGGGCCGCGGTCAAGGCGGCGTTCTCGCGCCTGATCGCGGACCGACACGACGCCGAGCTGGCCGAGACGTTCTTCAACTCGGTCACGCGGCGGACGTTCGGGACGGTCGGCATCAACCGCCGGATCGAGTTCTTCAGCTGGGACCGGCGGCCGGCCGCGCCGACGGCCGCGGGCGAGCCCGCCTTCCGCAGCTACGAGTGCGAGGCCGACAGCCGGCAGGCGCTGCGCTGCCTGCTCGACGACTTCCGCTTCACCGTGCCCTACCAGGACCGCGACCGCGACGCGGACCGGGTGGCGAGCGAGGTCGACCTCTACCTCTACCCGCTGCTCGGCCCCGGCGAGGGGTACCGCATCGAGGTGCTGCGCTCACCGTTCTTCCGCAACAAGGCGGCGTACCTGGTCGGCAGGATCGCGGCGGGCGGCCGCCGCGTCCCGCTCGTGCTGCCGCTCTACAACGGAGAGGGCGGCGTCACGGTCGACACCGTGCTGCTCACCGAGGAGGAGGTGAGCAAGGTCTTCAGCTTCGCGTTCTCGTACTTCCACGTGCTGATCGAGCGCCACGACCAGATCATCGCCTTCCTCCGCTCGATCATCCCCGAGAAGCCGCTCGCCGAGCTGTACAACTCGTTGGGTGACAACCACCACGGCAAGACCGAGTTCTACCGCGACCTGCACCGCTTCGTGCACCGCTCGCGCGAGCCGTTCGTGATCGCGCCGGGCCGCGAGGGCGCCGTGATGTCGGTGTTCACGCTGCCCGACTTCAGCTTCGTCTTCAAGGTGATCAAGGACCGCCCGGGCTTCCTGCGCTCGGCCGCGGTCACCGACAAGACCACCACGCGCCGCGAGGTGATGGCGCAGTACGCCCTGGTGTGCCGCCGCGACCGCGTCGGCCGGCTGGTCGACACCCAGGAGTTCGAGAACCTGCGCTTCCGCCGCGCCCGCTTCGCCGCGCCGCTGCTCGAGGAGCTGCGCCTGGCGGCGCGCGAGGCGGTCGCGATCGAGGGCGAGCACGTCGTCCTGCGCCACCTCTACGTGCAGCGCAAGGTCACGCCGCTGCCGCTCTTCCTCGCCGAGGAGCGCCACCCCGAGGTGCTGCGGCGGCTCGTCCTCGACTTCGGCTGGTTCCTCAAGGACCTCGCCGCCACCGGGATCTTCCCCTCCGACCTCTTCAACACCTGGAACTACGGCGTGACCAGGCGCAACCGCGTCGTGCTGTTCGACTACGACGACGTGATCCCGCTCGAGGCCGCGAGCTTCCGCGAGAAGCCGCGCCCCTTCGACGAGGCCGACGAGATGGCGCCCGAGGAGGACCGCATCGTCGCCACCGCGCTCGACTTCTTCATCGACGAGATGCAGAGCTACTCGGGCGTGCCGCAGCGCCTCAAGGGCGTGTTCGAGCTCGTCCACCGCGACCTCTTCACGCTGGAGTTCTGGCGGCGGATGAAGGAGCGGGTGAGCTCGGGCGAGCTGGTCGACATCACCCCCTACGAGCGCTCGCGCAAGTTCCGCCCCGACTGACACGGCGGTCGCGGCGCGGCGGCTGGGCGCCGGACCCTGCGGTGCGGCTACACTCCCGGCGTGGAGTGGCGGCTGCTCGACGACGGGGCGCACCCCGGGGCGTGGAACATGGCGGTGGACGAGGCGCTCGCCGAGGCGGTCGACGCCGGCGCGTCGCCGCCGGTGCTGCGCCTCTACCGCTGGCGCCCGCCCTGTCTCTCGCTCGGCTTCTCGCAGCCGTACGAGGCCGCGGACGCGGCGTTCTGCGCCGCCCACGGCGTCGACGTCGTGCGCCGCCCGACCGGCGGCCGGGCGGTGCTGCACCACCTCGAGCTGACCTACGCGGTGCTCGCCCCGCTCGCCGCCGCGCCGTTCTCCACCGACCTGCAGGCGTCCTACCGGGCGATCTGCCGCGCCCTCGTCGCCGGGCTGCGCCGGCTCGGCGTCGCGGCCGAGCAGTCGGGCGAGCCGGCGGGCGGGACGATCCGGCCGACCGAGGCGATCCCGTGCTTCGTCGGCCCCGCCGCCGGCGAGGTGGTGGCGGGCGGGCGCAAGCTGGTCGGGTCGGCGATGCGGCGCGTGGGCGGCGCGATCCTCCAGCACGGCTCGATCCTCGAGGACTGGGACGGGCCGCTCCAGGCGGGCTGCCTCGGGCTCGCGGACGACGCCGCGCTGCGCCCGGCGGTGACGACGCTCGGCGCGGAGCTCGGCCGCGCGCCGGCGCACGATTCGCTCGCCGCGGCGATCGCGGCCGGGTTCGAGGCGGAGCTCGAGATCCGCCTCGCACCGTCGCGCCTCGGAGCGGACGAAGCCTCGCGCGCCGAGCTGCTCGCACGGGAGCGCTACGGTCACGAGCGGTTCACCGTCCGCCGCGACCGCACGCTCCCGGTCGGCGTTTGAGTCTTGGTCTACGGCCGTCGGGGATCGCCTACAATGGCGGGCGGAGCCAGCGTGACACGGCCGAACACCCCTCTCCAGCCGCTCGCGGCGCTGCTCGTCGCGGCGAGCGCGTGCCAGACGGCCGCGCCGCCGCCCGCGCCGGCGCCCGTGCCGGTCGAGGTGCAGCCCGCCCCGGAGGAGAAGCCCGCGCCGCCGCAGGTGTTCGTGCGGGTCACCGGCAGCCGGCTCAACGTCCGCGAGGGGCCGGGCGTCGACACCGCGGCGATCGCCAAGGCCAAGAAGGGCGAGCGGCTCGCGGTGGTCGGGCAGGACGGCGACTGGTACCAGGTGCGCGTCGGCACCGACCGCACCGGCTGGGTGCTGGGCAAGTTCGTGACCCGGGACGAGCCGTGCGGTCCCGACAAGGCGACCGCCGAGATCCTCAACGCGCCGCCGCTCACCTTCACCGAGGGCAAGAGCTTGGGCCGGGTGGTGCTCGAGGCGACCGTCGCGTCGAGCGGCAGCGTGATCGCCACCAAGGTGGTGCAGGACACCACCGGCGACGCGGCGCTCGAGAAGCAGGCGGAGGGCGAGCTGCGCGCGCTCCGCTTTGCCCCGCCGGTGCGCAAGTGCCGTCCGCTGCCGTTCATCTATACGTTCACCCGCAACTTCTGATCCCGCCGGCGGCCCGGGCCTGTGCTATAAGCCGGGTCGGCCGCGCGACGGCCCTCCCCGACCCGGATCGCCGGCGGCAGTCGCGCGGCCGGGGCGACACATGACCGATCTCGGGCTCGTCAGCTCCGCCTCCGGCGGTCCCCCCGGGGAGCCACCGGGGAGCGGCGGCGCCGGCGGCGAATGCGACCGGTCGCGGCTGGGATGGCGGCACGCCGCGCTGATCGCCGCGCTCGCGTTCGCGCTCCGCATGGCCTACCTGGGCCACGCCGCGCTCGACCCCTCGTTCTTCACGCCGTGGCTCGACGCGCGCGGCTACCTGCAATGGGCGCAGGACATCGCCGCCGGCAGGCTGACCTCGCCGCAGCCGTTCTTCCACGCCCCGCTCTACCCCTACGTGCTCGCCGCCCTGCTCCTGCTCGGCCACGGCGGCCTGGTGTTCGTGCGCGTCGCGCAGGCCGCGATCGGCGCGGCGACGGCGGCACTCACCGGCGCGCTCGGCGCGCGCCTGTTCGGAAGGAGCGTCGGCGTGGCGGCCGGGTTGCTGTGCGCCGCCAGCGCGAGCCTGGTGCTGTTCGACCTCGAGCTGCTGAGCGAGGTGGTGTTCGTCCCGCTCTGCGTCGGCGCGCTGCTCGCCCTCGAGCGGGCGACGCGCGACCCCTCGCCGGCGCGTCTCCTCGCCGCCGGCGCGGTGCTCGGCCTCGCCGCGGTCGCGCGCCCGAACGCCCTGCTCTTCGCCCCGGTGGCGCTGGTCTGGTGCGTTGCGGCGCTGCGCGGGCGCGGCTGGCGCATCGCCGGGCTCGCGCGCGGGGGGCTCCTGTTCGCGGCCGGCGTCGCGCTGCCGATCCTCCCGGTCACGCTCGAGAACCGGCTCGCCGGCGGCGACCTCGTGCTCGTCTCGTCGCAGGCGGGCGTGAACTTCTACCTCGGCAACGGGCCGACCGCGGACGGCTGGTCGGCGCACTCGGTCGGCCCGGTCGACACGCCACCCTACGACGAGCGCGGGCGCTTCACCGACAACATCATGTCGTCGGCGCGCTTCGTCGCGGACCGGGCGGAGGGGAGGGCGCTGCGCCCGTCGGAGGTCTCGCGCTTCTGGTTCCACCGCACCCGCGCCTGGATCGCCGCCCACCCCGCGGCGTGGGCGCGGCTGCTGGCGCGCAAGGCGTTCTACCTGACCGCCGGGTTCGAGGTCGGGGACAACAAGAACCTCGCCGCGCTCCTCGACGACTGGCCGCCGTTCCGCTTTCTTCCGCGCTGGTGGTGGCTGTTCCCGCTCGCCGTCGCCGGGCTGACGGTGCCGGGCGCGCGGCGCGGACGCGCGCTGCTCGCGTCCTACCTGCTCGCGCTCGGCGCGTCGGTCGTGGCGTTCCTGGTGGTCGAGCGGTTCCGCCTCGCGCTCTACCCGGTCCTCGCCATCCTCGCCGCCCGCCTCGTCGTCTGGGCGCCCGGCGCGTGGCGCGGCCGCCGGCGCACCGCGGCGGCGGCCCGCGTCGGGCTCGCGCTCGTGCTGGTGGCCTGGACGCGCTGGGACCCGACCGGCTACACGGTCCCGCAGCGCGTCGAGGCGCGCGTCGCGCGAGCCGGCGCGAGCGAGGCGCGCGGCGACGTCGCCGGCGCGGAGCGCCTCTTCCTCGACGCGCTCGAGGTCGACCCCGCCTCGCCGTCGGCGCGGTTGGCGTACGGCGCGTTCCTCGTGCGGCGCGGACGCCTCGGCGAGGCGCGAGCGTACGCCGCCGCGCCTCGCTGAGCTGGGTCGAGTCCGGGCGGCGGCCGTGGCGGAGCTTCCCCCGGCCCTAAGCGTTTCCATCGGCAGCGATTGTCATCGACGAATGAGACGCGCTACTGCGAATGGTCCTGAGACTTGATATGTTACAGCGGCCTTTCTCGCGGATTCCGTGCTAGCATTCGCAGTCTTTCTCGTTTCATGTCGGTGGGAGGTCCGGGGTCGGATGAGCGGGTGGGCGCAGGAGCGTGGGTGGTCCGGACGGGGTTCGGCGGCCGGCACTCCGCACCCCGCTGCCCGCCGCGCCTCGTCGTCGGAGGTGCTTTCTCGTCGGCCCGCCCCGGCGGTTGCGGGCGTGACGCGAGGGGAGTTTCGAACTTCCGCTTCACATCCCAGGGAGGAGGAGGAGAACATGAGAGGGTTGGGTTCGAAGTGGGTCGTGTGGGCGGCGGCAGGGTTCGCGCTCGCCGCCGCGGTGGTCGGGACGCAGGCAGCCGCCGCGGCGGCGCGTCCGCCGCTCCAAATCGGGGCGCCGCTTGGCGGGGAGTTCGTCGCGCATCCGGCGAGTCTCGAGTCGCTCGGCGGTCAGGTCCAGGTCCTCGTCGTGCTCGCCGAGCCGAGCGCGGCGGAGGTGTTCTCGCAGGCGAACGTGGCGGCTCAGGGGAAGAGCGCGGCGCGGACCGCCCACGCGTTCGCCCTGGCCCGCAACCAGTTCTACGCGATCGAGGCGGCGCAGCAGCGCGTCGCGGCGGCGCTCGCGTCGCGCGCGATCGGCGCGACTGAGGTCTACCGCGTCCGGCGCGCCCTCAACGCGATCTCGGTCTACACGACACGCGACAAGCTCGCGGCGATCCGCGCGCTCCCCGGCGTGAAGGCCGTGCACATCGTGGAGAAGGAGTACCCGACGAACTCGACGAGCGTGCCGTTCGTCGGCGCGCAGCAGGTGTGGACCGACACGCTCGGCCTCGGCAAGGACCTCACCGGCGCCGGGATCAAGCTCGGCGTCATCGACACCGGCATCGACTACCTCCACGCCAACTTCGGCGGCGACGGCCAGGCCTCGACCTACACCAACGCCGCGGCGGCCACGTCGAACTTCACCACCCTCGGCGGCGGGTTCCCGTCGGCGAAGGTGGTGGGGGGATGGGACTTCGCCGGGGACCTCTACAACGGCAACAACGGTCCGGTGCCTGACCCCAACCCGATGGACTGTGGCGGCCACGGCTCGCACGTCGCCGGTACCGCGGCCGGCTACGGCGTGACCGGCGCCAACGCCACCTTCGCCGGCCCCTATAACACGGGCGTGCCGTTCGGCTCGCTCAAGATCGGCCCCGGCGTCGCACCGCTCGCGTCGCTGTACGCGCTCCGGGTCTTCGGCTGCGGCGGCTCGACGGGGTTGACCGTCGCCGCGATCGACTGGGCGATGGACCCGAACAACGACGGCGACATGTCGGACCACCTCGACGTGATCAACATGTCGCTCGGATCGAACTTCGGCCATCTGTCGAACACCTCGGCGCTGGCGTCCGAGGAGGCCGCGGCGATCGGCGTCGTGGTCGTCTGCTCCGCGGGCAACTCGGGCGACACCTTCTTCATCGCCGGGTCGCCGGGCAACTCCGGCCGCACCATCTCCACCGCGGCGGTGGGCGACCCCGAGCCGAACTTCCCCTTCGTGTCGCTCCTGGTCAACACCCCCGCCGCGATCGCCGGCAACGTCGCCGCGACCGCGTCGGGGTTCACCAATGCCGACAACAGCGTCCCGCCCGGACCGAACAACCAGACCGCCGCGGTCCTCTACCCGGCGTCGAACCAGAACGGATGCAACGCGTTCGGGGCGGGGACGTTCACTGGCTCGTTCGCGCTCCTCGATCGGGGCGTCTGCAGCTTCTACATCAAGATCCAGAACGCCCAGGCGGCGGGAGCGGTCGGCGTGATCATCGACAACAACGCGGCCAACGCGCCGCTGGTGACGATGGGCGGCGCCGTGGCCGGGCCGAACCTCACCGTGCCGTCGATCTTCATCTCGCTGGAGGACGGCGCAAAGCTGAAGGGCCAGCTCCCCAGCCCGGGCGTCAACGCGACGTTCGCGGTGCAGAGCGCGGCCGACACCCTGGCCTCCTTCTCCTCGCGCGGCCCGCGCCCTGACGCGCCGTTCTTCCTCAAGCCCGACGTGGCGGCGCCTGGGCTCAACATCACCTCGACGCTCACCGGGTGGACCTGCGACGGCGTGACGATCAAGGGCTGCATCTGGCCGACCAACGTCTCGGGCAACCGCGTCAACCCGAACAGCCAGGCCGGGGTGCTCTCCGGCACGTCGATGGCGAGCCCGCACATGGCGGGGACGATGGCGCTGCTGCGGCAGCTCCACCCGGACTGGTCGGTCGAGGAGCTCAAGGCGCTGGTGATGAACACCGCGCTGCACAACGTCTCGACCTTCCCCAACGGGGTCGGGCCGCGCAACGGGCCCGACCGCGTCGGCACCGGCCGGGAGGACGTGCCGCTGGCGGCGCAGAACAACGTCGTGGCGTTCAACGGTGACGACGCCGGCGCGGTCAGCGTCTCGTTCGGCACCGAGGTGATCGGCACCTTCAACGGGACCAAGACCGTCCGGGTCGACAACAAGGGCGCGACGGACCAGTCCTACACGCTCGCCATCGAGAACGTCGTCGACAACCCCGGCGTGAGCTTCTCGGTGCCGCCGTCCGTGCTCGTGCCCGCCGGGCAGAGCGTGACGTTCGACGTGACGATGGCGGCGAACGCCA
>DATIYW010000200.1:0-8944 GCA_035517415.1 Thermoanaerobaculaceae bacterium
ATCCGCGCGAGCGTGTCGGGCAGCCGCCGCGCCTCGTTGTACGCGGGGACGACAATCGAGAGCGACGGTGTCTCAGACACAGTATTGCCTTCCGGTGCTATACTTGGCCCAGAGACAACGCACAAGACGACGCCTGGGTGAAAGGGAGGCCGGCATGGCGCGTACCGTCTGGGAGTACAAGATACTCAACATTCGCTCGGAGAACTACCGCCTCGACCCCACCTACGAGCCCCAGCTCAACCGACTCGGCGAGGACGGTTGGGAGCTCGTCGCCATTACCGCGATCAACTTCAAGACGGGCGCCACCGACCACATCGGCATGGTGTTCAAGCGCTGCCGGGAAGCGGCCGGAAGCTGAGCGGCGCGCCCGCGAGGCGCTCCGCGACGCAGCTCCCGCGCCGCCGCACCAGAAGTGGAACCCCGACCGCCACGAGCGAAACCAGCCACACCGCCCACAGCCGGAATGCGCGACGCAGCGGCATCGGCTCGGCAAAGCAGGTCCGCAGCAACAGCATCCCGGGGCTGCCCCGCCAGATCCAGACGCAGGCGACGTCGAGCACGCTGACCGCCTCGAGGCCGGCGAGCGCGGCGAGCGCGAGCTGCGCCTGGCTCCACGCGATCCCTCCCACCGCGGCGATCGTCCATGCGCTGCCGACCGCCAGCAGCAGAAGGCCGAGGTCGGCGAGCGAGGCGACCCACAGGCGCACCAGCCCGACGCGGGCGCCGGCGGCTGCAGGGTCGTCCCGCCTCGGCGCGGGACCGGACGGCGCCGCCGGTGGCTCGCCCCGCTCCCACACCAGCGGGATGTCGAGCTGGCGCGGCGGCGTGGAGCGGCCCGGCATCAGTCGAGTGCCCGGAACTCGAGATCGGCGACGAAGAACTGGTAGCGGGGGTCGACCGGGCGGGCGAGGTAGCTCTTGGCGAATTTCTGCAGACGGGTGACCTCGGCGTCGTCGCCGGTCTTCTCGAGCTCGAGCAGGAGCTCGTTCGCCTGGGTGACCTGGTACTTCCGCAGCAACGTCACCGCGAGGTCGTAGGTCCCCGCCGCCCACAGCCGCTGCGCCTCCGCGTCGCCCGGGTGCTGGCCCATCACGTCCGCCGCGAGCTGGCGCACCGACTCCCAGTTGTGCTTGGCCGCCGCGTCGGCGAGCGCCGGGACCAGCGGCGAGTAGGCGACGATCTCGGACTGGATGCGGTTGAGCTCGGCATCGCCCGGGCTCGCCGCCAGACCGTCGCGCACCAGAGTCAGCGCCTTGACGTGGTTGCCGGCGGCGAGCGCCTCGCGCACCGGCCGGACGTCGGCGCTCTTCGGCACCGCGGCCCTCGCCTTGAGCCGGCGCTGGAGGTCGAGGATCCGCTGGTTGACGAGCGTCGCCTGGTCGCCCTCCGCCTGCCCCTGCAGGCTCTGCAGCAGCTGGACCGCCTCCTGCATGCGCCCCGCCTTGGAGAGCCGGTCGGCCTCCGCCATCGCCTCGGTCACGGCGCCGGAGCTGCCCGAGAAGACCTTCCCGCGCAGCATGAAACCCGCCACCGCGAGCACCGCCAGCAGGCCGACGCCGACCGCGAGCCAGACGAACCGGACGCCCTTTCCGCGCTTCGGCGCCGTCCGCGCGGCGGGCCGGGCGACGGCGCCCTCCTCCGCGGTCGCCGCGACGCTCTCCGCCATCGCCGGGGACGCGCCCGAGGACGAGATCCGCGCCGGCACGAAGTCGTCGCGGAACAGGTCGTCCTCCTCGGCGGCGGTGGCGGCCGGCGGCGGCGGCGGCGCGGCCGGCGTCTCGAGGCGGAGGAGCAAGTCGTGCGCCTCGAGGTGCTGCGGCTGCAGCCCGAGCACCTCTTGGCAGAGGGCGCGCGCGTCGTCCCAGCGCCCCTGGTCGAACGCCTCGCGCGCCTCGTAGAACTTGTGCTCGGCGAGCCGCTCCACCTCCTCGCGCCGGCGGCGCGCCTGCTCGATCCGCCGCTCCGCCTCGGGGTGGTGGGCGTCGATCAGGTAGATGCGCGACCAGGTGTCGATCGCAGCGTGAAAGTCGCCGCGGTCGAACTCCTGCTGGCCCTGGTCGAGCAGCGCCTGCACCCGCGTGGCGGCGTCCTCGGCCGGCGCGTGAGCGGGAGCCTCGGCGCCGGCTCCCCCGCCGAACTCGATCGGCGGCAGGTCGCCGCCCTCGTCGAACGCGAACGCCGGCGCCGTGGGGAACACCGCACCGGCCGGAGCGGTCGGGGCGACCGGCGGCGCCGGCTGCGGCGGCGGAGCGGCCGCGGGCGGGATTGGGGCGTGCGGCGCCCGCGGGGGCGGCGCGGCCGCGGCGGGCCGCGGTACGCCCGGCTGCGGCGTCGGTTGAAGCGGCGTGGGCGGCGGCTGAGGGGCCGGCGGCGCCGCCGGGGCGGGCGGCTCGAACACCTCGAACTCGAATTCCGGCTCGGGCTCGACCGCGAGCGGCTTGGCGGCGAGCTGCAGCCGCCGCTCGAGGGCCGGGATGTCGGGGTGGGTGGGGTCGGAGTTCTGCGCCAGGCGGAGGAAGCCGCGCGCCTCCTCGGCGAGGCCGGCGTCGAGCGCGTTGCGCGCCCGCACCAGGTGCGCGTCCACGTCGCCGGTGGCGCGCTGCCGCGTCTGGGCCTCGATCGCGATCTGGCGCGCCTCGGCGTGGCCCGGCAGCTCGCGCAGCGCCGCCTGCGCGGACGTCAGCGCGCTGGCGAAGTCGCGCTGCGCCAGCGCCTGGCGCGCCTTCGCGACGGTCGCCTCGACGTCGACCCCGGGGTGCGCGGTGACCTCGCCGATCAGTTGTCCGAGATCCACCGGCGCCCCCGCCGTGATCGCCTGCTCGAGCCGCTGCGCCGGCGTGAAGCGCGGGTCGACGTCGGCGATCGAACGCAGGACCGTGCGGGACTCCTCGTTGTGGCCCTCGCGGTAGAGGCGGACGGCTTCGGCAAACGCGGTCAGGATCCGCTGCTGAACCTTCGGGTCGAGAGTAGGTTCGCCTGGGTACGCCATTCGGTGATGCTACCGCCCTGCTCCGCGAGGGTCAACGCGAGCGCAGGCCGAGGGCGCGCAGCTTGCGGTAGAGGTGGGAGCGCTCCAGCCCGAGCACCCGCGCCGCCTGCGACATGTTGCCGCCGCACGCGCCGAGGACGCGCTCGACGTACTCGCGCTCGAAGCGCTCGCGGGCGGCGCGCAGCGTCGAGAACGCGCCGTTGGGGCGGGCGGCGGGAGCACTCGCGCTCAGGCCGAGGTCGCGCGGCGAGACCTCGTTGCCGGCGACCATGATCATCAGCCGCTCGACCAGGTTGCGCACCTCGCGGACGTTCCCCGGCCAGTCGTGCGCCCGCAGCAGCTCGACCGCCTGGGGGGCGAGGCGCTTCGGGCGGATGCCGGTGCGCTCGGCGATCTGGCGCATGAACTCGTCGATCAGCAGCGGCACGTCCTCGGGGCGCTCCGCCAGCGGCGGCACCCGCAGCGGCAGGACGTTGAGGCGGTAGAGCAGGTCCTGGCGGAACGTCCCGGCGCCGATCTCCCGCTCGAGGTCCTTGTTGGTGGCGGCGACCACGCGCACGTCGACGCGCACCTCGTGCGTGCCCCCGAGGCGGGTGAAGCGCGACTCCTGCAGCACGCGCAGCACCTTCGCCTGCGTCAGCAGGCTCATGTCGCCGATCTCGTCGAGGAAGAGCGTGCCGCCGTCCGCCAGCTCGAACTTGCCGCGCTTGGCCTCGACCGCGCCGGTGAACGCGCCCTTGAGGTGGCCGAACAGCTCGCTCTCGATCAGCTCGGAGGGGATCGCCGCGCAGTTCACGGCGACGAACGGCCCGGCGGCGCGGCGCGAGTGGCGGTGCAGGAGGCGCGCCACGACCTCCTTGCCCGAGCCGTTCGGCCCGGTGATCAGCACCCGCGAGTCGGTCGGCGCGGCGAGCAGGATCTGGCGGCGCAGCTCGACGACCGCGGGCGAGCCGCCGGTCAGGACCGGGTCCTCCTCGTCGCGCTCGACCGCGAGCCGGCGCTCGAGGCGCGCCCGGTCGAGGGCGTTGGCGACCGTGACGAGCACGCGCTCGAGCACCAACGGCTTCTCGAGGAAATCGACCGCCCCCTCGCGGACGGCGCGCACCGTCAGCTCGGCGCCCGAGTGTCCCGAGATCACGACGACCGGCGCCTGGTAGCCGCCGCCGCGGAGCTGCCGGAGCGTGTCGATCCCGTCCATCCCCGGCAGCCAGACGTCGAGCAGGACGAGGTCGTAGAGCTCGCGCGAGACCGCCGCGAGCGCCTGCTCGCCGCTGCTCGCGGTGCCGACCGCGTAGCCCTCGTCGCGCAGGATGCCGCCGAGCTGCTCGCGGATCCCCGGCTCGTCGTCGACCACGAGGATGCTGGCGTGCTTCACGGTGCCGTCTCCGGAATGCGCACCACCGCGCGCACGCCGTGGGGCGGGTTGGGCTCGAGGCGGACGGTGCCGCCGTGGTCGGCGACGATCCGCTGCACCACCGCGAGGCCGACGCCGGAGCCGCGTCCCTTGGTCGAGTAGAACGGCTGGAACAGCAGCTCGGGGTCGCCCGCCGGCAGCCCGCTGCCGTGGTCGGCCACCACCACCACCGCCTCCTCGCCGTCCCAGGCGACGCTCACACTCACAACGCCCTGCTGCGGCGACGCCTCGACCGCGTTGTCGATCAGGTTCGTCAGCACCTGGCGGAACTGCTCCGGGTCGAGCATGATCTCGCGCCCGTCGGAGCGGTCGTCGAGCTGCACCAGCAGCCCCTCGCGCACGCCCTGGTAGAGCGCGACCGCCTGCCCCACCACCTCCCCGAGCCGCACCGGGCGGCGCGCGACCGGCGGCAGCTTGGCGTAGCGCGAGAAGGCGTCGACCATCTCCTGCATCGCCTGCACGTGCTCGACGATCGCGTTGCAGCCCTGCGGCACCACCTCCGCCAGCTCCGCGCTGTTGCGCTCCCAGTGCCGCGCCATGCGCTCGGCGGCGAGGCGGATCGGCGTGAGCGGGTTCTTGATCTGGTGCGCGATGCGCCGCGCCACCTCGCTCCACGCCGCCTGCCGCTGCGCGCGCTGGAGCTGGGTGAGGTCCTCGAGGGCGACGACCCAACCCTCCGGCGCGGCGCCGCGGCCGAGCGGCACGACCGCGGTCTCGAGGTAGCGCGCGAGGCCGCCCGGGTAGACGGTGAGCGAGCCGCGCACCGGACCCTTGGCGGCGCGGATCGTCTCCGCCAGGCGCGACACGCCCTCGGCGTCGAGGCTGCCGAGCGGGAGCGCGCCGGACGCCAGCTCGGGCATGCCGAGCATCGTCGCGGCGGCCGGGTTGCCCTCCACCGAGGTGCGCGCGGCGTCGAGCGTGAGCACGCCGGTGCGGACCGCGCCGAGCACGGTGTCGAGGCGGTGGACGGTGCTGCGCAGCTCCTCCTCGCGGGCGCGCAGCCGGCGCACCATCGAGTTGAACGAGGCGACGAGCATGCCGACCTCGTCCTCGGCGGGGAGCGGGACCTCCTCGAGCGACTCGCCGCCGGCGATGCGCTGGGTGGTCGCAGCCAGGGCCAGCAGCGGCGCCGTGAACCGCCGCGAGAGCTGGAGCCCGAGCCACATCGCGGCGAAGACGATCAGCAGGGCGAGGCCGCCGAAGCCGAGCACCACGGTCGCCGTGATCGTCGGCCGGTCGAGCTTGAGCCGCTCGTAGGCGGTGCCGCCCGCCGCGAGGCGTGCCTGCGCGCGGACCAGGCCCTCGGGCAGCGCCTCGCCGACCACCACCGCCGACCCGTCCGGCAGCCGCGACCAGGCGCGCACCACCACCGTGCCGCCGAACCGCTCGCTGCGCGCGCCGTCGGCGGCGAGCGCATCGGCGCCGAGCGGCGGGAGGCGCTGCAGCGAGCGCTGGCGCGGGTCGACCAGCTCCACCACCGGCACGTTGGGGCGCACCCAGCCGGTCAGGTCGTTGCCCATCTCGCGGTGCAGGCGCTCGAGCTCGGCGAGGCGCGCCGGCTCCGCGGCGAGCGCCTTGAGGTGCGCCGCGAGCGTGCGGGCGCCGCGCTCGGCGCGCGCCTCGACCTCCGCCCGGGTGCCGTCGGCGAGCTCGATGCCGGCCTGCACCATGCCTTCGACCGGCGCCGAGAACCACGACGCCGCCGCGCCGGAGAGCAGCGTGGCGGAGAGCAGGAACAGCAGCGCGGTCGGGACCAGGATCAGGATCAGGTAGGAGAGCAGCAGCTTGGTGCGGAAGCGCGAGCCCAACAGGCCGTAGCGGCGTTCGAGCGCGAGCTTGAGGAAGTTGCGCAGGAGGATGAAGAGCAGCACCGCGATCAGCGTCAGGTCGAGCCACCAGAGCATGAACGTGAGGAGGCGGTTGGTCAGCTCCTCCGGCGGCAGGCCGGCCATGCGCGAGAAGAGCGCGAAGCCGGCGCCGGCGAGCAGCAGCAGGCCGAGGTAGACCCCGACCAGGACGCGGTTCTGGCGACGGTAGCGCTGCCACCGCCGCCGCCAGTCGCTCACGGCACCTCCGGCACCGACAGCTGCACCCAGTCGGTGCCGACCGTGCTGGGAATGACGAGCAGCTTGTAGCGCGTCATGAACTCGGCGCGGACGAACAGCAGCAGCGGCTCGTGGCGGACCGGGACGCCGATCTCCGAGGTCGGCGGCTGCTTGACCCAGAGCATCGCGTCGTCGAGCGTGTTCGCCTCCGCGGACGCGAGGATCTCGCCGTCGAACTCGGCCACCAGGGTGAAAACGCCGGTGAGCGGGTCACGCTGCGCCTTGACCACCAGCTCGTGCCCGGCGACGCGCTGGTCCCACAGCCAGTGACGGTTGCGGTAGAGGCGGAGTCGGTACGTGATCGACACCGGCGCGCCCGCCGCCAGCGCCTCGCGCCACTCGGCCGGGAGGTCGCGTTTGACCGCCACCTGAACGCCCAGGCGGCCGGGCGCAGGCGTCAGCACCACCGAGAGTTCCGGGACTGCGGCCGCAGTCGCCAGGAGGAGGGCGCCCAGCACCATGGTGTGGCAAGCGTACCACACCGAGGCGCACTCGTCTCAGGTCGGAGAAGGTGTGGCCTCGACCGCCGGGAGGGCGGCTCGGAGCAGGTCCCTCACCGGTTCGGGGGACTCAGCCCGCGAACGCCGCTTCGGACTCCGGCTCCTCGCGCAGCGGTTGAACGGTGAACGGCGCCACCCGCTCCGGCTCGACCAGCTCCCACGCCTCCGGCCGCGCGAGCAGCATCTGGATCGCGGCGACGTGGAGCGCATGACCGGCCTTGCGCGCGACGATGCGGGCGTGGAGCGGGTACTCGAGCAGGGCGAGGTCGCCGACCAGGTCGAGCACCTTGTGGCGGACGAACTCGTCCGGGAAGCGCAGTCGCCCCGAGACCACGCGGTCGCCGTCCACCACCACGCAGTTCTCCAGCGTGCCGCCGCGCGCCAGGCCGCGCCGGCGCAGCGACTCGACCTCCTCGACGAAGCCGAAGGTGCGGGCCGGGGCGACGTCGGCTGCAAAGCGCCGCGCCGTCAGCCGGCCGGCGAACCGCTGCCGGCCGATCGCCGACGAGCGGAAGTCGATCTCGTAGTCGACCTCGAGCCCGCGGCCGGGCTGCATCTCGATGAACCGGTCGGCGTCACCGGCCCGGATCGGCCGCTTGAGCCGGATCTCCGCGAGGCTGACCCCCTGGTCCTCGATCCCGGCGCGGTCGATCAGCTCGACGAACGGCAGCGCCGAGCCGTCGAGGATCGGCACCTCGGGACCGTCGAGGTCGACGAACGCGTTGGTCACACCGACGCCGGCGAGCGCGGCGACGAGATGCTCCACCGTGCCGGCCTGCACCCCGTCGCGCGACAGGCTGGTCGCCATCTCGAGGTCGTGCGCGTTCTCCGCGCGCGCCGGGATCTCCATGCCCGACCCGGCGCGAATGAACACGACGCCGGTATAGGGCGGCGCCGGACGCAACTGCAGGCCGCACGGCTCGCCCCGGTGAATCCCGACTCCGCTGGTCGAGACCGCACGCCGGATCGTCTTCTGCCACGCCATTGCGCCCCTCCCGACCGACGCCCTGCGAGCCGTATGCCATCGTGCGCCGCACCCGCAGGCGTCGGGCGGCCGGCGGACGTGGCGTGACCGGCGCAAGGTGTGGTGCCCCAGCCACAGGCGCAATGGTAGACTTCGGCAATGCTGGCATTCTGGGGACCGGAGCGCGAGGTGCGCGCGAAGGAGTTGCTCTATCGCTGCCTCGAGGAGCTCGGCGCGACCAAGGCGGCGTTCTACCTCGCCGGCAACCAGGCCACCTTCGAGCTCGCCGCCAGCTACGGGTTCGGACGCCGCGACGCGCTCTCGGCGGAGATCAAGGCGGGCCACCCGCTATGGGATTGGATCCGCCGCCACCGCACTTCCCCGAGTTACCTCAACGAGGTGAAGGACGCGCCGGCGCTGCAGCTCGTCCTCACCAGCGCCGGGACCTCCAGGCTGCTCACCATCCCGCTGCTCGTGGGCGAGAACCTGGTCGGGCTCGTCGACGCGCGCGACAAGGCGCGCCGGACGCCGTTCGGCCCCGAGGACGTCCCCACCGCGCGCGCGATCGCCGCGGCGTTCGAGGACTTCCTCAGGGAGACCGGCGGCTACGGCGAGTTCTCCGCGGAGGAGGCTCCCAAGCCGGCGCCGGCGCCAGCGGCGGCCCCGCCGCGCCGCGCCGCCGAGGCGGCGGGAGGATTCCCCCACCGCCAGATCGTGGAAGAGGCGAGCGCCGCGCTGCGCACGCTCGTGCCGCTGCCCGGGATCGCGGCGGCGGCGCTGAACGTCACCGACGGCCGCGCCGTCCGCGTCCTCGTCCTGCGCACCGTGCCGCTCGACCGCTACCAGCAGCAGGCGCTCGCGACCCACCAGGTGCGCGCCCTCGCCGAGACCGGCGTCGAGCTCCCGCCGCCCACACGCTGGTCGTGGGAGGAGCAGGACAGCGGCGGCGGCGAGAAGCGCGGCGACGAGATC
>DATIYW010000201.1:0-5264 GCA_035517415.1 Thermoanaerobaculaceae bacterium
GTCGGCCAACGTCCCGGAGGGCCCAACCGGACCCACCGGTCCCACCGGCCCGCAGGGCGACGCCGGGACGACCGGCGCGACCGGTCCGACCGGCTCGCAGGGTGTCCAGGGCAATCAGGGCCCCACCGGACCGACAGGTCCCATTGGCCCGTCGTTCGCCGCCACCACCATCCGCACGATCACCGCAAGCACCAACCTGCTGAGCACCGACCAGGTCGTCTTCTGTGCACCGACCGGGTCCGGCACGGTGACAATGACGCTTCCTGCCGCCGCGGTCGGAAACCAGGGCCAGATCTACATGCTGAAGAAGATCAACACGAACACCGGCGCGTGCCACGTGACAGGGATCTCGTCGGTCGACGCCGGAGGCGACAACACTCTCACGCTGGCGACGCCTCCCGCGAGCGCCTCGCAGATGTTCGTCATGTCGGACGGGTCGACGTGGTGGGTGATTTCGCTGCACTAGCCCGCAGCGCGGGTGACCTTCGGTCCATCGATGCTCGCCCCCGCCTCGTGCGGGGGCGAGCGGCTTCTTTATCTCCAATCGTCCGGCCGACGCCTCGTCGCGCCCGACCCACCACCCGACCCGGGCGGGAGGAAGGTCACGGCGCAACTGCTAGACTCGACACTCGGCATCGACCGACGTCGGGGAGGACCTGCGATGCGCCGACATAGTCGCCTCCTGACCTGCACCGCGCCTCTCGTTCCGCTCGTCATACAGGCCTGCGTCAGCGCCGGGCATCGGCCAACGGGTCATCTCACCGCTCGGACGCCGAGCGACGTCGCGCTGGGTTCGACCGTCGAGATCTCGACACCGCTGGCGCCCCGTGCCGGCTCGGAATCCCAGGCCATCGCCGCCGGCGGCTTCCTCTTCGCATCGGGCCAACTCCCGCTCGACCCGAAGACCGGCGAAATCGTCGGGGGTTCGACCGAACGCGCCGCGGGGCGAGTCTTCGACAACCTGGAGGCAGTGCTGCGGGCCGCAGGGTTGACGCTTGCAGACGTCGTCAAGACGACCGTGATCCTCACCAGCGAACGCGAGCTCGCCGAGCTGGACCCCGTGTATCGGAGGCGCTTCGCCGGTCATCTGCCGGCACGCACGGTGTTCGTCGCGGACTCTGTGGTCTGCGACTGCCTTCTCGAGATCGATGTCATCGCCAGGACGCGGGACGCCGGCGCATCGCCAGAAGCCCGCTGAGGCCGCCCGCGAGCGTCGAATTCAGCGTCCGAGACGCTTGCGCGCCGCGTCGATCGTGGCCCGGTCCCGGAACGACGACGCGAGCGCGAGGACCTTCTCCCAGTACGGCCGCGCCTCGGCGGTCCGCCCCATGCGGTCGAGCGCCGTAGCGAGCTGGAAGTTCGCCCCGTAGTGCGCCGGGTCCGCGGCCAGTACCTCCCGGAAAGACCTCTCGGCCACCGCCGGGTCACTCCTTCCGTAGAGCGCGGCGAGCCCCTCCCGCATCGACGCTTCCGCACGGGCCGACGCCGACTCGGCGAGGTCGCGCCGCGCGGCATCGGCGGTGTCCGGATCGGCGTGCGCCGCCGCGAGGCGGGCGACCGTCGCCCACGCCTGCTCCGCCTCGGCGCGGCGACCCGCCTGACGGAGCGCGCAGGCAAGCTGGAAGCTCGCGCCGTAGTTCTGCGGATCGACCGCGAGCACATGCCGGAACGACCGGGCCGCCGCCTCCGGGTCGTGCCGCTGATAGAGCGCCTCGAGGCCGGCGCGCATCGCCTCGTCGGCGCGGCGAGCGGCGCGCGGTCCGGGGCACGCAGCCAGCAGCACTACCGCGAGGGCGATGCACGACGCGGCTTGGCCCGAGTTCGCCATGGCGCCGGTGAGCGTAGGTGCGCTCCCGATAGGTGTCAATCCGGCGCGCACCTGGGACGCGCCGTCGGCGACCCCGCCTCGCGGTGCCGCGGGCGTCCACGTAGAATCGCGTCGTGCCCGCCGCACACCCGAACGACGCCGCGAGGCGCGACCGCTCCGTCGAGCGCGCCCTCTTCCTCTTGGTCCTCGGCGCCTACGCCTACTTCTTCAACGGCGGCGGTTGGAACCAGAACTCGCACCTCGACCTCACCCGGGCGATCGTGGAGCGGGGAACACTCGCGATCGACGCCTACGCCGACAACACCCGCCACGTCTCCCAGTCGGGCGGCCACGTCTACTCCAACAAGTCGCCCGGCCTCTCACTCCTCGCGGCGGTGCCGTACGGGCTCCTCTTCGCCGCGGAACGCGCCGGCGGCGTCCAGACCTCGGGCATCGCCGCGCTCACCGTCAACGCCTGGCTGTGCACCGTGGCGACATGCGGCCTGCTCGGGGCCGTGATCCCGGTCGCGCTCTACCGCCACGCGCGGCGGGGGTTCGGCCTGCCGCCGCGGTGGAGCGCCGCGATCGCGCTCGCCGCCGCGCTCGGCACGCCGCTGTGGCCGTACGCGACCATGCTCTACCTCCACGTACCGAGCGCCGCGCTCCTCCTGATCGCGGTGCTCGCGTCGGGACGCTCCGACCGGCGGGCGCCCGCCGTCGCCGGAGGCGCCGCCGCCGCGGCCGGCCTCCTCAACTACCTCTGCCTGCCGCTCGTGCCGGTGATCGTCGCTCGCGTCGTCTGGAACGCCGCAAACCGGCGCCGGGCGTCGGCGCTCGCGGTCGCTGCCGCCTTCCCGCCGCTCGGATTGCTCGCCGCGTACCAGGCGCTTGCCTTCGGCAGCGTCTTCCGCTCGAGCTTCCACGGCGTCTCCGAGCAGTTCCTCTCGTCCGCGCGGTGGCTCGGCATCCTCGGCGCACCGAGTGCCGCGGCGGCGTGGGGGGTCACGTTCTCACCGTACCGGGGGCTGTTCGCGGCCGCGCCGGTGCTCGTCCTCGCGCTCGCCGGCGCGGTCCAGTCGTGGCGGCGGCGGAGCCGGCGCGGCGAGCTGGCGTTGATCGGCCTCGCCGTCGCTGTCAGCGTCGGCTTCAACGTCTGCTTCAACGGCTGGCCCGGCGGGTGGGCGTTCGGACCCCGCTACCTGGTCCCGATCGTGCCGCTGCTCGCGGTCGCGGCGATGCACGTCGCGGGCAGGCGGCGGCGGACCTGGATCGCGCTGGCGGGAGTCTCGGTGGCGGTTTCGCTCGCGGTGAGCGCGGTGAGCCCGCAGGTCCCGCCGGATGTGGCCGCGCCACTGACCCGCTACGTCATCCCGCTCCTCATCCGCGGCCGGCTCGGCGCCGACCTCGCCGGGAGCGGCCTGTCCGCGATGGACGGCCATGTGTCCGTCAACCGGCAAACGGTCGACGAGGCGCAGCCGTTCGCGAAGTTCCCTCCCGGCAGCGCGCCGGCGGAGTGGGCGAGCTTCAACCTCGGCGAGCCCCTGGTTGGCGCCGGCAGCCTCGCATCGCTCCTCCCGCTGCTGCTGTGGCTGGCCGGAGGCGTCGCCCTGCTCTCCCGGCTCACGGCGCCCGGCGTCGCCGCGCCCGATGCCGCACCCCGGCCGCCGGTAGCGGCGACGGCGTCGGGCCCGCAGGCGCCGGACGGTCAGTCCGGATGGTGGCGGCAGCTCCCGCGCCCGGTCCTGATCACGGTCGGGGCGGCGTGGGCCGTCCGCGCGCTCTTCCTCGCCTACAACGCCCCGATCAGCGACGAGTACCTGGCGTTGCGCGCCGCGGGCGCCCCGGTCGTGGCGCGCTACTTCGGCACCACCGACTGGGCGGAGCGGTGGAGTGTGGTGAAGGACATCACGACCGGCGACCGGCCGCTGTGGGCGGTCAGCGAGCTGCTGTGGGGCCGCCTGCTGCCGAGCGACGGGGCCGCGGCCCACGCGCTGTCGCTGCTCGCCGCGCTGGCGACCGCACTCGTCCTGACCGCCGCGGCGCGCCGTCTGTACGGCCGCGACGAGGCCGGCCTCGTCCTCGTGCTCGCCTCGCTCTCCCCGCTGCTGCTGTACTACTCGGTCAGCGTGATGGCGCCGGCCCTGTGCGCCATGTGGGTGTCGGCCGCCCTCCTGTGCCTCGCATCGCCCGGATGGCGGCTCGGTGCGTGGCTCGCCGGCGGGCTCTGCCTCGGCCTCGCCTTCGGCACTCACATCGCCGCCGGCGCGCCCGCCCTCGGCCTGGCGGTGGCGCTCGCCATCGCCGCCACAGGCGCGCTGCGCGACCGCGCCCTGCCGACGCGCGAGCGGGTGAGGCGCGGCCTCGTTCTGCCGCTCGCGGGCACGGCCGCCGCCACCCTCCCGCTCGGGCTCATCGCCCGGTGGGCGCACGGTGCCGGCGACTCGTACCTCGGCCGGCTCGTCCACCACGAGAACTTTGGCTTCGACAACCTCGGCCCGCGTGGGATGTGGCTGCGCCAACTGTTCGAGCTCGACCCGGTGTTCGAGCTGGGCCTGGTCGTGATCGCGGGTGCGCTCCTCCTCTCTGGGACGACTCCGCCGCGACGGCGCGCAGCGGTCGGCGCGGCGATCGCGGCGGTCGTCGCTCTGCTCGCCGTCTCGCTCCGCGACGCTCCGGTCCGCGCCGCGGTTTCTCTCGCTCTCTTCGCGGCGATCGGGGTGGCGGTGTGGCGGCGCGGCTGGGAGCCGCGGGCGCCGGTCGGCGAGCGTGATGGCGCTGACGGCGCCGCCGGCGCCGCGCCGTTGACGCCCCGGAACCTCGCGGCCGGCGCCGCCGCGATCGCGGTCCTGTTCACCGCCTGGCGAGCGGTCAGCGCGATGCCGCGCCTCGTCTTCCCGTCGTGGCCGATCTTCCTGCTCGTGCTCGTCGGCGTGGCGCGGACGGCGATCCCGTCGCCGGTCCGCCGCTGGGTTCGTCCGGCGGCCGCGGCCGGCTGCGTCCTGTTCGCGCTCGCCGCCTGCTCGCTCGTCTGCCTGCGCAGCATCCCCGCCCGCGCCGACGCCGCCCTTGCCGCCCATCCCGGCTGGCGTCGCCTTCGTTACGAAGACCTGTGGAAGTTCGACGACCGCCGGCGCGCCGGCGGGTGGCTCGCGACGCGCGCGGTCTTCGACGTCGAGGTCGTGAGCGGCGCCCCCGACCTCGACCCGATCTGCACCTACGAGGAGGAACCCTACAAGGTCGAGTTCATGTCCGAGATGGTGCGCGATTTCGGCCTCGAGGACGTGATCACCGGGCACCAGGTCCCGTGGGCGCAGATCCTCTTCGCCCCCGGACCGACCGTCCCCACGCCGGCGCACTGACCGGCAGCGCGCCGCCAGCCGCGGCGCGGGCACCTTCCGGTCCCCGACTAGAATGCGGGCCGATGCGCCGCGGCAGCCTCGTTGCCCTGGGGATCCTC
>DATIYW010000202.1:0-10089 GCA_035517415.1 Thermoanaerobaculaceae bacterium
TGAACGGGGGCTCCGTTCTGCGGTAGCCGTGAGCCTTGAGGGCTCGCGCCAGCGCATCCGCCTGCGCGGGCTCCAGCCGATCGGGGTCGAGCAGCAGGTCCACGTCGAGGCTGCCGACGTGCCTCGGCTCGGCGTCCGGGAACGCCAGCTCGGGGACCCAGCCACCCACCAGCACCGCCGGCTCGCCGAGCCGCCGGATGATCTCGCTCAGCTCCGCGATCACCTCGCGTGCAGCCTCGACGGCTCGCTCGCCGTAGTCCGCGGCGCGATGGCCGGGCTCGCCGGTCATCGCCTGTACGCCCTGCGAAGGTACTTGTCGAAGACGGCCTGGGCGGCTTCCTCCCCCCGGCCCGGCGCCGCTCGCAGGTCGAGGTAGGTCTGAACCGGGGAGGTGACCGGCGGATCGCCGGATCCCGCGGGGTAGAGAACCCCCTCGTCGTACGGCGTGTAGACCACGACCGACTCGCCTGTGCCCACCGCCGTCAACTCCAGGGCCTTGACGAGCGGCTTCACGTCGCCGCGCCAGTAGAGGAAGAACCGATGCTGGCGCACGAAGGGTGCGAGGACCTCGGCCGCGGAGAACGAGGCGAGCACCCCCGGCGGCAGTCCCTTTCTGCCCCGAGCCAGGAGCGCGGTCGCGCGCTCGCGCAGCTCCCTCGCCGCGATCGGCGTGTAGAAGCGCTGCTCCTCGTTCCGCTCGAAGCGGTAGCCGGCAGCCCAGGCCTCGAGCAGCTTCCCGGGCTCGACGACACGGAGGCCGGCCTCCTCGCGCCGCAGGAACGCCTCGGACTCCAATCGCCCCGCGACCTTGTGCGCCTGGCCCACGCTGACGCCGGGCCACGCCGCCTCGGCCAGCTCCCGCATCGTCCAGCGGCGCCCCTGCCCGGCTGGATCGAGGAGTGCGCGGAGCACGCGCTCCGAGCCGCGCGTGAAGAGCGCGCCCTGGCGCGCCTTGCGTGCGAACGCGTTGCGGAAGCCGGTGCGCTCGATGTAGATCGGCCCCGAGGCCAGGCGGCAGTTCCCCGACGCATCGCAGTACCCGACGCCGGCGCGGGTGAGGATCTCGGCGGAGCGCTCGGAGACGAACGGCGCCACGACGACGGCGTAGTCGGCCTTCGCCGCCGCAGTGGCCGCGGGGAGCCCGAGCGCTTGAAGCCCCGCGGTGTAGGGCTCGACGGGCTTGTTCCGCAGCTCCACGATCCAGCGCTGGCTCGGTCCGTGCCTGAACTGCAGCTGCAGCACCGCGTCGTGGGCACGCGAACCCTCCTCGACGTCGGGGCGCCGCCTGATCTCTCGGAGCAGGGGCAATCCCCGAAGAACCGCCTCCAGCGCGTCGAGCGGCAGGCTCTTGCGAGCGATCGTGTTCACGAAATGCCTCATGTTCACCACCTGGTGAACAATACAAATATCGTGAACGCGCGCCCCGCTGTCAAGAGCCGGCGCCGGGCTCGAACGTGGCGCGGTTGCGACGCCGGCGGTGCAGACGCGGCGTGTTTACCGCAGCATGCCGACGGTGGTCGGGTCGTTGGTGATGTTGTTGATCACCGAGGCGAAGCCGAAGATGCCAGACCCCTTCTGCACCGTGATCTTGGCGAAGCCGCGGTCCATCGCCGACTGCCCGGCCTTGCGGGAGAACGGCTGCGTCTCCTGCGCCCACTGGCCCGGGGCGAGCGCCACGGCGTAGTCGGTGAGCTTCGCGCCGGCCCCGTCGAACAGCTCCACCAGCACCGTCGCGTCGTCCGACTCCAGGTTGACCAGGCCGATGTTGGTGTGCTGGGCGCCGTTCTCGGTCAGCCCGGCGAGGTAGGCGACCTGGCCGACCGCGAGGCCGTCGCTCGGCTTGAGCGCCGGGTAGTCCTGGCCCTGCTGGCCGTTCGCGTAGCAGTCCGCGTCCGCCGCGACCTGGTTGTAGGTCCGCGCGGTCACCCGCAGCAGCTGGTCGGAGACGACCTCGATCGCGCCCGAGCCGCTTGCCGGGATCTGGCCGACGACGTCGAGCAGGATCGACTGCGACCCGGCCGTCACCTGGACGGAATTGCTCGCGACGCCGCCGGTGCCGAAGTAGTCGATCTGCACGTTGGCGGTGAACCCGCTGAGGTTGAGCAGCCCGAGGTCGCTGCGCCACTGGCTGTTGTGCAGCCCGGCGGTGTGGCTCGCGACCGGGATCCAGAGGATGTTGGGCTTCACGTTGACGGTCGCCGTGGCGCTGTCGGTGTGGCCGCACGCGTTGGTGACGCGGACCCAGTAGCTGGTGGTGGCGGTGAGGATCGGGGTGGTGAAGGTCGGCAGGTTGGTCCCGACCGGCATCGAGGTGTCGCCGGAGTTCCCCTGGTACCACTGGTAGGTGATCGGGTCGCTGCCGGAGGCGCCGACCGAGAGCGTGGCCGTGCGGCCGCTGAGGATGGTCTGGCCGAGCGGCTGGGAGGCCACCACCGGCTGGCAGCCCGAGGTGGTGAAGACGAACTGCTGCGAGTAGGCGGTGGGCGCCCCGCAGCCGCTGTCGGTCGCCACCGTCCACGGGATCGTCTGGCCGTTGTTCACGCTGATCGTGCAGCTGGTGGTCGCGGTGGTGGGGCAGACCGGGACGTTCTTCTGCGGGCCGCTCACCACCCGGTAGGTGATGCTCGTGCCGGTGGCCGCGGTCCACGTCAGCGTCACCGGGCCCGCCGGCACCTGCACGCCGTTGGGCTGGCCGTTGGTGGCCGCGGTCGGCGCGACGCAGTCGGCCGGCGCGGCCGCCTCGGCGGAGGGCGCCGGTGCGAACGAGGTCAGGGCAAGGGTGACGAGGGCGAGGATCGCGGCACGATGGACTGTCATGTCGAATCTCCTTCAGGGGTTGTAGAGACCACGTCAGGCTGGGGGACGTCCGAAGAGCGACGGACGCGCCCGGGCGGCATCTGCAATTGACCCTGCCTCACTCTAGCCCGTCGTGGATGATGCGTCCAGGTCTCCGCAGGCCTCGGAGGTTCGGCGTCGGGTCGATTGCAGACGCGGTTGGGGACTCGTAAGTCGAGCAGGGGTGTGGACGTGCACACGCTCGGCGGCCGATCCGCCGGGTGGGGGCGGGACGTGATGTCGATCACCGGCGCGATCGGGCCGGGGCCGACGTCCGGTCGTGGCCGGTGGCCGGACGGCTCCGCCGAGGCCAGGTGAATGGGCAGGACGCCGAAAACCACGGGTGCCGCTCGTCTCAGGTTCCCGTCTCCTCGTCGCCGTCCGGTCGAGCCGGACCGGCGTGGGGCTCGCTCCCGCACAACGCTGCGACCCCGACAGGTTGTACGTCGGCGGCGGCGATTCCGTGGTGGTCCGATCGCCCGGCGCGCCGGAGGCCGTTGCCGCGAGCGGCGGGCTACATCTCCGCCGGCACCGGGATCCCCAGCAGCCGCTCGAGGATCGCGCTGACGGTCGCGGCGAAGAGGCGGAACACCGCGCGGCGCAGCGTGCGCGTCGCCTCGTCCGGGGCGTGCAGCACCGGGTGCTCGTGGTAGAGCTTGTGAAACGACTGCGCGAGCTCGCGGGCGTGCCCGGCGAGGAGCGAGAACTCGAGCGCGTTGACCGCCTTGCCGGCCATCTCGGGGACGCGCGCGCAGGCGAGCGCGAGGTCCCAGAGGTCGTCCGGGAACTCGAGGCCGGCGACCGCCGCGGCGTCCGCCTCGGCGCTGCCGGCGAGCCCCTGGGCGGCCAGCTTGTCGAAGATCTTGGCGGCCCGCACCGCGGAGTACTGCAGGTACGGCCCGGTGTCGCCCTCGAACGCGAGCGCCTCGTCGAAATCGAAGGCGAGGACGCGGTTGCGGCCCTGCCGCGCCATCTGGTAGCGGAGCGCGCCGACGGCGATCGCGCGCGCCCGCTCGGCCAGCTCCGCCGGCGGCAGCGCCGCGCCCGCGGCCTGGCGCGCGGCGACCGCCTTCTCGGCCTCGCCGACGAGGGTGACGAGGAGCGCGTCGGCCTTGACGCCGATGCCGCGGCGCCCGGACATCTCGATGAACGGCCGGGCGAGGTCCTCGGCGGTGAGGCCGAAGTCGAGGCCAAGCTCGGCCTCGAGCCGCTGCGCGGCCTTGGGCGTGAGCGCGACCATCTCGTAGGCGAAGTGGATCGAGTTGTCCGCCGCCTCGGCGTGGCCGAGCACGCGGATCGCTTCCCGCACCACCTTCTGCGGGTACGACTGGCGGACGTCGATGACGTTGTAGACGCGGCTCCCGGCGCCGAACGACGCGCCCGCCGGGCGCTCGGCGGGGTCGGAGGTGGTGCGGTGGAGCGCGCGCTCGCCGGCGCCGAGCGCGACCGGGGCGGCGGGCGCGGCCTGCGCGAAGCGGACGAACTCGCGGTAGCCGAAGTCGTGCACGGTACCGTCGGGGTCGCGCAGCAGGCCGAGCTTCCACAGCTGGTAGGCGATGTCCTTGCCGGTGTAGGTGACGGTGCCGTTGGAGCGCACCAGGATCTTGTCGGCGTCGGCCATGCCGGCGAACTCCGGCGCGTCGGCGAGCGACATCACCCAGCAGCCGGCGTTCTTCCCCTCCGACTCGAGGCGGATCGCGCCGGAGCGCTCGAGCAGGGCGCGCGCGCGCTCCCAGAAGCCGCGGTGGAGGATGTCGGACTCGTGCGGCAGCACGTCGTAGGCGATGCCGAGCCGGCCCATCGTCGCGAGGTGGCAGCGCACGTTCGCCGCGGCGACCCCGGCGGCGAAGCGAGAGACGAGGGCGGGGTCCGGGGTCCTGGGTCCGGGGTCCGGAGCGGCGAGAGCCTCGACGGCCCCCGCCAGCGTCAGCTCGGCAGGGAAGCCGTGCTCGACGGCGTGGAGGACCTCGGCGCGGTGCACCGCCGCCGCCTCGTCCTGCTCGTACCAGCGCGTGACCTGCGGGTAGAGCTCCCAGCACAGGTCGTCGAAGTCGGCGCGGCCCAGCTCGTCGGTGACGAGCGTGCCGCCGGCGTGGCGGCGCGCGAACGCGCGGAGGACGTCGGCGCGGGTTGCCGATGGCGGGATCTCGGTCCAGAACGGCGCGACCGCGGCGGCCAGCGCCGCTTCGGGCAGGAACAGGAAGCCGACCACGACGTCCGCGACCTGTACGCCGGTGTCGTCGATGTAGTCCTGCACCTCGACGTGGTGGCCGAGGAAGCGCAGGCAGCGCACGAGCGTGTCGCCGAGCACGGCGTTGCGCAGGTGGCCGATGTGCGCCGCCTTGTTCGGGTTGATGTTGGTGTGCTCGACGATCACCTTCGCGGCCGGGGACCGGGGTCCGGGGTCGGGGGTCCGAACATCGGCAACCGTGGTCTGTTGGAGGAGGCGGGCGAGGGCGTCGCCGCGGCGGAGGCGGAAGTTGAGGAAGCCCGGGCCCTCGACCGCGACCTCCGGGCGCACGAGCGCGAGCGGGTCGGCGCCGGCGGCGCCCTCGATCCGCGCGCGCAGCTCCTTGGCCACTTCCTCGGCGATCGCCCGCGGCGGGCGCCGCAGCGTCTTCGCGAGCGGGAGCGCGCCGGCCCAGGCGAGGTCGCCGAGCTGGCGCCGCGGCGGCACCTCGAGCCCGACCTCCGCGCCCGCGACCCCCATCCGCCCGAGCGCCGCGGCGACCGCCGCGGCCAGCTCCCGCCGCACCGTCTCCAGCATGACCCGACCTCCGTGGCGGGGGATTGTAGCGCGGCGCCGCCGCCCGCTCCGGCCGTCGCCAGGTTCGCCGGCGGCGGGCGTTGGAGTGCGGGCGTCGCGGGCGAGCGGTCAGTCCTCGCGCCGCCGCGCCAGCAGGTACTCCTGGACGCCGTGGCGCATCAGCACCGAGCGCTCGACGGCGAAGCCGGGCGCGAGCTTCTCGACCTCGGCGGGCGGGATGCGCGGGCTCGGGCGCAGCGCGGCCGAGCGCGGACGATAGTCGAGCGTCTGCTCGTCGACGATGCGGTAGGCGGTCGGCAGCTCCGGCATCTGCTTCGCGGTCGAGATCAGCGCGAAGACGTGGCCGCCGGGCCGGCACAGCGCTCCGAGCCGCTCCGCGAGCGCGCGGAGCTGGGGGCGGCCGAGGTAGTTGAGCACGTCCCAGGCGAGCACCACGTCGACGTCGGCGTGCGGCTCCGGCAGCACCTGGCGGAGGGCGGCCGCCGGGTCGGCCTCGAGCGCCGCCGACAGGCCCTTCGCGGCGATCGTGCCGAGCAGGTCGACGATGTCGAGGTGGCAGGAGTAGCGGGAGAAGAAGCCGACGTTCGGCCCGACCGCGGCGCCGAGGTCGAGGATCCGGTACGAGCCGTCGTCACGCAGCGAGGCGAGCAGCGTCTGGAGGACCGGCGAGCGGTAGAGCGGCGGCTGCGGCGCGGACGGCTCGACCCCTTCGCGTCGCGGACCGGCCTCCGGCGCGGGACCGGGGCGGAACGGCCAGGGCACCTCGGACTCTCCGCGGCGCGGTCAGCCGCTCCGCTCCGGGTGCTTGGGGTCGTGCGGCCGCCCGGCCGGGCTGCCGCCGAGCATGGCGGCAACCGACGCCGACGACGAGGCCGGCGCCGGAGAGGGGGCCGACGCGCTCGCCGCCGACGGGTTCGGCCGCGACGAGGCCGGCTTGCGCTCCATGTCGATGCTGCCCTGGAACGTCGCGCCGTCCTCGATCGTCACGCGCGGCGCCGCGACGTTGCCGCGCACCTTCGCCGACTTGCGGATGACGATCTGCTCCTCGGCGTGCAGGTCGCCCTCGACCTCGCCCTCGACGGTCACGGTGCGGCCGAGCACGTTGGCCTTGATCCGCCCGTTGACGCCGACCGTCACGTTGTGCTGTGCGAGGTCGACCTTGCCCTCGACGCGGCCCTGGATGACGAGGTCCTCGTCGCCGGTGACGTCTCCCCGGATCGTGATCGACGGGCCGATGATGGCCCGGTCGCCTGGACGCTCTGTGGCCATGGACACCCCCTCGATTCGCGGCGGAGCCGCGGCTCCGGCGCCCGGCAGCGACGCCGCGGGCGAGGGCTCCGGCGGTGCCGGGGCGCGGCGCTGGGTCGGTACGGGCTCGGCTTTCTTCCACATGGTGGCCTCGCTCCATTCCTAGAACGCGATCCGACCGCTGTCTAGTCCTGCGACGTGAGCCCCGCCACATCCGGCCACCGGCCCGGCCTCGAGCGGCGCGCCGCCACGCCGCCGCCGCGCTCACTGCAGCTGGTCGGCGATCAGGTCCTGGATCGAGGCGCGCGCGGCGTCGTCGAGTCCGATGAACTCGATTCCCAGCTGGCTCAGCTTGGCGCCGTCCGCGCCGGTCGGCTCCTGGGCGTAGGCGATCCGGCCGCTGATCCGGCACGTAGTGGAGTCGAGGTCGAGCTCCATGTCGAAGGTGGAGTTGACCGGCGGCGTGAACTCCGCCTCGATCAGCATCCCGGTCGTGCTGATCGTCCTGACCAGGAAGGTGAGGTCGGCGGAGAGGTTCGCCGGCTCCGGCAGCTTGACGCGGAAGCGCCCCGCGATCCGCTGGTCCACGGTGACCACCGCGCTGCTCTGCAGGAAGCGCATGAGGTCGCCCGCCGGGCCGCTCAGCGTGTCGTCGAAGCGGACCCCGGCCTCGTACACCGCCGAGGTCTCGCCGTCGTCGCGGCGGCGGAGGTTCTTGAGCCGGCACCAGGCGACGGTGCCGGCGAGACGCACCGCCGGCGCCTCGCCGTGGCGGAGGTTGATCGCATACGTCCGCCCGACCCGCATCGAGGTCGTGGTCTCGACCGCCATCCCGGTCAGGCTCATGTTGAGGATGCGGGCCTCGGAGGAGAGGTGCAGGGTGCCCTTGACGTCCTGGACGGCGTAGCGTGGGCTGCTGCGTTTGTCCGACATCGCGCCACCTCCCCGCGGTTCTGTCCGTTCCCGAGGCAGGGCCCACGGCCCGCCGGCACGGTCCCCGCGCCTGCGCCGGTGCCGGGTGTCGACGTGGCCGTTCCTTTGCCCAAATGGTACACCCGCAGGTTCGCAAGGTCCACCGCGGAGGGAGGCGAGGCGCCGCTCAGCTCCAGACGCCCGGGATGGCGCGCCGGCAGTCCGGGCAGGCGCCGCGCAGGAGGCGGTTCTCGGTCACCTCGAACCCGACGCGCCGGATCACGCGTGCGCCGCACCCCGGACACGAGGTGCTCTCGCCCGGGTGGCCGGGGACGTTGCCGAGGTAAGCGAAGTGCAGCCCCTCCGCGCGGGCGATCTGCCAGGCGCGCTCGAGCGCCGGCAGCGGCGTCGGCGGGAGGTTGGTGAGGCGGTAGGTCGGGTGGAAGCGGGTGAAGTGGACCGGCACGTCCGGCCCGAGGCTGGTCCGCACCCAGCGCGACAGGTCGCGCGCCTCCTCCTCGGAGTCGTTGAGCCCGGTGATCAGCAGCACGACGATCTCCAGCCACGTGCCCGACGCACGGATCGTCTCGATCGTCTTGAGCACCGGCTTGAGCTCGCCGCGCACGACGTCGCGGTAAAACGGCTCGCGGAAGCTCTTGAGGTCGACCTTGACCGCCGCGAGCAGCGGCAGCACCTCCTTGAGCGGCGTCTCCTGGATGTAGCCGTTGGACACGACGGTGGAGCGGACGCCGCGCTCGCGGCCGGCGCGCGCGGTGTCCCGCACGTACTCCCAGAACACCACCGGCTCGGAGTAGGTCGCCGACAGCAGCGGCACGCCGGCGCGCCGGGCGGCGTCGGCGAGCGCCTCCGGCGGCAGCAGCTCGAAGCGCACCTGCTCCGGGCGGAACTGCGAGATCTCCCAGTTCTGGCAGAACTTGCACTCCACGTTGCAGCCCGCCGTGGCGTACGAGAGGGCCCGCGCCCCGGGCAGGACGTGGAAGAACGGCTTCTTCTCGATCGGGTCGAGGTGGAGCGCGCAGGCGGCGCCGTGGACGAGCGTGAAGTAGGTCCCGCCGCGGTTCTCGCGCACGCCGCAGCCGCCGCGCTCGGCGTCCGCGACCTGGCAGCCGCGCGGGCAGAGCTGGCACTCGACGCGGTCCTCCGGCAGCTTGCGGTACCACGACGCCTCGCGGGCGGGGAGCTCCTCGGGCGCGACGCCGGCGCCGGGTGGCGTCGCCGGCGCGGCGTCGGCGGGGCGCCGGAGCAGCGCCGCGGCGGCGCCCGCGCACGCGCTCGCGACCACGCTGCGACGGTCGAAAGTACGACTCACGCTTCCACCTCGCGGATCGCCGCCGGGTCACCGACGCCGAGGCCGTAGCCCGCGGCGGTGGCGAGGAAGCGCGGCGCGCGCTTGGCGTCCTCGAGCGACGGCAGGCCGCGCCGGCGCCGCTCGGCGTCGATGGCGCGCCACGCCCAGGCGTCGGCGGCGAGCGGGTCGGTCGAGGCGACGACGGCGCCGAGCGGCCAGGTTCCGTCGGGGCGGTACGCGGGCCCGCCGTGGCACTGGGCGAGGACGCCGTCCAGCACGGTGAGGCGGAGCTTGGCGCGCACGAACGGGTGGTTCGCGACGTCGGCGACGTAGGGGTCGCAGTTGTGGTCGTGGTACTTGTTCGGGTTGTGGATCAGGCCGTAGAGGTTCTTCATGCCGGCCGACACGCCGGCGAGGTCGTGGTCCTTGACCACCCCGAACGAGACGAGCGCGGTGCAGGTGGTCGAGACCAGCCGCGCGAAGCACGAGCCGATCTGCCCCGACGTCGACGGCCCGGGGTCGTAGTCGTTGTCGATGCCGTGGACGAGGTACGGCCCGCCGTCGCGCCGGACCGTGAACCCCGCCCGCTGCAGCTCGCGCGAGGAGCGGTCGAAGGCGACGATGCGCTGCCACGGCACGCCGGCCTGCCGCAGCAGCGCGGCGAGCGCGTCGACCAGCTCGACGCGCGGCGATAGGCGCGGCCCGCCGATGCAGTTGAGCTTGATGCCGACCGTGTCAGAGGCGGCGAACAGCGCGCGAGCAGCGTCGGCCGCCGTCGGCGCGCCGGTGGCGGCGACCAGCGCGGCCTCGATCGCCGCCCGCGCCGCGGCGGGGGAGAGCGCCGCGCCGGGCGCAGGCACGGCCACCCGCGCGACGCCGACCCGGCCCGGGTGGCGGAGCGGCGGGGCGCCGGCGCGGGCGCCGCGCGCGGCGAGCAGCAGCCCGCCGGTTGCGGCTCCCGCCAGCTCCCGTCGCGTCAGCCTGCCTGTCACCTGCCGTCTCCTCCATGCCGCCCCGA
>DATIYW010000203.1:0-4069 GCA_035517415.1 Thermoanaerobaculaceae bacterium
TCGGCCTCGGCATGGGGTTCGGCCACGGCATCGAGGCGGAGCTGTACCGTTCGTCGCTGTTCAAGCAGTACGAAACCTCGGTGAAGTGGACGGCAGCGCGGCAGGGCGGGTCGTCCCCGCTCGGCCTCGCGATCCGCGCCGGCAGCGAGTTCCGCGCGGTCTCGGGGCTGACCGACCGCTGGGCGGGGTTCGTCCAGGTCGTCCTCTCCCGCCGCGTGGCCGGCACGCTCGACCTCTTCCTCGTGCCGATGTACGCCACGGACACGCCGACGCTGCGCAACGCGAAGAACGTCGGGTTCGGCGCCTCGCTGCACCTGGTCCACGCCTGGGACCTCTCCGCCGAGGTGATCCCCGTGAATCACGACACGACGACGGACGCCTCGTTCGCGTGGGCGGCGGCGATCACCAAGCGGTTGCGCGGGCACGCCTTCCTGTTCTACTTCGGCAACTCGCGCGCGACCACCGCCGACCTCATGACCGCCTCGGACCTGCCGGGCGGGTTCAGGCGCGGCGACCTGCGCCTCGGCTTCAACCTGATCCGGCGCTTCCCCGAGTAGCCGCCGGCGCGGAAGCTGCGCCGTCCGTCCGACTCACCCTTCGAGCCGGGACTCGATGCGCCGGTCGGGCACCAGCCACATCAGCGCGACCAGGACGTAGAGGCCGTCCGAGAGCCACTGGTCGATGAACGCGAGCGGGATCGCGAGCGCGTAGCACGCCATCGAGAGCTTGCCCTTGACGTCGCCGCCGACCGCCGCCGCCAGCTTCGATCCCGCCCCCTGCTCGGCGACGATCGTCGCCTGGAGGATGGTGTAGGCGACCGCGGCCATCAGCAGCACCGCGCCGTAGAGCGAGGTCGGCGCCGCCGCGAAGTGGTTCTCCCCCATCCAGCCCGTCACGAACGGGATCAGCGAGAGCCAGAAGAGCAAGTGCAGGTTCGCCCACAGCACCTTGCCGTTGACGCGCGTCACGGTGTGGAGCATATGGTGGTGGTTGTTCCAGTAGATGCCGAGGAAGACGAAGCTCAGCACGTAGGTCAGCGCCACCGGGAGCAGCGGCCGCAGCGCCGACCACTCCGGGCCGCGCGGCACGCGCAGCTCCAACACCATGATCGTGATGAGGATCGCGATCACGCCGTCGCTGAAAGCCTCGAGTCGCCCCTTGCTCATCGAGCCGCCCCCCCGCGGCGCCGCACGAGAGCGGGCGCCGCGCATCTAACGCCACCGGTAGGAGCGGTGTTCCGGCCGCGCCCGGCTCGTCAGCGTCGCCGGCGCCCGCGCCGCGCCGAGAGTGCGGCCGTTCGGCCTCGCCAACCCGGGTGGGATGCGTTAGAGTCGCAGCTACCGGGCCTCCTCCGTTCGCACTCGGAAGGCGGGACGCGCCCGCGGCCGGGCGCCGCCGGCCCGCCCTCCCCCGGGGAGGAGGAATCGAGAACGAGGCGATGAGAGAGAGTCGGTCGGGCAAGGCACGGGGCGTCCCCGCCATCGCATCGGACCTGCGGCTGTTCCGCATGTTCCAGCATTGCGACCCCGCCCAGCTCACCCGCCTCGCCGGTTTCGCCGCCGAGGAGACGCTGCAGCACGACACCATCGTCTACCGCGAGGGCGACCGCGGCGCGGATTTCTTCGTCGTCCTGGCCGGCGGCATCCAGGCCTCGATCTCGACGCCCGCCGGCACCCAGTCGCTCGGCCAGGTCCGCCTCGGCCAGGTGTTCGGCGAGGTCTCGTTCCTCGACGGCGGAGCGCGCGGCGTCACGACCAGGGCGACGCAGCCGACCGCGGTGCTGCGCTTCGACGCCCCGGCGCTGCAGCGGGCGCTCGCCGACGACCCGGAGCTCGCGGTCGGCCTCAACCGCGCCTTCTGGTACGGGCTCGCGGGCAAGATCCGCCAGGCCAACCAGGCCAAGCTCGGGCGCGGGGGCGGCGCGCCCGCCAGACCGGCGGGCGAGAACGGCGCCGCCGGCACCAGCGTCGACCTCAACCCCCGCGCCAAGCTCGATCTCTTCCGCGAGCGCGGGATGTCGGCGGCGGAGCTGCGCCTGCTCGCCACCACGCTCCACGCGCAGCAGTTCGAGGCCGGCGCCTGTCTCTTCCTCGAAGGCGCCCAGGCCGACGCGATGTACATCGTCGTCGACGGCGAGGTGCGGATCTCGCGGCGCCGGGGCGGGGGCGAGGCGGAGCCGATCGCGAGCCTCGGCCGCGGCGAGGTGCTCGGCGAGCTCGCCCTCGTCGACGACCAGTCGCGCAGCGCCGACGGCCACGCCGGCACGGAGGGCTGCACGGTCCTGGTCGTGACGCACCAGGACCTCGACGACGTCCTCCACCTCAACCCGCTCGCCGCGTCGGAGTTCCTCCACCTCGTCTGCGGCATCCTCTGCCACCGCCTGCGCGCGTCGATCGCGGCGCTCGGCGGTCACGCCGCGCCCGCGCCCGGCGGACCCGCGCGTCGTGAGAGCGGCCCGGCACGCGGCGACGCGGTGCGCTAGGTCGGCGCGACATGGGCGAGGCGGAGGCGCTCCTCGGCCACGGCATCACGGTCTCGCCCGCCGACGGCGGGCTGGCGGTGGAGAGCCGCAGCCTCGCGCTCCCCTGGCACCCGGGCCACGGCCGCGCGCCAGGCACCGCGGTGGAATGGGATTCCAGGCTCTACGAGGTCACGGAAGTCCGCCGCGCGCAGGGGGGCGAGCGCTGGGCGCTGCGGACGTGGCCGGAGGGCGAGGTGATCCGCCACGCGGCGCGCCTCGACGCGGCCGCGATCGAGGCGCTCGTCGCCGCCCGCGCGGACGAGGACCGCCGTGCCGAGCGCCACGCCGCGCTGCAGCTGGCGCTGCCGTTCGTCGGGCTGATGCCCGCCGAGTTCCAGCGGCGGTGGGAGCGCGAGTACAACCTCCCGGCGCTGCGCGCCACGCTCGCCAGCGCGGTGATGGAGCTCGCGTTCGCCGCGCTGGTGCCGCTCCAGGCCGTCTCCATGGTCTTCAACGAGCCGCTGCTGCCCGCCCGCTGGCGCTGGATCGCCGCGGTCGCCCTGGTGGCCGGTATCGACGCGTTCGTGCGCCTCGTCCACATGCACACGATGCGCGAGCCGATCGGGTCGGTGTTCACCTCGCCGCTGCTCCTCCTGACCCGGCGCGCGGAGCCGGGACCGGCCGTGCCGCCCGCCCCCGCCGCACCGGGCCCGGGCGCGCTGCGGACGGTCGGCGGCGAGACGCTGCGGCTGACGCTGTTCGCATTCGCGCCGGGCGCGCTGCAGGCCGAGTGGGCGGCGCAGCAGCGCCTGCCGCTCCTGGCGCCCACCTACGCGACCGCCGCGCTGGAGGCGCTGGGCGGCGCGCTCAACCTCGTCCGCGAGCGCCAGGGCGACGTGCTGCTCGTCCTCGTCGACCTCTTCTTGATCGGCGAGGGACTGCTCCGCGCCGGGCTCGCCGCCGCCACCCGCGAGCCGGTCGGCAGCGTCCTCGGCCTGCCGTGGCGGCGCCGTTACCGGCGCTGGCTCGACGAGGCCGGCGGCGCACCACCGCCGGCGGACGCCCCCGCCGGCCCCGCTACCCGCCCGTGACGCCTCGCGCCGCCCGCGGCCGGCGCCACAGCCACCACGCGCTGGCGAGCGCCGCCAAGGCGAGCAGCCACCAGCCGCCGCGGGTGTAGAACGCGCCCGGCTGCCGCAGCAGCGGGGCGGCCGCCAGCGCCACGGCGAGCCACGCTCCGGTCAGCAGGTACGCGACCGGGTTGCGAGCCAGGACGTGACGGAGGAGCAGCGCCGCGACGGCGAGGAGCACGACCGCCCGCAGCGCGCCGGCCGCCAGCTCCGCACCCGAGGCCTCGGCGCCGACCGGCAGCAGCGCCACGGCCGCGGCGACGAGGGCGACGCCACGCAGCCACCCGCGGCGCAGGCCGCTCCAGACGTGCACGGCGAGGCCGGCGAGCGCGACCAGCATCAGCGCCAGGAACAGCCCGCGCCCGAGACCCGCGAGCGGCGGCAGCGAGGTCGCCGCGCTCGCCGGCACGCCCACCGGCGCGTCCGGGAACGCCCGCGGGAAACGGGCGAGCGCCAGCGAGGCGACGCCGTCGACCAC
>DATIYW010000204.1:0-4587 GCA_035517415.1 Thermoanaerobaculaceae bacterium
CGGAGGCGCCCGGACGGTCTCCCGCGGTCGTGCGCGCCGCGCGGCACGGCCCACCTCCGGACCTGCTCCGCACCTGAGTGAGACGTCATTCAGTCTTGCCGAGCGCGCCCGGGAAGTCAAGCAACGACGGTGCTAGCATGAAGCGATGCAGCCGCCCGCCGCGATGCTGCTGCGCGCCGTCAGCACCCTGCAGCGGGGCGCCGACGGCACGGTGGTCGCCTGCGACGGCGACGGCGGCGCGGTCGCCTGCGAGCTGGTGCCCGGGTTCGCCGACGCCCTCCGCCTCGCACGGGCGGGCGAGCCTGCGCGCGTGATCGCGACCCGTGCCGGGGCTCCGCCGCGCGCCCTCGCCGTCATTGCGGTCCCGGACCGCGACGACCTGGCGCTTGGAATCGACGAGGCCGCGCTCGAGCGCGTGCTCGCCGGCACGGTCGAGAACCTCGTCAACCAGATCGCCCACGATGTCCGCAACCACGCGTTCACGATCGGCCTCCAGTCCGAGATGGGGGCGCGCCGGTCGACCGCGGCGCCCGAGGTGCGCTCACACTTCGAGGCGGTGCTGCGCCAGGTCGACGCGCTCAAGCACTACCTCGAGCAGTTGCTGCTGTTCGGCCGGCCGGCGGTGATCCGGGTCGCTGCCGTCGACCCGGTGGCGATGGCGCGCGAGCAGGTGCAGCGCCACCTGTTCGGCCGCGACGCCTCGCTGCCGCCCGCGACGATCCGGGTCGAGGCCGACGGCGCGGTGCCGCAGGCGAGGTGGGACGCGGAGCGGCTCGGCCTCGCGCTGCAGGCGCTGATCGACAACGCGGTCCGCTCCGCGACGCCGCCGCCCCCGGTGGTGGTCACGATCCGGGCGACGCCGGAGGCGGCGGTGATCGAGGTGCGCGACAGCGGTCCCGGCATCCCTCCCGACGTGCTGGCGCGCCTGAGCGTGCCGATGAGCGTGCGGCGGGCAGGCGGCGCCGGCCTCGGCCTCGCGATCGCGCGCAAGATGGCCGAGGCGCACCGCGGCCGCCTCGAGCTCGAGAGCTGCGCCGGCGGGACCGCGGCGCGGCTGATCGTGCCGTGGGAGGCCGCCTCTGGCTGAGCCCCGGCCGGGCGTGGTCCGCTACCTGGTCGCGCCCGAGCTCGCCGGGCAGCGCCTCGACCAGGCGCTCGCCGCGCTCTCGCGCCTCTCGCGCCGCGCCGCGCGCGGGGTGATCGAGTCGGGCGGGGTGTGGCACAACGCCCGCCCGGTGCGGGTCCTCTCCCGCGCGGTCGCCACCGCCGACGTGATCGACGTCGTGCCGGGCGATGCGAGCCTCGGCGAGCCGGCGCCGCTGCCGCCGCCGCTGCCGCTCCTCCACGAGGACGGCTGGCTGGTCGCGATCGACAAGCCGGCCGGGTCGGCGTCGCAGGCGCCGCGCCAGCGCCGCCCCGGCGAGCTGACCGCGCCCGAGCGCCTCGCCATCCAGCTCGCCGCCCGCGACGGCCGGCGCGGCGACGTCCTGCTCATCCACCGCCTCGACCGGCTCACCTCCGGCGTGCTGCTGTTCGCGCGCCAGCACGATGCCGCCCGCGCGCTCGCGCGGGCGTGGGCGGGCGCCGCGGTCGAGAAGCGCTACCTGGCGGTGGTGTGCGGCGACCCCGGCGGGCGGCGCCGCGACCTCGACGGCGCGATCGCCGCGGACCCCCTCGTGCCGGGGCGCTTCCGCGTCGCGCCGCGCGGCAAGCCGGCGCACACCGTGCTGCGGCGGCTCGCGCGGGCGGGCGAGTTCGCGCTCGTCGAGGCGCGCCCGACGACCGGCCGCACCCACCAGGTGCGCGTCCACCTCGCCGAGGCGGGGTTCCCGGTCGCCGGTGACGCGCTCTACGGCGGCGGCAGGGAGGCGGAGCGGCCGCTGCTGCACGCGTGGATCCTCGCCCTGCCGCACCCGAAGGACGGCTCGCCGCTGCGCCTCGCCGCGCCGGTGCCCGCCGACCTCCGCGCGTTCCTCGCCGCGCGCGGCTGCGAGTTGGATGCGGCGCTCACTCCGGGCTGACCGACTCGCCGCGCCCGACGGCGTCGCGACGACGCGCGGCGGGGCGGCGGCCGGTTAGAGGCTCGCCTCGTCCTTCAGCTCGCGGGTCATCAGCGCCGTGACCGCGTCGCGCGGCGGGAGCGCGCCGGCGAGGATCGCCTCGACCGCGAACGTGATCGGCATCTCGACCTTGTGACGGCGCGCCAGCTCCGCCGCCGCGCGCGTCGTCGGGACGCCCTCGGCGACCTCGCGGCCGGCGAGGATCGCCTCGAGCTTCTCGCCGCGGCCGAGCCGCTCCCCGACGGCGCGGTTGCGCGACAGGCTGCCGGCGGCACAGGTCAGCACCAGGTCGCCCATCCCCGCCAGGCCGCGGAACGTCTCCTCGCGCCCGCCCAGGCGCACGCCGAGCCGCGCGATCTCGTGGAGCCCGCGCGTGAGCAGCGCGGCGAGCGCGTTCTGGCCGAGGCCGAGCCCCTCCGCCACCCCGGCGCCGATCGCGACGACGTTCTTGAGCGCCCCGGCGAGCTCGGCGCCGGCCACGTCGGTCGAGGAGTAGAAGCGGAAGGCGGAGGTCGAGAACGCCGCCTGGAGCCGGCGCAGCAGCGCCGCGTCGCGGCCCGCGAGCACCGCCGCGGTGGGGTAGCCGGCCGCCACCTCGCGGGCGAACGACGGCCCCGACAGCGCGACGAAGCCCCTGGCGGGCAGGCCGAGCTCCGCGCGCACGATCTCGTCCATGCGCTGCAGGCTCGCGATCTCGATCCCCTTGCTGGCCGAGATCAGCGGCGCTCCGGGCGGCAGCAGCGGCTTGAGCTCGCGCAGCAGAGCGCGGGCGAACTGCACCGGGACGACGAACACCACCGCCTCGGCGTCCGCCACCGAGGGCGCCAGGTCGCCGCTCACCACGATCCCGTCGGGGAGTTCGAAATCACTGAGGAAGAGCGGGTTGCGCCGGCGCGCCGCGACCCCGGCGACGATCTCCGCCTCCCTCGCCCAGATCCGCACCGCGCACCCGGCCCGCTGCAGGTGGATCGCGAGGGCGGTGCCCCACGACCCCGCCCCGATCACCGCGACGTTCATCGTCTCCCCTTCCCGAGCCGCGGCTCCTCGCCCGCCGCCAGCCGCCGCAGGTTGGCACGGTGCCGCCAGATCACCACCAGCGCGGTCGCGACCGCGCACGCCACCACCGGGAGAGGAGGGCGGGCCAGCAACACGAGGGCGACCGGGTACGCGGACGCCGCGATCACGCTGGCGAGCGACACGAAGCGGAACACCGCCAGCGCCGCGAGCCAGGCCACCGCGACCGCCAGCGTCGGCCTCCAGGCGAGGGTGAAGAACACGCCGGCGGCGGTCGCCACGCCCTTGCCGCCGGAGAACGCGAGCCACACCGGGAAGCAGTGCCCGACCACCGCCGCCAGGCCAGCCGCGGCGGCCCAGCTCGGGTTGGCGGTGACCTCGCGCATCAGGAGCACGGCGCCGACCCCCTTGGCGACGTCGAGCAGCGCGACCGGCGCCGCGATCTTCCACCCCGCGGCGCGCATCGCGTTGGTGGCGCCGACGTTGCCCGAGCCGACCGCGCGCACGTCGCCGCGCCCGGCCGCCCGGACGATGAGGTACGCGAACGGGATCGAGCCGAGGAAGTAGGCGGCGATCAGCACGAGCTCACGCGCCATCGGGTCCTCCCGCGCCGTCGGAAGGGCGCCCGGGCGCGCCCACCGCCCAGCGCCGCAGTGCGGTGTGCTCCGCTCCCGACGGCTTGAGCCGGCTCTCGAACAGGACCGCCTCGCGCGCCGAGAACGGCGGGAAGTGCAGCTTGCCGACGCGGACGAGGAAGTCCTCGACCGCGTGCACGCCCCACGGGTGGTCGAGGCGCGCCAGCGTCAGGTGGAGCGAGAACGGCCGCTCCTCCGCCGGCACGCCGCACGCCGCCGCCGCGCGGTCGACCGCGGCGGCGAGCGCGCCGAGCCCGGGCGCGTCGCCGCCGACCCACGCCACCCGCGGGCGGTGCGGGCCGGGGAAGAACCCGCCGCCGCCGAGGCGCACCTCGACCGGCGCGCACGCCGCGACCGCGTCCGCCGCCGCCCGGTCGAGGCGCTCGGGCAGGTCGAGGGGCTGCTCGCCGAGGAACTTGAGCGTCAGGTGCATCGCGTCGGCGCGCACCCAGCGGCTCGGGGGCAGGTCGCGCTTGAGCACGGCGAGGCCGGCCTTCAGCACCTGCCGCACCTCATCGGGCAGCTCGACGGCGACGAACAGCCGCATCAGCCCTCCTCCCGCAGCCGCCGCCGCAGCATGTCGAGCGCGAAGTTGACCGTGATCTCCCGCACCAGCGCGCGCTCGCCGGGGAAGCGGTGCAGCGCGTGGGCGAGCCCGACCGGCGTCGCGACCGCGACGTGGACCGTGCCGACCGGCTTGTCGGCGCTCCCGCCGCCCGGGCCGGCGATGCCGGTGACGGCGATCGCGCAGTCCGCGCCGAGCGCGAGCGCGCCGCGCGCCATCGCCTCGGCCGCCTCGCGGCTCACCGCCCCGTGCACGGCGAGCAGCTCGCCGGGTACGCCGAGCAGGCGCTGCTTGAGCTCGTTCGAGTACGCGA
>DATIYW010000205.1:0-54167 GCA_035517415.1 Thermoanaerobaculaceae bacterium
GACGCCGTCCGCTACGCCGGCGCCGGCCGCGGATGCCGCCGTCTCGCGGCTGCGTGAGGCCGCGAAAACCGATCCGCTCGCCTGGGAGCGGCTCGCATATCTGTGCGACCGGATCGGATCCCGCATCGCCGGCTCGGAGCCGTTCAAGCAGGATCGCCTCGACGCCGTGCGGCTCGAGCCGGTCACGACCGAGCTGTGGGTCCGCGGCCGCGAGCGCGCCGTGATGGTCGCGCCGGTCCTGCACGACCTGCCGATGCTCGGCCTCGGCGAGTCGGTCGGCACGCCCGGGCTCGAGGCGCCGGTGGCGATGGTGCGCTCCGTCGCCGAGCTCGGCCCCGCGGTCAAGGGCAAGATCGTGCTCTTCGACCCGGAGTTCCCCGCCGACGCCTCGGGCGGCGCCCGCTACGGCGTCTACTCCGCGCTGCGCACCGACGGCGCCTCGCACGCCGCGGCGTTCGGCGCGGTCGCCGTGCTCGTGCGCACCGCGCCGGTGGTCTCGCTCGCGACGCCGCACACCGGCGTGGTCGACTACGACGCGAAGGCGCCGAAGATCCCGGCCGCGACGATCCCGGTCGAGTACGCGGAGTGGATTGCGCGCCTGCTCGCCCAGGGCGTCGAGGTGCGGGTGCGCCTGGAGATGGAGGCGCACAGCGGCGGCGAGGTGGCCACCGACAACGTCGTCGCCGAGATCCGCGGCGCCGAGAAGCCGGACGAGATCGTACTGATCGGCGCCCACCTCGACTCCTGGGACGTCGGCCAAGGGGCGCAGGACGATGGCGCCGGCGTGATCCACGTGATCGAGGCGATGCGGGCGATCCGCGGCCTCGGCGCGGCGCCGCGCCGCACCATCCGCGCCGTGCTGTTCGTCAACGAGGAGCACGGCCTCGACGGGGGCAAGGCGTACGCGGACGCGCATGCCGCGGAGCACCACGCCGCGGCGGTCGAGACCGACTCGGGCGGCGGCGCGCCGATCGAGTGGGACGCCTCCGGCAGCCCGTCCCAGCTCGCCTGGTTCCTCGCCGCGGCGGGTGAGACGGGGCTGCCGGTCCGCGTCGGCGGCGGCGGCGCCGACATCAGCCCGCTGCACCGGACCGGCGTCCTGACGATCGGGCTGCGGGTGAGCCTCCCCGCCTACTTCGACTACCACCACACCCAGGCCGACACGCTCGACAAGGTCGACCCGCAGGCGCTGCGCGACGGCGTCGCCGCGCTCGCCGCGCTCGCCTGGCAGCTCGCCAACGCGCCGGCCGCCTCCTGACGCTCCGCGGTCCCGGCGGGTGGAATTCCGCGCCCCGGGCCGGCGTCTTCCACACCAGCGGAAGCACGCGTGCCGAAGGTCGCCCTGTTCGTGCCGTGCTATGTCGACCAGTTCTACCCCCGGGTCGGGCTGGCGACGTTGCGCGTGCTGCGCAAGCTCGGCCTCGACGTCGAGTTCCCCGCCGCGCAGACGTGCTGCGGGCAGCCGATGGCGAATTCGGGCTGCGCCGCGGACGCGCGCCCGCTCGCCGAGCGCTTCCTGGCGATCTTCGGCGGCTACGACCATGTGGTCGCGCCGTCGGGGAGCTGCGTGTCGATGGTGCGCAACCACTACGGGCAGTGGCTCGAGGGCAAAGCGGGTTTCGACCACCTGCGCACCAGCACGTTCGAGCTCTGCGAGTACCTCGTCGACGTCGCCAAGGTGGCTCGGGTCGACGGCGAGTTCCGCCGCAAGGTCGGGCTGCACATGAGCTGCCACGGCCTGCGCGAGCTGCGCCTGGCGCGCTCCTCGGAGACGATGGTCGCCCCGTTCGACAAGGTCCGCCGCCTCCTCGCCCAGCTGCGCGGCATCGAGCTGGTCGAGCTGTCGCGCCCCGACGAGTGCTGCGGCTTCGGCGGCACCTTCGCGGTCAACGAGGCGGCGATCTCGAGCCTGATGGGGCGCGACCGCATCGCCGACCACGAGCGCGCCGGCGCGGAGGTGATCGCCGGCTTCGACGTGTCGTGCCTGATGCACCTCGAGGGGCTGCTCCGCCGCGCCGGCAAGCCGCTCCAGGTGATGCACGTCGCCGAGATCCTCGAGCCGGCGAGGCTGTCGTGAGCGGCCACGCGGCGAGCGCGGCGCGGTTCGCCGCCGACGAGGAGCGCGCACACTGGCACGACCAGGCGCTGTGGGCGGTGCGGGCCAAGCGCGACGCGCAGGCGGCGGCGATCCCGGAGTGGGAGGAGCTGCGCGAGACCGCCGCCGCGATCAAGGCGCACACGCTCTCGCGCCTCGCCGACTACCTCGAGGAGTTCGAGCGCAACGCCCGCGCCAACGGCGTCGAGGTGCACTGGGCACGCGACGGCGAGGAGCACAACGCGATCGTGCATCGCATCCTCGCCGACCGCGGCGTGACCCGCCTGGTCAAGTCGAAGTCGATGCTCACCGAGGAGTGCCACCTCAACCCGTACCTGATCGAGCGCGGCATCGAGGTCGTCGACACCGACCTCGGCGAGCGCATCGTCCAGCTCGCCGGCCTCCCGCCCAGCCACATCGTGATGCCGGCGATCCACATGAAGCGCGAGGAGATCGGCGCGCTCTTCCACGACAAGATCGGCACGGAGGAGGGGGCCTCGGATCCGGCCTACCTCGCCGAGGCGGCGCGCGGCCACCTCCGCGCCAAGTTCATGGCCGCGCAGGCGGGCCTCACCGGAGTCAACTTCGCGGTCGCCGAGAGCGGCGGCGTGGTGGTCTGCACCAACGAGGGCAACGCCGACATGGGCACCAGCCTGCCGCCGATCCACATCGCCTGCATGGGGGTGGAGAAGCTGGTGCCGCGCTCGCGCGACCTCGGCGTGTTCCTCCGCCTGCTCGCCCGCAGCGCCACCGGCCAGCCGGTCACCAGCTACACCACCCACTTCCACGGGCCGATCCGCGGCGGCGAGCTGCACTTCGTGATCGTCGACAACGGCCGCAGCGCGATATTGGGCCAGGAGACGTTCCGCCGCTCGCTGTCCTGCATCCGCTGCGGCGCCTGCATGAACACCTGCCCGGTGTTCCGTCGCTCCGGCGGCTACAGCTACGGCTACACCGTGCCCGGGCCGATCGGCTCGCTGCTCGCGCCGCAGCGCGACCCGAGGGCGTACGGCAGCCTGCCGTTCGCATCGAGCCTGTGCGGCTCCTGCTCGGACGTCTGCCCGGTCAAGATCGACCTCCACCACGAGCTCTACATGTTCCGCCAGGAGCTGGTCGCCAGGCGGGTGGTGCCGTGGCGCAAGCGGTTCGCGATGAAGGTCACCGGCCTGGTGCTCGGGCGGAGCTGGAGCTACCGGCTCGCCGGGAAGCTGATGCGCGCGGTGGTGCCGCGCCTGCCCCGCTTCCTCGTCTATGGCCCGTGGAACCCCTGGGGCCGGGCGCGCGAGCTGCCGCCGATGCCGCGCAAGAGCTTCCGCGATCTCCTCCGCGAGGAGCCGTCGTGAGCAGCCGCGACGCCATCCTCGCCGCGCTGCGCAAGGCGGCGCCGCCGCCCTCGCCGCTGCCCGAGCCGCCCGCCGGGATCGTCTACCCCGACCCGGTCGCGCAGTTCGCCGCGATGGTCGCGGCGGTGGGCGGCGCGTGCATCCGCGTGCCCGACCTCGGCGCGCTCAACGTCGAGCTGACCAAGCTCCCCGCCTACGCGAGGGCGCGCAGGACGGTCTCGCTGGTCGCCGGCGCGGGCAGCTCGAACCTCGACCTCGCCGCGCTCGGCGACCCCCACGAGCTCGAAGGCCTCGACGTCGCGGTCGTTCCCGGCGAGCTCGGCGTCGCCGAGAACGCCGCAGTGTGGGTCCCGGGCAGCAGCCTCGGGCCGCACCGCGCGGTGTTCGTCATCGCCGAGCACCTCGTCCTGGTGGTCCGGGCCGACCGCATCGTCCACACCATGCACCAGGCGTACGAGCGGATCCGCTTCGAGCGCCCCGGCTTCGGCGTCTTCCTCTGCGGCCCGTCGAAGACCGCCGACATCGAGCAGGCGCTGGTGATCGGCGCCCACGGCCCGCGCAGCTGCACCGTCTTCGTCCTCGGCTGAGCCCGGCACCTCGCGGCCACGGTCGCGGTATCATCCCGGGATCGATCCGTCCACCAGTCTTGCGACCAGGCGAACGCGCCGGGAGGGGCACGAGTGGCGACCGCGCTTGTCTTGATCGACATCCAGAACGACTACTTCCACGGCGGCCGGATGGAGCTCGAGGGGAGCGAGGAGGCGAGCGCCAAGGCGCGCGCCGCGCTCGAGCTGTTCCGGTCGCGCAAGATGCCCGTGATCCACGTCAACCACCTCTCGCTCCGCCCCGGCGCGACGTTCTTCCTGCCCGGCACCGAGGGCCTGGAGCCGCACGAGAGCGTCACGCCGCGGCCCGACGAGCCGGTGGTGGTCAAGCACTACCCGAACTCGTTCCGCGAGACGCGGCTGCGCGACATCCTGAGCGAGATCGGCGCCCAGCGCGTGGTGATCGCGGGCATGATGACGCACATGTGCGTCGACGCCACGACCCGCGCCGCGCTCGACCTCGGCTTCGACTGCACCGTCCTGCACGACGCGTGCGCCACCCGCTCGCTCGCGTTCGGCAGCCGCGTCGTCGCCGCCCAGGACGTCCAGGCCGCGTTCCTCGCCGCGCTCGGCGCCGCGACCGCGAACGTGGTCGGCACCGACGAGCTCCGCCGCCTCGCCGGCGCCTGAGGCGCCCCGGCGGCGGTACCATCGCCGGTGGAACGTCCGCGGCCGGAGTCGGTGCCGCGCGGAGGTGGAGGGATGGTCAACGGCTACGGTGCTCCGATCGGCGTCGAGGCCGCGCGCAGGCTGGCCGCGGCGGCGCTCGCCGAGGGCAGGAAGAACGGCTGGACGGTGGCCGCCGCGATCGTCGATCCGGGCGGCGCGCTGGTCTACTTCGAGCGCATGGACGGCACCCAGGCGGGCAGCTCGCACGTCGCGGTGGAGAAAGCGTGCTCGGCGGTCGCCTTCAAGCGCCCGACCAAGGCGTTCGAGGACGCGCTCGCCGGCGGCCGCCTGGCGATCCTCGGCATGCCGGGCGCGGTGCCGCTGGAGGGCGGCATCCCGCTCGTCGTCGCGGGCGAGGTGGTGGGCGCGATCGGCGTCAGCGGCGCCACCTCGCAGCAGGATGGGGTGTGCGCCAAGGCCGGCGCCGACGCGCTCGGCCAGCACGCCTGAGGGCGCCGGCCGAGACCGCGAGGACGGCCCGGCTCACCCGTGCGGCGCCCGCTCGACGTCCGTCCCGGGCGGCTCGCGCAGCGTGACCTCGAAGAGGCTGCCGCCGCCCTCGCGCGCCCGGCACGCGGCGTCGCCGCCGTACGCCTGCGCGATCCGCCGCACCAGGTAGAGGCCGAGGCCGACCCCGCCGTCCTCGCCCTCGGCGTGCCCGGCGCGGCGGTAGAACGGCTCGAAGATGCGCTCCCGCTCCGCCTCGGGCACGCCGGGCCCGCGGTCGGCGACCCACAGGCGGACCGTGCGCGGCTCCCCGGGACGGACCGCGGCGCCCGCCTCGACCGGACCGCCGCCGTGGCGGCGGGCGTTCTCCAGCAGGTTGCGGACGAGCACGCGGAGCAGCCGCGCGTCGGCGTGCATCGGCGCGGGCTCGACGGCCGCGGACGCGCCGACCCGCGCCGCCTCCTCCGCGAGCAGCGCCCCGACGTCGACCGCCTCGGCGGCGCGCGGCGGCGCCTGCAGCTCGAGCCGCCCGGCGAGCAGCAGCTCCTCGACCAGCGCATCGAGCTCCGCGACCTCGGCCACCGCGTCGTCGAGGCGCCGTCGCCCGCCGGCCGGGTCCTCGCGCGCCAGCTCGAGCGCGACGCGCAGGCGGGCGAGCGGCGAGCGCAGCTCGTGCGAGGCGGAGGCGAGCACGCGGCGCTGCGCCTCCACCAATCGCTGCAGGCGCTCGGCGGTGAGGTTGAAGCTGCGGGCGAGGCTGGTCAGCTCGTCGTCGCCGGCGACCTCGACCCGCGCGCCGAGGTCGCCCTCGCCGAGGCGGCGCACGCTCGTCTCGAGGGTCTCGACGCGCCGGGTGACGAGGCGCGCCACCGGGTAGCTGGCGAGCGCGAGCAGCGCGGCGAGGCCGAGCACGGCGGCGAGGAAGCCGAGCGGGCGCGGCAGGCGCCGCGGCTGGAGGACGATCACCCGGCCGTCGGCGAGCGGCACCGCCAGCGCCGCGCCCAACTCCGACGCCAGCCAGTGCGAGTCGACCGCGCCCGGCTGCGGCCGCGGCAGGTCGGCGAGCGTGAACGCGAGCCGCCGCCCGTCGCGGCTCCACACCGCAGCGAAGACCGGCCACGGCCGCCGCGCCATCGTCCGCTCCAGCGCCGCCTGGAGGTCGGCGTCGGTCCCGCTCGCCGGCGGGAGGTGGCGGTCGATCGCGGCGGCGACCGCCTCGAGGTGCCCGCGCAGGTGCGAGCGCACCAGGTCGAAGAGCAGGAAGTGGCTCGCCAGCGCCGAGAGCAGCAGCGCGACCAGCACGAAGGCGAGCAGCACGGCGAAGACGCGGTGGAAGAGGCGGTGCGTCACGGCTCGGAGTCCTCGGGGAGCCGGGCGAACTGGTAGCCCGCGCCGCGCACCGTCAGCAGCCGCCGCGGGTGTCTGGGGTCGTCCTCGATCGCGGCGCGGATGCGCGAGACGTGCACGTCGATGCTGCGGTCGAACGACTCGTACGCCTCGTGCTTGAGCCGCTCGAGGATGGCGTCGCGCGACATCACGCGCCCGGCGTTGCGGGCGAGCAGCAGGAGGATGTCGAACTGGTAGCCGGTGAGCGGCACCGGCTCGCCGTCGCGGCGCAGCTGCCGCGCCTCCGGGTCGATCTCCAGGCGCCCGAAGCGGAGCGTCGGCGCGGGCCCCGCGATCCCGCCCGCGCGCCGCCGCGTGATCGCCCGCAGCCGCGCGAGCAGCTCGCGGGGGTCGAACGGCTTGGGCAGGTAGTCGTCGGCGCCGAGCTCGAGGCCGACCACGCGGTCCTCCGGGTCGCCGCGGGCGGTGAGCATGAGCACCGGCACGTCGGAGGCGGCGCGCACCCGGCGGCAGACCTCGAAGCCGTCGAGGTCGGGAAGCATGACATCGAGCACCACCGCGTCGTAGCGCTCCCGCGCGAGCGCGGCGAGGCCTCGCCGGGCGTCGGGAGCGACCTCGGCCGCCACGCCCCTCGGCCGCAGGTACTCGACCAGCATCGCGGCCAGCTTGCGGTCGTCGTCGATGATCAGCACGCGCTCGCCCACGTCGCCCCCGGCGCCTCGCCGCATCGGCCCGGCGGCGGCGCGAGGGAGCCGCGCCGCCGCCTGCCTCCGGTGGCGATGTTACTGGATGTGCTCGGCGTGCTGCTGGACGAGCGTGGCGAGCTGGGCGCGCTGCGCCGGGGTGAGGACGTTGGCGGCGTCGCCGAGCGCCTGGGCGAGGTCCTTGCTGCCCTGGTCGATCCGCGACACGACGTCGGCGCGGACCGCCTCGATCGCGGCGCGGTCCACGGTCGGGCCGGTGAGCGCGGCGAGCAGCTGCTGGTGGATTTGCCGGTGGGCCGCGGCCATCCCCTGGTGCTTGGCGAACTGCGCGTCGAGGATCGCCATCACCTGCTGCTGCTGCGCGTCCGAGGCGCCGATCTGCTTGAGCGCCTTGCCGACGCGGAACTCGATGAAGTCGTGTGCCATCGCGGCGTGGCCGCCGCGGCAGAACGCCATCATCGGGGCGACGCCCGCCGCGTGCGCCATGCCGAGCGCGCCTCCCACCACCACCACGGCGGCGAGGCCGAGCAGTGCCGGCTTGACCCATCGGCGTGCGGGTCGGTTGGGGGTTTCGAGTGTGTCCATCGTCGTGCTCCTTTCGGGCGCGGTCCCCCGCGCACGCCGGCATGCTCGGCCCCGCGTGTTGCCCGCGAATGTCGGCCGGGTAAAGGAATGTAAAGCCGGCGCCGGCGGCAGGTCCCTCCGAGCGGACGTCGCCGTCGTGCCCCCGGCTCGCACCCGAGCGCGGTCGCCGAGCCCGGCGCGACGCCTGGCTCGCTCAGCGCAGCGCGGGCAAACCGGTGAGCACGGAGGCGAGGATCGCGGCGAGCGTCGCGAGGAGGCACGCGAACGCGGCGATCACGTGTCCCGGTCCCTCCTCCTTCCACGGGTCGAGGAGCACCGACGCGGCGTAGCCGCCGAGGAAGCCGCCGAGGTGCGCCCAGTTGTCCACCCCGGGCATGACGAACCCGAACAGGCCGAGCACGAGCGCGTAGCCGAGCGCCTGGCGGCCGACCGCGGAGGACCCACGTCGGCGGCTGAAGTGGACGATCGCGCCGAGCAGGCCGAAGATCGCCGCCGAGGCCCCGATCGTGAAGCGCGCGCCGGCGAGGAAGCGCGGCAGGAAGAACAGGTAGCGCCCCGCAAGCGAGCTCAGCAGGAAGCCGCTCGCGCCGGCGGCGGTGTAAATCACGACCATCCGCGCGGCGCCGTACGCCTCGGCGGCGGCGGGTGCGAGCTGGCGCACCCAGAGGAGGTTGAACACGATGTGGAGCAGACCGCCGTGCAGCCAGCCGGCCGACAGCACCGTCCACCACCGCCCGAGCCCGAACACCGGGATCGCGCCGCTGGCGCCGAGCGTGAACAGCGCGTGGGCGCTCGGCGAGAGGATCGAGAGCCCCACGCCTCCGCCGATCGCGCCCGGGTCGAGCAGCAGGGAGACGACGTAGAGCGCGACGCAGGCGCCGCTCATCACCGCGGTGAAGCCGAAGTCCTGGCCGGCGCGGACCAGCTTGAGGAACCCGAACATTCCCGGGCGGATCCGCCCGCAGTGCGGACAGCGCTTCTCGTTCACCCCGACCAGCCTGCCGCACGAGGGGCAGACCACCGCGCCGCGCCGCTGCCTTCCGAGCATGCCGTGCATTATGCCCGAGCGCGCAGGCCACGCGCCTCGGACGCGGACGGCGGACGCGGTCGGCCGGCGCCGCGGCGGGCGGTCCCGTCTGGTGCCGGAGGAGGGAGTCGAACCCTCACGCCCTTGCGGACACGGGATTTTGAGTCCCGCGCGTCTGCCATTCCGCCACTCCGGCACGTTGCGACGACCGAGGCGACGCCGCCGAAGTCTAGCAAGGACGCGGGGCGCCGCGTGCCCGGACGCCGGCCGGCCTCGCCTTTGCCGGGCCATCGCTTTGCGGTAGCCTTGCGCCATGGCCACCACCGTCGAGCAGGTCGCGACTGCGCTGGCGAGCGCGTATCCGCTGATCGTCGTGCTGTCGCCCGAGGAGGACCGCATCGAGGCGCTCCTCCAGCGCTTCGCCGCCGGCGCCAAGCCGCAGGCGCTCCCGGTGGCGCAGTGGAACTGTCTCGAGGGGTTCGCCGGGCGCGCCGAGAGCACCGACCCGATCGCGGCGCTCGCCTGGCTCGCTGCCGAGGCGCCGCGCGGCTTCTACATCTTCAAGGACATCCACGCGCTGCTCCCCGGCAACCGCGGCCTGCTGCGCCGCCTGCGCGACACCGCCGCGACGATCCGCAACACCGGCCGCTACATCTTCCTGCTCGGGCCGAGCTTTGACGTGCCCGACGAGCTGCGCCCGCTGACCTACGTCGTGACCTCGCTGTTCCCCGACGAGGGGGAGATCGGCGCAACGGTGAACGCAGTGCTGCAGCAGGCGCGGCGGACGGCCGAGCCCGAGCGGCTGCAGCTCCTGATCGGCTCGCTGCGCGGCATGAGCCTGCTCGAGGTCGAGCACCTCCTCCGCCGCCTGCTCGCCCGCCATCCCGCCATGGACGAGGCGTTCATGGCCGAGGTGCTCGCCGAGAAGGAGCAGGTGATGCGCAAGGAGGGCATCCTCGAGTTCGTCCCGCCCGACCGCGCGATCGCCGACCTCGGCGGCCTCGATCAGCTGAAGACCTGGGTGCGCCAGCGCTCCCGGCTGTTCACGCCGGAGGCGCTCGCCGAGGGGCTGCCGCGCCCCAAGGGGATCCTCATGATGGGCATGTCGGGGTGCGGCAAGTCGCTCGCGGTGAAGGTGATCGCGACGGAGTGGAAGCTCCCGCTGTTCCGCCTCGACATGAACCTGGTGTTCGCCGGGGTGCAGGGCTCGCCGGAGTGGGTGTTTCACCGCGCGCTCGAGGGCGTCGAGGCGGTGGCGCCGGCGGTGCTCTGGGTGGACGAGATCGAGATGGGGATCGCGGGCTACCACGAGGGCGAGTCGGGCTCGGTGACGCGCATCTTCTCGACCTTCCTGACCTGGATGCAGGAGCACAAGAACGACACCTTCATCGCCGCCACGGCGAACCGCATCAACCTGCTGCCCGCCGAGATCATCCGCAAGGGGCGCTTCGACCAGGTGTTCTTCGTCGAGCTGCCGAACGAGGAGGAGCGCAAGGAGATCCTCACCATCCACCTGCGCCGGCAGGGGCTCGACCCGGGCAAGTACGACCTCCTCCTGCTCGCCTCCGCGACGCGCGGCTGGAACGGCGCCGAGGTCGAGCAGGCAGTCGTCTCCGCGCGCATCGCCTGCCACGCCGACGGCCGCGCCGTGGACGAGCGCGACCTGCTCTTCGCGATGGGCCAGATCGTGCCGCTCTCGACCACCATGTCGGAGCAGATCAAGGCGATCCGCTCGTGGGCGCGCACGCGGGCGCTACCCGCGACGACGCCGGGAAGACCGGAGATGTAGAAGACAGAGGCGGGGTCAGGGAACAGAAGAACAAGACAGGCTCGCGAGGTGAGAACGCGTCGAGGGCCGGTAAGTGCTGTGCTCGGATTCACGCACAACGGCAACCGCGGGCGGTGGCCGGCGGGTCGGACCAAGCGGAAATCACTGTGCGACTGGGAGTGAGAGCAGGTAGGACCTGACTGTTGTCCCTGACCCCTGTCCCCTGACCCCTGTCCCCGTCTCTCTATTGGCTCGCCGGGGCGGCCGCTTGCACCGCGACGTCCTGCGGCGGGATGACCGCGGTGGCGGCGGGCTGGACCGGCGGCACGACGTGGTCGCCGAGGAGGATCAGGGCGGCGTTCGCGTCCGGGGTGGAGAGCAGCGGTGCGCAGCGGTGCGGCTGGCCGCCGCCGTTGCGCTCGAGCAGGTCGAGCACCCACTTCTCCTGCGCCCGCCGCGCGAAGTGGAGCTTGCCGGCGGCGTGCGGCACCGCGATGCAGAAGACGAACTCGCCGTGCACGGTGTTGGCGAACCCGGCGAGCACGGCCACGCCGCCGTCGGTGTTGGTGAGCGTCCCGGTCTTGCCGATCAGCGCGGTGGTGTTGGGCCCGTTCGCGAGCAGCGGGAAGAAGCGTGAGACGGTGCCGGGGTCGCAGCCCGCGACCGGCAGCAGCGACTCGACAGGGATCTTCAGCCGGTCGGCGGTCGCGCGGAACTCCCGCAGCAGGCGGACGACGATCTTCGGGGTGAGCCGGTTGGTGCCGAGGCCGGAGGCGGTCTCGAGCTGGATGCTCTCGCGCGGCACCTCGCAGCGCGCCGCGACCATCGCGGCCAGCTCGTCGACCGGCCCGATGTCCGCCGCCACCCGCTCGATGTCGTTGTTCGAGAAACAGTTGAACCGACGCAGGATCTCCGCCAGGGGCTGTGAGCGGTGGACGATCAGCATCTCGCCGCTGCTCGTCTCGCCGTCGACGCCGACGCCGCCGGCGATCACCACGCGCGGCGGCTTCTTGAGGTCGAGGTTGCGCCGGTAGGCGACCTCGCGCCAGTTCATCCGCGTCGCCGCGTCCCAGCGGTGCGGGTCGAGCGCGTGGCGGAGCCGCGTCGCCATCAGCATGCCGCGCTTGAGCGGGTCGGGCTCGCGGCCTTCCGAGCCGTTCTCCCAGCCGATCCAGAACTTCTGGTTGACGATCACCGAGCCGGTGACCCGCTCGACGTGGAGCTGGTTCAGCGCCTGCGCGACGAGGAACGCGTTCTCGACGTGGAAGTCGGGGTCGCCGCCGCCCTGCACGACGAGGTCGCCGCGCAGCAGGCGCTTGTCGGCGTCGATCGTGCCGCGGGCGAAGAAGCGCGTCTCGAAGCGGTAGTCGGGGCCGAGCCGCTCGAGCGCCCACAGCGACGTCGCCACCTTCACCACCGACGCCGGGTTGATCGGCGTGTCGGGGAGGTGCGAGTCGGTCGGCTTGCCGTCGAGCGTCTCGACGTCCCACACCATCGGCGGCAGCGACACCTTGTGGTGGCGGCGGGCCGTGGCCAGGCAGGGCGAAGCGGTCGCGGCGCCAAGCCCGACCGCAAGAGCGAGCGAAAGCAGACGTCGTTCCACGGTGCCGGATTGTACCCGAGTCGCGGCCATCGCATCGCGACCGGCGTCACGTTTGCCCGGCCCGATCTCGATGGCCAGTCTCAACCTCCGCGCCGGGCGCCGGCGCGCTTCCAAACCCGAAGCGCCTGCGCTAGCTTGCGCGAGCGCCCGGGAGGCTGCCATGAGCGACATCGACGAGTTCATCGCCGCACGGAAGGAGGCCAACGCCGCCGTGCTCCGCCAGGACCACCTCGGGATCAAGCGCTTCTTCGCGCTCGACGAGGCGGCCTACCGCGACGGGCCGCTGTCGGGGCGCGTGAAGGAGCTGCTCGGCCTGGCGGCATCGCTGGTGCTGCGCTGCAACGACTGCGTCGACTACCACCTCGTCCAGTGCCTCAAGGCGGGCTGGAGCGAGGCGGAGATCGTCGACGCGCTCGATGTCGGCCTGGTGGTCGGCGGCTCGATCGTCATCCCCCACCTCCGCCATGCCGTGACGACGCTCGAGCAGCTGCGCGGGCGGACCGACCTCCAGCTGGGCTGACGCGCCCGGCTCGCCGTTGCGCCGCCGTCGACGCGGCCTGTAGGATGGTCGCGCGAGGCCCGCCTCGCGTGGCGCGGGGGGTGCGAAGGCGTTGAGCCCGGAGTTCGCGATTCTCGCTCGCTGGTCGCTCGGTGTGCAGACCGCGACCGTGCTGCTGCTCGCGATTTTCTTCGCGGCGCTCTCGCGGCTGGTGCGGCTGCGCGAGGTGCGGCTGTGGGCCTACTCCTGGCTCTCCGACGCGCTCGCACTCGCCGCGCTGGTGTTGACGGCGGCGATCTCTCCGCCGGGGGCGATCAGGCGCCTCGACCTCGCGCTCTACGTCGCCGGCAAGACGAGCTACGTCTACTTCCTGGTGCGCGCCACGGCGGCCCACTTGCGCCCGGGCACGGCCGGGCCGGCGCGCCCGCCGCTCGTGGCGCTGGCGATCGCGGCCTGGGCGGCGGCGGTCGGCTTCCTCGCCCCGGCGCAGGTCCACGTGCGCGCGGCGATGGACCTGATCGTCGGCGGCACGCTCGTCGCCACCGGGGTCTGGGTGCTGCGCCACCCGCGCTCGCCCCGCTCCCGCTGGCTGGCGTTCGGCCTGCTGGTCGAGGGCGGCCTGTTCCTGCACTACCTGCCGCTGCTCGTGCCGGCGCTCTCCGGCGGCCGGCCGGTGGTCGGGTACCTCGCCTACTCCTCGTTCTTCGACGCCGGCGCCGAGCTGCTGGTCGCGCTTTCGATCCTCGTCGTGCTCGAGGGCTCGGCCTCGGAGCATCTCCGCCACCTCAACCGCGAGCTCGAGCTGTCGCAGGACCGCCTGCGCCAGCTCGTCGACCACGACCCGCTCACCTCGCTCTCCAACCGCCGCCGGCTGCGCGTCGAGTTCGACCGGGTGCGCCGGCTCGGCGCCACGGTGATCTTCCTCGACGTCGACAACTTCAAGGAGATCAACGACCGCCACGGGCACATCGTCGGCGACGCCTGCCTGCTCCGGCTCGCCGCCGCGCTCGGGCGCACGTTCCGCAACGACGACGCGCTGTTCCGCCTCGGCGGCGACGAGTTCCTCGTCGTCGCTCCCGGCCTCGACGTCGAGGGCGCCGAGCGCCGCGTCGGCCTTCTCCGCGAGGCGCTCGACGGCTCCGGGCCGGACGGCCCCGGCTTCCACCTCTCGGTCGGGATCGCGCTTCTCTCCCCGGACGGCGAGCCGGAGGCCGCGCTGCGCGAGGCCGACGACCGCATGTACCTCGACAAGCGCCGCAAGAAGATCGCCAGCGCGGAGCGCGGCAGCGACGTGACGCGGCGCAGCGGCGCCGCTCAGCGCGCGGCCGGCTGACGCCCCCGGCGCCGCCGCCGCGGGCGACGAGCCGGCGCCGGCGCGCTCTGCGCGTCCGGGCTGGATGGCGTCGCGACCACGCCCGGCGCCAGGACGCGGTAGGCGAGCCCGGCGGCGGCGGCCTCGACCGCCCGTGCGTACGCCTCGCCCTCGACCCGCGCATGCAGGCGCCCGGTCGACGGCAGCACCATCGGCCAGCCCTGCCACACGAGCGGCTCGCCGCCCGCCGCCGTCACCACCCGCCGCGCCTCGACGCTGCCCGACGCCTCGGCGAGCGAGAGGCCGGAGACGGCGGTTCCGACCGCGCGGAAGGCCGCCTCGTGCTCGGGCTGCAGGAAGCGGGCGTGGGAGCGGGCGAGCACCGCGACGTGGTAATGGCTGGGCCGGAACGAGACGCCGTCGAGCGCCAGCGTCTCACACAGGACCATCAGCCAGCCGAACAGCTCCGGCAGCATGCCCAGCCCCGGGTATTGCTGGCCCGGCAGCGCGGGGAGGTCGCGCGAGAACGTGCCGCGGGGGTTCTGCAGCAGCAGCCACTCCACCTCGAGGACGTCGCAGCCCGGGACGGCGTGGTTGCTGCGGTGGAGGCGCAGCTCGAGCAGCAGCTCGCGGCGCGTCGAGTCGCCGAAGATCTTCAGCGTCTGGCCGAGCGGGTGGTCGAGCTCGAGCTGGACGTGCGGGTTCCTGAACCCGCGCGCCCGCAGCTGCTGGAGAATGCCGAAGCGCTCGAGCAGCAGCTCCACGCCGACCTTGGAGAAGTACTCGAGGAAGCGCGTGTGCCGCGGCACGCCGGGCAGGATCCCGACCAGGTCCTCCTCGGTGAGCTGCCACCCGTCGCTGCTGCCGAGCGAGGTGAGGTACGCGGGGTCGAGCGTCGCCTTGATCTGGCGGAAGCGCAGCAGCGTGAGGTCCTCGTTGGAGGGCGGCTCCAGCGAGCCATCGCCGGCGAGACGCGCGAACAGGCGGGCCGGATAGCGCCACGCCGTCACGCCATAGCCGCCGGCGAGGACCACCACCAGCCGCGCCTCGGCGCGGCGGACCAGCTCGACGACGAGGCGGTCGCGGGTCAGCACGGCATCCGCGCTCAGCTTCCAGTCGCCGATCCGGTCGTCGGCGGCGACGTCGCTGCCCGCGACGTAGAACACGAGCCCGGGGCGGAACGACTCGATCAGGCGCGGCAGCGTCTTGAGCAGCGTGCCGAGGTAGAGCTCGTCGCCGACGCCGGTCCCGAGGGCGATGCTGGTCGACTCCACGGCCTCGATGTCGCCCCAGTGCTGGTTGTGGATCGAGAAGGTGTGCACGGTGGGGTCGGCGGCGAAGATCTCGCGCGTGCCGTTGCCGTCGTGGAGGTCGAGGTCGACGACCAGGATCGGCTCGTCGAACCCGCGCTCCCGCAGGCGGGCGATCGCGATCGCGACGTCGTTGAAGACGCAGAACCCGGCCCCCCGCTCGCGGCCGGCGTGGTGGAAGCCGCCGCCGAGGTTGATCGCCGTGCAGCGCGCCGCGAGCGCCCACCGCGTCGCCTGGATCGTGCCGCCGACCATCAGCCGCTGCAGCTCCAGCACGTCCTCGAGCTCACCCTCGCCGACCGGGACGCCGAGGATCCCGGTCAGCGTCTCCGGCCGTTGCAGCGACTCGAGGTAAGCGGACGAGTGGACGAGCAGGATGTTCTTGAGCGCGGCCGGGTGCGGCAGCGAGATCTCGTCGCGGCGGAGCAGCCGCTCGTTGGTGAGGAACGCGAGGATGCGGTCGGCGCGCAGCGGGTCGAGGGCCACGCCTGCGAGGTTGCGCTCGTACGCCGGGTCGTAGACGAACTGCAGGCGGGGCGGGCGGATGGCGTGGCGCAGGCGCCGCCACTGCCGGTGCAGCGCGGCGCGCACCCCTACCGGCCGCGACGCGGCGGGCGCGGCGTGGAAGATGGAGCCGGGTTTCGCGCCGGGGTCGGTCCGCGCCGCCACGCGCGGAGTATAGGCGCTGGCGGCCGCCCGCGGGCGACGGGGCGCGGTGCGGCCGCCGGCGCGTTGTGACGTGGTTCACAACCGGAGGCTTGACGGCGCGGCGCGCTCCTCTACTCTTCTCCGCACGATGCGATCGCCCCACGCGGCGAATGGAGGACCCGGCACCATGCTCCACCGAGCGTTGCTCCTGGGCGTGTGTCTCGGACTGGCGGCCGGCGCCGCGTCGGCGCAGTCGATCGAGCTCGAGGGGCGCTACTGGGGCCCGACCCTCACCTCGACGGTGAAGGTGACCGGCGGACAGACCGGGCTGCCCAACGGCATCGACCAGCTCGACCTCAAGAGCGACCTCGGCGTGAAGGACGAGAACCTGCACGACTGGCGGGTCAACCTCGCCACCGGCCCGCACAGCCGCCTGCGCGTCGGCTACGTCTCGATGGACTACCACGGTGACCGGGACGTCGAGCGCACCATCGTCTTCAACGGCCAGACCTACGCCGTGGGCACGCGGGTGCTCACCGACCTCTCGCTCAAGTACTGGCGCTACGGCTGGATCTGGCAGTTCCTCCACGACCCCGCCGGGATCGTCAAGTTCGGCACCGTGGTCGAGGCGAAGACGGTCGACGTCGACGCCGCGCTCGCCGCCCCCGCGCTCGCGCCGCCGGTCGACGAGCGCAAGAAGTTCACCGCCACGCTGCCCTCGCTCGGCCTCGCGCTCGACATCGACCCCACCCCGCGCGTGAACGTCTACGCCGAGGCCACCGGGATCTCGGCCGGCAAGCACGGCTACCTGGTCGACGCCGAAGGCGGCCTCAAGCTCCGCCCACTCCCGGGCTTCTCGCTGCTCGTGGGCTACCGCTACCTCGACATCGACGCGAAGGACGACCCCGACTTCGCCAAGCTCCGGGAGGCCGGGCCGTTCGTCGGCGCCAGCCTCAAGCTGTAGCGCGCCGTCTCGGCGAATCGGCGGTCTCGCCGGCCCCCGGCGGGCCGCTCAGAGGTAGTCCGAGCAGGAGAGGAAGAAACCGCAGGCGGGATCGGGGCAGACGAGCTTGCACGATCGCCCGGTGAGGCGGCGGCCGCAGTTCGGGCAGGTCTGCACGACCATCTCCGGGCGAGGCGGGGCGGCCGTTGGTCCCGCCGGCCTCGTGGCGCTCCGCGCGTCCTCCTGCTGCCGTTGCATGGCCGGATCGTAGGGCGCCGCAGCCCGAAGGTCAAGACGGCGTCTCAGTTGCTTCCCTTGCTCCGGCGCCGCGGCGCTCGACCCGCTTCACCGGCCCCCCGGCTCGGACCCGGCGGCAGGCCGCGGTGCTGGCGCCCGCGCGCCGCCTTGTCGCGGTACATGCGCGCGTCGGCGCGGCGCAGCGCCGCCGCCAGGCCTCCGCGCGCGCGGGCGGAGGCGAAGCCGAGCGAAAAGCCGACCGCGATCCGCTCGCGCTCGAGGCGCTGGGCGGCCTCCATTGCGCGGATCCGCGCCAGCGCCGCCGCGCCCGCGCGCTCGTCGGCGCCCGGCAGGACCACCGCGAACTCGTCGCCGCCGATCCGCGCCACGACGTCGTCGGGGCGGAACGCGGCGCGGAGGACGTCCGCGGCCTGGCGGAGCAGCTCGTCGCCGGTCGCGTGCCCGAGCGTGTCGTTGACCGACTTCAGACCGTCCACGTCGGCGACGACGACCGTCACCGGGAATCGCCGCCCCTTGTCGAGCCGGCCGATCTCCTCGCCGAAGAACGCGCGGTTGTACAGGCCGGTGAGCGCGTCGTGGGCGACGAGGTAGCGGAGGCGCTCCTCGACTTGCTTGCGCGCGGTGATGTCCTGCACCACCGCCATCCCCGCGAACACCGTACCGCTCTCGTCGCGCACCGGCAGCGCCTGGAGGTTGTAGACGCGGGTGCCGAGCGGGACCTCCAGCACCGACGCCGCACCCTTGAGCGCGGCGCGCAGCTTCGGCCCGACCAGCCGCATCGTCTCGCGGGGGAGGAGATCGCCGATCTGCGCTCGCTCGACCTGCGCGCGGGTCAGGCCGGCGCGCTCCATCCCCTCGCCGTCGGCGAGCGTGATGCGCAGCCGCGCGTCGTAGAGCGCGACCGCGCCGTCGGGGAAGTTCCGCGCCAGCGTGCGGTACAGCTCCTCGCTCTTGCGCAGCGCCTCCTCGGCGAGCTTGCGCTCGGTGATGTCGACGATCACGCCGTCGGTCCACGCGACCTCGCCGCGATCTCCGATCACGGCGTGGGGGTAGTCGCGGACCCAGATCACGCTGCCGTCGCGGCGCCGGAGGCGGAACTCCGCGAACTCGACCCCCGAGTCGCGGAGGCGCGAGAGGTGCTGCTCCCGGTCGCCGGGGTCGATGTAGAAGTCCTCGACCCGGGAGCGCTGGATGGCCGCCACGGACGCGACGCCGAGCAGCTCGGCGAGCGCCGCGTTGGCCTCGATGATGCGGCCGTCCGGCGTCGTCCGGTAGACGCCGACCGGCAGGTTGGACAGCAGCGTGCGGTGGCGCTCCTCGCTCGCCCGCAGCGCGCGCCGATCCTGCTCGCGGTCGGTCACGTCGCGCACCCACGACATCAGCCGGACCTTCTCTCCGGGGAGGCGGGCGAGCGCGACCTCGGCGTCGAATTCGGTACCGTCGGGGCGGCGGTTGTGCCAGGGGAAGCGGATCGCGTCGCCGGCCCGGGCGCGCCGGATCCACGCTCTCACCTCCTCGGCCGACGGCCCCTCCGTGGCCTGCTGCGCCGGCGAGAGGTCGAGCGGCGAGCGGCCGATCAGGTCGGCGGGGTCGCAGCGGAACAGCCCCCCGGCGGCGCGGTTGACGGCGACGAACCGCTCACCCTCGACCACGAACGCGGCGTCGGGGCCGTACTCGAACGCACCCTCCCACTCCGGCGCGAAGCCGCTCGCCGCCGCGGCCGGCGACGGCCCCGCCGCTGGCGCCCTGCGGCTTCTCTTGCGACGGCCTGCTGCCAGGGACATCGTCTCGATTATAGCGGCGGCCGCCACCCGGCCGTCGCGGCCGGAAGGGTGGAGCGCGGCACGCCTAGTGGAGCGGCGGGACCAGCGTCGGCGCGCCCGAGCGCGAGTCGATCACCGACGCGAAGGCGAAGAACGGGACCGTGCCGGTGACCTCGGCGCGGAGGTGCTCGCCGCGCGGGACGCCGAAGGCGTGGAGGACGTCGTCGAGCTGCACGTAGCCGCCGGGCGCGAGGCGGAACGACTCCTCGCCGGCGGCCTCGCCGTGCGGCTGGACGATGCGGACGTGCAGCACGCCGTTCTCGGCCGTCGGGTTGAACAGCGCGAGGTTGGTGCGGAACTGCGGGGTGCGACGGAGGCCGATCAGGTGCGCGATCTCCCCCGGGCGCGTCGCGGCCGCGCGCGTCAGCGGCGGGATCCCCTGCCCGAAGGAGCCGTGCCCGGCCGCGTTGTAGACGCGGCTGAACACCACCACGCCGGGCGTGGTGACGAAGCGCAGGACGCCGATCTTGCCCTCGGGCACGAGGTCGTTGCGGTAGACCGTGACGCCGGGCGCGAGGTCCTCGAGGTCGGGCTCGGCGCGCAGCGCCTCGGTGTTGGCCTGCCCGGCGGGGAGGAAGATCGCGGCGTAGCCGCCGGTGGCGGCGGTGGTGTTGGTGACCCACACCTCGGTGTTCCACCACGCGCCGTCCTGGCCGGCGCGCTGCCCCACCATCGGGACGAAGAACTCCTCGGCGGCCACCGAACTCGCGCCAACGATCACCAGGGCCGCAAGAAACGTGCGCCGCATCACATTTGAGTCTACGACCGATACCAGGGCCACGCAAGGGGTCTCGACCCCGACCCCGCCCGGGGCGCGGAAGGTGTTCGCAGCGACTGTGTTAGCATCACTGCCCGCACCCGGCTACCGGCCGCGGCGCCGCAGCCCCGGGCTCCTCCCGCCGCTGCCCGACCGGGTGCCTCGGGAGGCTCCATGCAGCGCAGAACCGTGGTTTCCCTCATCGCCTCGGCGGCAGTCGCGGCCTCTCTCGCCGTCTCCGCCGCGAGCAAGGCCCCGGCGCCGGCCGGCAGCGTCCGCGACCGGCTCTCCTACGACGTTCACTTCCTCGCCTCGGACGCCCTCGAGGGGCGGTTCTCCGGCTCGGAGGGGGCGAAGGTCGCGGCGCAGTTCATCGCCGCGCGGTTCCGCGAGCTCGGCCTCCAACCCGCCGGCGACGACGGCGGTTACTTCCAGCACTTCTCCTTCATCGCCCACGTCCATCCCGGACCGGCCAACGCCCTCGCGCTCGAGCTCCCGGGCGGGCCGCGCATCGCCAGGCTGGACGAGGAGTTCCGCCCGCTCGCGTTCTCCGCCTCGGGCAAGGCGGCGGGCGAGGTGGTGTTCGCCGGCTACGGCATCCACGCGCCCGACCTCAAGTACGATGACTACGCCGGGCTCGAGGTCAAGGACAAGGTAGTCCTGGTGCTGCGCTTCTCGCCCGAGGGCGACGACCCGAACTCGCGGTTCCAGCCGCACATGGCGCTGCGGCGCAAGGCCTCGGAGGCGCGCGCGCTCGGCGCCGCCGCGCTGCTCGTCGCCACCGGGCCGGTCGGGGCGAAGGAGACCACCCCGGTCAAGATCTCGTTCGACGCCTCGTTCGCCGACTCCGGCCTGCCGGTGCTGGGGATCTCCACCCCGCTCGCCGAGGCGATGTTCGCCGGCCACGGCTACTCGCTCGCGGACCTGCAGCAGCGCATGAACGAGCGCAAGGAGCCGGCCTCGCGGCCGCTCGGCGTCAAGGCGTCGCTCACCGCCGACGTGGTGCAGGACCGCGCCGACGCGATCAACGTGCTCGCGCTGCTGCCGGGCCGCGATGCGAAGCTCAAGGACGAGGTGGTGGTGGTCGGCGCCCACTACGACCACCTCGGCTACGGCGGCGAGGGCAGCGGCTCGCTCGCGCCCGATGTGCACGCGATCCACCACGGCGCCGACGACAACGCGTCGGGCACGGCGGGCATCCTCGAGATCGCCCGCGACCTCGCCGCCCACCCGCCCGAGCGCACCGTGCTGTTCGCCTCGTTCTCCGGCGAGGAGGAGGGGCTGCTCGGCTCCGCCCACCTGGTGCAGCACCTGCCGGTGGCCAAGGAGTCCGTGATCGCCATGCTCAACCTCGACATGGTCGGGCGGCCCAAGCCCGGCCCCGCGCTCACGCTCGGCGGCTACGGCACGGCGAAGGAGTGGCCCGACCTGATCGAGAGGCTCAACAAGAGGCACCACCTCAAGGTCGCCACCAACAAGGGCGGCTTCGGCGCCTCCGACCACTCCTCGTTCTACGCCGCCGACATCCCGGTGCTGTTCTTCTTCACCGGCGCCCACGAGGACTACCACAAGCCGAGCGACACCGCCGACCGCATCAACTACCCGGGGATGGCGAAGGTCGTCGACTTCGCCGCTGACGTCGCGACCGGCGTCGCCGACCTCGACCGACGGCCGACGTTCCAGAAGGTGGCCGAGGAGGGCGGCGGCGAGCGCCGCGGCTTCAAGGTCCGCACCGGCGCGATCCCCGAGTACGCGTACGAGGGCGTCGGCGTCAAGCTCTCCGGCGTGCGCGGCGGGTCGGCGGCGGACAAGGCGGGGCTGCGCGGCGGCGACGTCGTGGTGCGCTTCGGCGACCGCGACGTGCGCAACATCTACGATTACATGTACGCTCTCGGGGACCACAAGGCGGGCGACGTGGTGACGCTCAAGGTGCTGCGCGGCGGCGAGACGATCCTCCTCCAGGTGACGCTCGAGGCGGGCTCGAGCGGGGGCCGCTAGGTGGCGCTCGAGCTGACCACCGCCGGCGAGTCGCACGGCCGCGAGCTGATCGCGGTGCTCTCCGGCGTCCCCGCCGGGCTGCGGCTGGATCGCGAGGCCCTCGACCGCGAACTGGCGCGCCGGCAGCACGGCTACGGCCGCGGCGGGCGGCAGAAGATCGAGCGCGACGCGGCCGACGTGCGCGCCGGGCTGCGCGACGGCGTCACGCTCGGCTCGCCGCTGGTGGTGGCGATCGCCAACCGCGACTGGGAGAACTGGGCGCGGGTCATGGACCCCTGGGCGGTCGACCCGGAGGCCGCCGCCCGCCGCCGCCTGACCGCGCCGCGGCCCGGCCACGCCGACCTCGCCGGGGCCTGGAAGTTCGGCCACCTCGACGACCTCCGCAACGCGCTCGAGCGCGCCTCGGCGCGCGAGACCGCGGCGCGGGTGGCGGCGGGCGCGGTCTGCAAGCAGCTGCTCGGACGCTGCGGCGTCGCGATCCGCTCCGGCGTGCTCGCGCTCGGCGGGACGGTGCTGTTCGACGGCGCGCCGAGCTGGGCCGACCTCGAGCGGGTCGACGACGGCTCGCCGTTCCGCTCGGTGGCGCCGGAGCGCGAGGCCGCGCTGGCCGCGAGCGTCGACGAGGCGAAGCACGCCGGCGAGACGCTCGGCGGCGTGGTCGGCGTGGTGGCGCGCGGCGTGCCGCCCGGCCTCGGCTCCTACGCCCGCTGGGACGAGCGCCTCGACGGGCTGCTCGCGCAGGCGGTGATGGCGGTGCAGGCGGTCAAGGCGGTGGCGCTCGGCGCCGGGATCGAGGCGGCGGCACGGCCCGGCTCGCGCGCCCACGACCCGATCCTCCCCGGCGAGCGCGGCCTGCGCCGCGGCTCCAACCACGCCGGCGGGGTCGAGGCGGGCGTCTCCAACGGCGAGGAGGTCGTCGTCCGCGCGTTCATGAAGCCGATCTCGACGCTGCGCGACCCGCTGCCCTCGGTCGACCTCGCCACCGGAGCGGCCGCCCGCGCCGCCTACGAGCGCTCCGACGTGACCGCGGCGCCGGCGTGCGGCGTGATCGTCGAGGCGGCGGTGGCGTTCGTGCTCGCCCGCGCGCTGCTCGCGAAGTTCGGCGGCGACCGCATCGACGACACGCTCGCCGCGCTCGCCGCCTACCGCCGCCGCCTCGGGAAGCTCGGGCCCGAGGGGTTTGTTGCATCCCCGGGGACGGAATGAGGGTCAAGCGCGCCGCCAAGTACGGTTTCTGCTCCGGGGTGCGGGTCGCCGACATCAAGGTCAAGCGTTTCGCCAAGGCCGGCGGCCGCGGCGCCATCCTCGGCCAGGTCGTGCACAACGAGCGCGTGGTCGAGGAGATGGACCGCCTCGGCGTGCACACCGTGCAGCGCATGGAGGAGGTCGGCGGCGGGGTGATCGTCTTCTCCGCCCACGGCGTGCCGCCCTCGTTCCACGAGCAGGCGCGCGAGCGCGGCCTCGAGGTCCTCGACACCACCTGCAAGTTCGTCTACGACATCCACCGCGAGTCGCAGCGCGCGCTCGCGGCCGGCGCCCACCTCGTCTTCATCGGCGACCCCCACCACCGTGAGGTGATCGGCTACACCCACGACCTCGATCCGGCGAGCTTCCACATCGTCCACACGGTGGAGGAGGCGCGCGCCGTCGACTGGTCCGGCTACCCGAGCCTCAAGGTGTTCTACCAGACCACGCTCAACGCCGAGGAGTACGAGGACGTCGTGCGCGTCGTCGAGACCGCCAACCCCCGCACCTCGCGCGCCGACACGATCTGCTATGCGACCAAGGAGAACCAGGAGGCCGCCCGCGCCCTCGCCTCCGACCCGGAGGTCCAGCTCGTGCTCGTCATTGGCGGGCGCCATTCCGCCAACACGCGCCACCTCCACGACATCTGCGCGCGCCTCAAGCCCAGCCACCTGATCCAGGGCGAGACCGACGTCGACCCGGCGTGGCTCGCCGGCGTCGAGTGCGTCGGGCTCACCGCCGGGGCGTCCACGCCCGACTACGTGATCGACGAGGTCGAGGACCGCCTCAACCGGTTCACGCCGGCGCACGCCTGACGCGCCCCGGCGACGCTCCCGCCGCGCCGCCCTCGAACGCCGCGCCCGCCGCGCTCACGCCTCGCGCCGGAAGAGGGACGGGCAGTCGAGCAGCACCGGCTCGGTCCCGGCGCGGCACACCGAGAAGTGGGCGCCCGACCACAGCGCGGCGCTGCCCACCTCTCCTCCGCGCGAGAGAGCGTAGAGCGCCAGGTTGTTCTTCGGCCTCCCCTTCGCGTCCTTGAGGTCGTCGATGCGGGTGTTGCGGACCACGCGCTCGAGCGTGGCGAGGCACGCCGCCTCCGGCGACTTGCCCTGGCGCATGAACTCGACCACGGTGTGCGCGCCCGCCGCGATGATGTTCGACTCGCCGTGCCCGGTCCCGCCCGCGGAGCCGACGTCGGGGTCGCAGTAGAGCCCGGCGCCGACGAGCGGCGAGTCGCCGACCCGGCCCGGCAGCTTGAAGAACAGGCCCGAGGTGGTGGTGCAGCAGCCGAGCGCTCCGGTCGGCCCGCACGCGGACAGGTGGATCGTCCCGGTGGGGCGGAAGTAGGCGTCGCCGTACTTCTTGACGAACCACTGCAGGTCGGGGTCGTCGAGCTCGCGCGGGTCCGGCAGCCAGTCGTCCTTGGGCGCCGCGTTCTCCTTCCAGTAGAGCCAGATCTTGCGCGCGCGCTCGGTCAGCAGGTTCTCCTCCGGGAAGCCGTGCGCCCGCGCGAAGCGGAGCGCGCCCTCGCCGACCAGCAGGATGCGGTCGGTCCGCCGCATCACCTCGAGCGCCACCTGCGCCGGGTGCTTGATGCGCTCGAGCGCCGCCACCGCGCCCGCGCGCATCGTCGCGCCGTCCATCACCGCGGCGTCGAGCTGGACCACGCCCTCCTCGTTCGGCAGGCCGCCGTAGCCGACCGAGACGTCGTTGGGGTCCGCCTCCGGGATCGCGACCCCGGCGACGGCGGCGTCGACCGGCGCCGTGCCTGCCGCCATCCGTTCGACCGCGACGCGGACGGCCTCCAGCCCGTTGGCCGAGGCGACGGCGACCGGGCGCACCGGCGCCGCGCCCGCCGCGCCGGCGGGGCGCAGCATCGTGCCGACCGCCACGGTCGCGGCGGCGGTCGTGATCAGGTCGCGTCGGGTGATCTCGTGGTCGGCCATGGCACCTCCTCGGCAGCGGAACCCAGCATACCCGTCCCGTTGCCCAGCGGTGGGGCGGGGGCTAAAGTAGGCGTGTGTTCCGCTACATCCCGATGCTTGCGCTCCTCGCGATGAGTGCCGCCTCGAACCCGCCCCGCCGCTGCGACCGCCTCTTCGTCGGCGGCCTGGTGCACACGCCCGACGGCATCCGCCGCCTCGAGGTCGCGGTCGCGTCGGGACGCATCGCAGCGCTGGTGGCGCCCGCCGACGCCGCCGCGTGGCGCGCCGGCGCCGCCGAGGTGGTCGATCTCGCCGGCGCCCACGTCTACCCCGGCTTCACCGAGAGCCACGGGCACTTCGCCGGCTACGGCGCCGCCCTCGAGAACGTCGACCTGACCGGGGCGACGAGCTTCGCGGAGGTGGTCGCGCGCGTGAAGGCGGCGGCCGCGCGCACGCCCGGCACGGGTGCCGTGCTGGGCCGCGGCTGGGACCAGAACCTGTGGCCGGAGAAGTCGTTCCCGACACACGAGGCGCTCTCCGCGGCGGTGCCCGACCGCCCCGTGATCCTCACCCGGGTCGACGGCCACGCCGTGCTCGCCAACGCGCGCGCCCTCGCCGCCGCCGGGATCACCGCCGCCACGCCGGACCCCCCGGGCGGGCGCATCATGCGCGAGGCGTCGGGAGCGCCGAGCGGCGTGCTGCTCGACGGTGCGGAGGAGCTGGTGCAGCGCATGCTGCCGCCGCCGTCCGCGGCCGACATCGAGCGCCGGCTCCTGCTCGCCGCCGGCCACCTCGCCCGCGACGGCTTCACCGAGATCCACGACGCCGGCACCTCGCGCGCCGAGCTCGCGGTGCTGCGCGAGCTGCAGCGCAGCGGCCGCCTGCCGGTGCGCGTCTACGTCATGCTCGCGGGCAGCGACGACGAGCTGCTCGCGGCGGAGCTGCCGAAGGGGCCGCAGCGCAGCGGCGACGGCATGCTCACCATCCGCGCCGTCAAGCTCTACGCCGACGGCGCGCTCGGCTCGCGCGGCGCGTGGCTGTCCGCGCCGTACAGCGACGACCCGTCGACGCGGGGCCTGGAGGTGACGCCGCTCGCGCGCCTCGCCGACGTGGTGCGGAGGGCCGTCGCGGCCGGCTATCAGCCCTGCATCCACGCCATCGGCGACGCCGCCGTGACCCGCGTGCTCGACCTCTACGAGCGCGAGGTGGGCCCGCGCGGCGCCGCGCTGCGCCCCCGCGTCGAGCATGCGCAGATCGTCCGCCCCGCCGACGTGCCGAGGTTCGCGGCCCTTTCCGCGATCGCGTCGGTGCAGCCGACCCACTGCACCTCGGACATGCCGTGGGCCCCGGCGCGCCTCGGCGCGGCCCGGATCGGCTGGGCGTACCGCTGGCGCTCGCTGCTCGCCGCCGGCGCCCGCCTCTGCCTCGGCTCCGACGTGCCGGTCGAGGACCCCGACCCGCGCCTCGGCATCTGGGCCGCCGTCACACGCCGACCTCCGCGGGGGACAGCGGAGCCCGGCTGGAACCTGCCCGAGGCGCTCACCCTCGACGAGGCGGTCGCCGGATACACGCGCTGGGCCGCGTTCGCGGCGTTCGAGGAGGGCTCGCGCGGGGCGCTCGCGCCCGGCTTCGCCGCCGACCTCACCGTCCTCGACCGGGACCTCGGCGCGGATCCTCCGGCAACGATCTTGCAGGCGAGGGTGCTGCGCGCCGTGGTCGGAGGGCGCGACTCGTACGTGGCAGGGAGAGAGACACGGTGAGGAGGCCGCTCGTGCTGCTCATGCTCGCGCTGGCCGGTGGCTGGTCGTCGGGATGCGGAGGGAGGGGCGCCGACGACCCGGAGGGGCACTGGGCGAGGCTGCGCGATGAGATGGTCACCTCCCAGATCGCCGCCCGCGGCGTGCGCGACCAGGGGGTGCTCGACGCGCTGCGCGCCGTGCCGCGCCATCTCTTCGTCCCCGCCGACCTCCGCGAGGAGGCCTACGCGGACCACCCGCTGCCGATCGCCGAGGGGCAGACGATCTCGCAGCCGTACATCGTCGGCCTGATGACCGAGCTGCTCGAGGTCAAGCCCGGCGCCCGCGTGCTCGAGATCGGTACCGGCTCCGGCTACCAGGCGGCGGTGCTCGCCGCGATGGGCTGCGAGGTCTACACGATCGAGATCCGCGACACGCTCGCCAGGGAAGCCGACAAGCGCCTCCAGTCGCTCGGCTACAAGCGCATCCACGTCCGCACCGGCGACGGATACGCCGGTTGGGTAGCGGCTGCGCCGTTCGCCGGGATCGTCGTGACCGCGGCGCCGGAGCGGATCCCGGAGCCGCTCGAGCAGCAGCTCGCGATCGGCGGCCACCTCGTCATCCCGGTCGGCGCGTTCTACCAGCAGCTCAAGGTCATCACCCGCCGCGGCCCCGACGACTTCCCGGAGCGGGACGTGATCCCGGTGCGCTTCGTGCCGATGACCGGCGAGATCGAGCGTCGCCCGTAGCCGGCGGCGATGACGGGGGCGCCGAGCTTCACGCCGGCGCTGTTCGACGGCCAGGGCAGGCAGGCGTGGGCCGGCACCCGGAGCTACCAGGCGGGCGAGTTCTTCCAGTACCAGCAGCCCTACCTGGCGTTCGGCGGCACCGCCGACGGCCACGCCCGCGTCACCGTGGTCAGGGGTTCGGGCGTGCTCGCCACCGCCTCGGTCCTCGACCGGCGGACCAACCACCCCACGACGATCATGATGCGGCGCTGGGCGGGAGCGGGGCGCAATGCCGGCTCCGCGCGCCGGCCGCGCGGCGCGAGGGCGCCCGGCCGGCTACTCCCGCAGCCAGATGCGGACCGCGCGCTCCTCCTGCACCATCTCCACCTTGCCCTCCTTCGCGAGCCATCCGACCGCCATGTAGACCATGGCCCGGGGGGCGTCGACGCCCTTCTCGAGCGCCGTCAGGCTGACCTTCCCGTTGGCGCGGAGGAAGTGCCAGACCTTGCCTGGAGCCTGGGCGAGGTTGTCCATGTACGTCATCGCTGCGACCTCCCAGGCGTGCGATTCTGACGCGATTTGGACCGCGCCGCAAGATCGACCGTCACCGCGGACGCACCCGCAGCAGGCCGCCGAGCCGCTCGTAGCGGACGAGCCACTCGCGCGCCTCGGCGTCGCCGGCCTCGACCTCGTGCTGCCGGCGGCTCACCACCTCCGCGGGCAACGCGAAGTACGCGTTCTGCGCCTGCCACAGGTCGACCTCGAACGGCAGCCAGCGCGCCAGCTCGACGCCCTCGATCAGCGCCGCGAGCGCCGCCGGGCGGTCGGGGTCGCGCAGCAGCATCTCGCCGAGCCGCGCCAGGGTGCGCTGGAGGCGGAACGCGAGGCTCGCGGTCCGCAACGCGACCTTTGCCTGCTCCGCCTCGCGCACCAGCGCGCGGATGCGCCCGGCGTCGAGCTCGGGGGCGCGCAACGCCCGCCGCAGCTCGGTGTTGAGGACGAACTCCGCGGTGGCGAGGAACGGGCGCGGCAGCGGCGCGCCGATCCCCTCGAGGTAGCGCATCAGCGGCGCGTGCCGGTCGTAGAGCTGGCGGATGACCGCGGCGGCCTCGTCCAGCGTCGCCTCGAGGATCGTGCGCAGGATGCGGCGCTGCTCGTCCGGGAACAACGACGCGAGCGAGCACGCGCCGTCGAAGCGCTGGTCGAGCACGCGCAGCACCGCCGCGACGTCGCCGCGGCCGAACGCCGCCTCGACCTCGGCGACCACCGCGCGGAAGGCCTCCTCGCCCGGGAACGGCAGCACCCCGCCCGAGACGTTGTGGTCGCCGATGTGGAGCACGGCGAACGCGAACTCGGCGGACTCCCGCGTGATCTCGGAGCGCGCCGCCAGGCGCCCGAGGCGCAGGCTCGCCCGCCCCGCCGCGAGGCGGCGCTGCTCGGTGCATTCGACGCGGTGCGCCGGCGAGCGCCCGCCGCCGCCGAACGACCCGGCGAGCGCCTCCTGGGCGGCGATCCGCGCCAGCCCGGCGCGCGCCGGCTGCACCAGCTTGCGGAAGATCGCATCGGCGGCGCCGTGCTCGGCGAGGTTGCTCGGGGCGCGCGCGAGCAGCGCCAACAAGCGCGCCTCGAGCGGCTCGCCGGTGAACTCCTGGCCCAGCTCGAGGGCGCGCCCGGCGTATTGCAGCACCTGCACCGTCTCGATCCCCGACACGTCGTCGAAGAACCAGCCGCAGGAGGTGTACATGAGCATGGCGTGACGCTGCATCTCGAGCAGCTTGAGCGCCGTGACCTGCTCGGCGGGCGCCAGCGGGCGGGCGCCGTGCGCCGCCAGGAAGCGGTCGACGCTCTCGGCGGAGCGGTCGAGGACCACGTCGACGTAGGCGTCGCGCGCCGCCCAGGGATCGGCGAGGAGGCCGTCGGAGCGCGCCTCGAACAGCGTCGCCAGGGCATCGCGCAGCCAGTCGAGCGCGGCGCGCAGCGGACCCCGCCACGCCTGCCGCCAGCCGGGGTGCGCGCCGGTCGCGCAGCCGCAGTCGGAGCGCCAGCGCTCCACGCCGTGTCCGCAGCTCCACGAGCTGTCCGCGACGATCTCCGCCTCGTGGCGCGGCGGGTGGCCGGCGAGGAACCCCGCGTAGTTGGTCAGGCGCGCCTGCGGGTTCGCCTCCAGGGCGTGGAGCGCCCAGGCGAGCGCCATGTCGCCGAAGCGGTGGTGGTGACCGTAGGTCTCGCCGTCGGTGGCGATGTGCACGAGCGCGTCGCGGCCGCGCGGGTCGGGGACGGCGGCGAGCAGCCGGCCGGCGAACGCCTCGCCGCTCGCGAGCAGGCGCTCGAACGCCACCGCCCGCGAGATCGGCCCGTCGTAGAAGAACACCGCGATCGCCGCGCCCGAGGGGAGCGCCACCCGATAGGCGACGGTCGGGTCGACGCTCCCGCCCGCGACCTCGCGCCACCCCTTCTCGCCGATCGCGCGCACGCGGCGCGCCTGGTGCGGCGCGAGGACGGTGAAGCGGACGCCCTCCGCGGCGAGCGCCTCCAGCGTCTCGACGTCGACCGCGGTCTCGGGCAGCCACATCCCCTCCGCCGACCGGCGGAAGCGGTGCTCGAAGTCGCGCAGCCCCCAGCGCACCTGGGTCGCCTTGTCGCGCCGGTTGGCGAGCGGCAGGATGACGTGGTTGTACGCCTGGGCGAGCGCCGAGCCGTGGCCACCGAAACGGGCCGCGCTGGCGCGGTCGGCGTCGAGCACGGCGCGGTAGACGTCGGGTCGCGCCGTCTCCAGCCAGGCCAGGAGCGTGGGACCGAAGTCGAAGCTGATCCGCGAGTAGTTGTTGACGATGTCGACGATCGTGCCGGCGCCGTCGAGGATGCGGGAGGCGGCGTTGGGGGCGTAGCACTCCGCCGCGACGCGCTCGTTCCAGTCGTGGTACGGCTCGGCCGAGTCCTGCACCTCGATCGTCTCGAGCCACGGGTTCTCCCGCGGCGGCTGGTAGAAGTGCCCGTGGATGCAGACGAAGCGGCCCATCGCTCCACCCTAGCGTGGCGAAAACCGGGAGCGCAAGGCGGGGCGCGGCGCGGCTCGCGCGGCGCCGCAACCGGCGGAGCTCAGTCCGGCGCCTTAAGGAAGACGGCCGCCAGCGGCGGGAGCGTGAGGCTCAACGAGAACGGGCGCCCGTGCGCGGAGACCTCCGCCGCGCTCACGCCGCCGCCGTTGCCCATGCCGCTGCCGCCGTACTCGTGCCCGTCGCTGTTGAGCAGCTCCCGCCACCACCCGCCGGTCGGGACGCCGACGGCGTAGCCGACGCGCGGGACCGGGGTGAAGTTGCAGGCGACGAGGAGCGGCGGCCCGGTCCGCGCCTTGCGCAGGAACGTCAGCGAGCTCGCCTGCGAGTCGTTGCAGTCCACCCACTCGAAGCCGCCGGGGTCGCAGTCGAGCTGGTGCAGCGCGGGCTCGCCGCGGTAGAGCCGGTTGAGGTCCTCGACCAGCCGGCGCACCCCCTCGTGCGGCGGGTAGGCGAGCAGGTGCCAGTCGAGGCTCTCGTCGTGGTGCCACTCGCGCCACTGGCCGATCTCGCCGCCCATGAACAGCAGCTTCTTGCCCGGCTGCGCCCACATGTAGGCGAGCAGGAGGCGGAGGTTGGCGAACTTCTGCCAGTCGTCGCCCGGCATCTTGCCGAGCAGCGACCCCTTGCCGTGCACCACCTCGTCGTGCGAGAGCGGCAGCACGAAGTTCTCGTGGAACGCGTAGATCTGGCGGAAGGTGAGCTGGTTGTGGTGGAAGGCGCGGTGGATCGGGTCGTGCGCCATGTACGCCAGCGTGTCGTGCATCCAGCCCATGTCCCACTTGAGGCCGAAGCCGAGGCCGCCGACGTAGGTCGGGCGCGACACCATCGGCCAGGCGGTCGACTCCTCGGCGACCGTCTGAACGTCGGGGCGGGCGCGGTACACCTCCTCGTTGCAGCGGCGCAGGAACGCGATCGCGTCGAGGTTCTCCCGCCCGCCGAAGGCGTTCGGGATCCACTCGCCCTCCTTGCGCGAGTAGTCGAGGTAGAGCATCGAGGCGACGGCGTCGACGCGCAGGCCGTCGGCGTGGTAGCGCTCGAGCCAGAACAGCGCGTTGGAGACGAGGAAGCTCCTCACCTCGTTGCGGCCGTAGTTGAAGATGTAGCTGCCCCAGTCGGGGTGGTAGCCCTGGCGCGGGTCGGCGTGCTCGTAGAGGTGGGTGCCGTCGAAGTAGGCGAGCCCGTGCTCGTCGGAGGGGAAGTGCGACGGCACCCAGTCGAGGATCACGCCGATCCCGGCGCGGTGCAGCGTGTCGATGAGGAACATGAAGTCCTGCGGCGTGCCGTAGCGGCTGGTGGGCGCGAAGAAGCCGGTGATCTGGTAGCCCCACGAGCCGAAGAACGGGTGCTCCATCACCGGCAGCAGCTCGACGTGGGTGAACCCCATGCGGGTGACGTACTCGGCCAGGCGCGGCGCGAGCTCGCGGTAGGAGAGCGAGCGGTTCCCCTCCTCGCCCACCCGCATCCACGAGCCGAGGTGCACCTCGTAGGTCGCCATCGGCGCGGTGAGCGCGTTGGCGCGGGCGCGCGAGGCGAGCCACTCGCCGTCGCCCCACGCGTAGTCGAGGTCCCACACCACCGACGCCGTCTTCGGCGCCACCTCGGCGTGGAGCGCGAACGGGTCGGCCTTGTCCACCCGGTAGCCGTGGAAGCGCGAGGCGAGGTGGTACTTGTACAGCGCTCCGCGCCGGACCCCGGGGACGAAACCCTCCCAGATCCCGGAGCTGCCGCGCGCGGCGAGCCAGCACCCGTCCTTGCTCCAACCGTTGAAGTCGCCGGCCACGCCCAGCCGTTCCGCATCCGGCGCCCAGACCGCGAAGTAGGTGCCCTCGACGCCGTCGACGGTGAGCGGGTGGGCGCCGAGCTTGTCGTGGAGGTTGAAGTGGTTGCCCTCGTTGAAGAGGAACAGGTCGGCGTCGGAGAGCAGGCTGACGTCGGATCGGACCTGGTCGGCGCGGTTCCCCATCGCGAGGCTCCTTCCCAACCTGTTGCGCTGTCGGCAACGATACTACACGGTCGCGCCGGGCGGCGGGGCGGGTGCGGGCCGTCGCCGACGGGTGTCCTCTTTGTGAACTGATTCACGAGCGTGCGCCGAGCGCACGCCGCGCCGACCTCACATGTTCATGCCGACGATCGCCGCCGGCGGGCGGCTCGCCCCGCGCCCGACGCTGAACTGCGCGGTGACGGTCGACTCGGTGAGGGTGACGTCGTCGCGCACGCTCACCGCGACCTTCTGGACGCCGCGCCGGAGCAGGAGGCGGAAGCTGTAGCCGGCGTTCTTCCCCTGCGCGGCGGCCATGTCGGCGTTGGAGATGTGGATCGCGAAGACGTTCTTGACCGGCGGCGTGATGCGGTCCTCGTCGTCCTTGGAGGAGAGCCAGATCGACACGCCGCCCTCGCGCGCGTCCCCGTGCGGCAGCAGGGCGAGCTTGTCGAGCGGCACCGTCACCAGCACCGGGACGATGAACACGCCCCGCCTCTGCTTCGCCTCCTTGCCGACGACGATGCCGACGTCGAGCCCGTTGGAGCCCGAGTCGTAGACCAGCGCCGCCAGGCTGCGCTCGGTCATGCGGTCGTCGGCGGTCTTGTCGAGGTAACGCCGCCGGTAGCGGACCTCGACTCCGTCCCGTGCCGTCTTCACCGTGATCGAGTGGTCCTTGCCGTCACCGAGGTGCGGCGCGACGTAGGCGAGCGAGTAGAACGCGCTGAAGTCCTCGGTGATGCGGGCGAGGGCGGACGAGGCTTGCGGCGTGCTCACCACCGTCGTCCCGCCGGTGGCGTAGGCGAGGTACTGGAGCGAGTAGTGGCGGCCGATCTCCTCGACCTGGCCGATCCCGGGGTCCGGCTGCGGGTCGGGCTCCTCCGGCGACTGCGCGGCCGAGCGCGACTCGCCGGCGGCGTCGAGCGCGTAGAACGTGACGCGGTCGGCGTTCGCGTGCGACACGAGGGCGCGGAACTCGGGCGCGACCGAGAGGCTGTTGGCCTCGGTCGCCGGCGAGAACCCGGGCGTGTCGACGGTGCCCTCGAACCGGCGCTGCCACTGCTGCAGCAGGTCCTCGCCGGGCCGCAGCTGGATCCCGTTGCCGACGTAGCAGACCGCCTTACGCCCCGGCAGGCCGGCCAGCGAGGTGACGAAGTCCTGGATCGAGGCGACCGCCGCGCGGGTGCGCTCGTGCGCCTCCTGCGCCGCCCCGCGGATCAGCTGCAGCGTCGAGAGGGCGTCCGCGGCGTCGATGCCGCGCGAGAACGCGCCGCGCGTCTCGAAGCGCCCGGTGAGGCCGACGCGGCTCATCACCCGCTCGAGCAGCATCTGCTCGGAGTTGACGCCGACCATGTCGGTCGGCTCGCGCTCGATCGTCCGCAGCACCGCGCGGATCGCCCCCGCCTCGCTGGTGAACGGCTGCCGGATGCGCGTGAACGGCCCGTGCGTGACGACCATCACCTCGACGCGCGGGAGCCGGAACACGGCGTCGAGCAGCGCCGCGCCGCGCTGCAGCGCGATGTTGCGCTGCGCCGGCGTGATCCCGGTGTTGTCGACGAACAGCACCAGCGAGAGGCGCTGCTCGAGCGGCGGAGCGCTCGCCGTCGCGGCGGGAAGCAGCGCGGCCTCCTCGGCGTCGCTCGCCTCCGCCGGCGCCGCCCCGGGCGGCGCGGCGGCGTAGAAGTTGCTGATCGCGACCGGCTTGCCGTCTTCGAACAGCTGGAAGTCGTCGCGCCGCAGGCCGAGCACCGGCCGACCCGAGCGGTCGGTGACGAACACCTCGACGTTGACGAGGTTGACCTGGGCGGTATCGACCACCGCGCCCGCCGGGGAGCGGTCCCCGGCTACGGCCGGACCGGACAGCGACAACACGGCCAGGAGCGCCACGGATGCGCGCTGGAGCGGTGGCTGTGCCATCTTGCGATCCTCCCCCACGGCGGATCGTGTCGAGTCTAGCGCGCCGTCGCTCCGGCACCCAACCGCAACCCGCCGCAGCTCGCGCGTGCCCGATCGCCCGCGAGCCCCTGATTCGACTTCGGATCCGAGAGCGACGGCTACGCTTGTCCGGTTAAACCGGCTGCCGCGCCGATTCTTCCCCGTCGCGGACCCTCGATCGCGCCCGCGCTCCCGCCGGCGCCCGACGCGCCCGTCGGAGGTCCGCGTCCGCGGCCTCAGAAGTCCAGGTAACCGTCTCGCGTGTGAACGGTTAGGTCGGAGTCCTTGACCTTGACCGCGATCTTGTGCCACGACCCGTCGTGCTTGCGCTCGGCCGGGTAGTAGCCCAGCACGTACTGCCCGCGCAGCTCGCGCAGGATCTCGGCGAACGCCGGGCCGATGCGGTCGAGGGAGCCGACCGGCACGATCCGGCCGCCGTTCTCGGTCACGGTGTCGATCAACTCGCGGAACTCGCGCTGGTGCGACTTCTTGTCGCGCCAGGTCGAGTAGAGGCTGGGCAGCTCGTCGCTCGTCCCGGCGATGTCGTTGAGGCGGATCCAGTAGATGATCGCCTGGCTCGCCCGCGCCACGCGCCGGACGTCGCGCATCGGCATCGCGCTGTCGGAGTCGACGCCGTCCGAGAGCAGGATCACGACGCGGCGGCCCTGGCGCTGGTCGACCTGCCGCAGCGCGAGGTAGAGGTTGTCGTTGAGCGCGGTCCCGCCGCTCGCCCGCACGCTGTCGAGGCCGGCGAGCAGGACGTCGCTCACGGTGGTGAACGGCGAGACGTGGAGCAGCCGGTCGGAGAAGACGATCAGCCTCCCCTCGTCGAGCGGCGCCATGGCGCGGAAGAACGCCGTCGCGCCGCCGAGCGCCGCCTTGAGCCGGTCGCCGGCCATCGACAGGCTGGCGTCGAGCAGGACCACCGCCGCGAGCGGCGCCTCGCCGCTGGCGAACGTCTTGATCGCCTGCTCCGCCCCGTTGTCGAGGATCGTGAAGTCGGCGGCGGCGAGGCTCGCCACCGGCGACTCCACCGTCGTCGTCGCGCCGCCCGCGTGCTGCGGCGTCGAGCGCGTGACGCGGACGTAGAGCTGGCGCAGCTCGATCTCGACCTCCTCGTTGGAGCGGAACACCGGCGTGCCGAGGTCCGCGGCGCCGGTCGCGCCGGAGGCGGTCGTCGCCTCCGCGCGGAAGTGGTGCTCGGCGTTCTCCTCGCCGAGCAGGGTGATGATCAGGTACGGCGGCTCGCCCCGTTCGCCCACCGGCCGGCCGTCGACGAAGAAGCGGACCCGCGCGATCGGCTCGTCCGCCTTCACCGTCACCGAGAAGGAGACCGCCCCGAACGCCGGCGTTCCGGCCCGGGGGCTCGTGATCTCGACCTGCGGCGGCGCCGCGCTCGCGATCGCCGCCACTCCGAGCAGCAGGGGTGCGATCGGCCTCACTGGCCCACCGCCTTGTCGGCGACCGCAAGCGCCGCCATCGTCTCGCCGCGCGCCTCCGTGAGGCGCTTTCGCGTGGCGTCGAGGTCCTCGTGCGGCCAGGCCCCGTAGATCGCCCGCGCCGACGGCGTGTCGCCCGCCGGGTGCTCGACCACCGCGTTCGCGACCGTCTGCGCGTCGCGGTGCTTGCGCTCGCGGTCGAGCGCCGAGGCGAGCAGCACCTGCAGGTTGGGGTCGGCCGGCAGCGCCGCAGTCGCCTCGTGCAGCACCCGCACCGCCTGATCGACCTCGTCCGCGGCGAGCAGGTTCGCGGCCAGCTCCTGCCACGCGACCGCGCGCACCCACGCCGGGCGGTCCGCGGTCGTGCACGTCGTCAGCGCCTTGCGCGCCGCCGCGTCGCGGTTGGAGCGAAAGAGGTTGACGCCGCGCCGCAGCTCCGCCTCGGCGTGGTCCGGCTTGATGGCGAGTACCTTGTCGAGGATCTCGACCGCGTGCTTGGCGTCGCCGGCCCGCTCGAGGATCCCGGCGCGACCCATCAGCGCCGCGACGTCGCCGGCGTCGAGCGTCGCCGCCCGCGCGTATAGCCGCTCGGCGGAGCCGTACGAGCCCACCGCCTGCAGCGACGCGGCGAACACGGTCAGGACGTCGGCGGCGTCCCGCTTCCGCTCCATGTCCTTGGCATCCGCCGCGAGCACCTCGGCCATCTCTTCGACGATCCGCCGCGAGTGCCCGATCGCGAGCAGCGCCTGGTCCCGGCTGTGCTCGCGGTAGAGGTCGAGGTGGATCTGGCAGAGGCCGAGGAGCGCCTGCGGCGACCGCTTGCCGACGTCGTGGGCGAGCGAGCGCTCGACCGCCGCGAGGTGGCTGAGCTCGCCGGACGTGCCGGTGCCGAGCGCCGCCCGCTCGAACTGGACGAGCGCCCGCAGCGACTCCGGCGACGGGTCCGCGGCGAAGCGGCCGACCGCTTCGCGGTAGGCGGACTTGAGATGCGCCGGCACCTCCTCCTCCGCGGTGGTCACCGCCGCGTCCCGCTTGGGCAGGTCGGTGAGCCGGCCCGCCGCGTCGACCGGGACCGACGGCCAGGCGAGCGCCACCGCGACCTTGTCCGGCGGCGCGACGCGGAACGGTGCGCTCATCGAGCCCGCGTCGAGGCCGCCCGCCGGCCGCAGCGTCACGACTAGGCCGTGCTCGCCGGCGGGGAGATCGGCCGGCAGCGTCACCGCGACGTCGACGCGCTCGAACGGGCCGCCGGGCGCGGGCATGCGGTTGATGTAGCGCGCCGGGCACCCCTCGTCGGGACGCCCGTCCCCGCGGACGACCCGCGCATGCGCCTCGAGCATCCCCGGCAGCGACTGGCCGATCAGCATCACGTGGAGGTTGGCGCCGGGCCGCAGCACCGCGCGGGTCGAGGGCACGCCGCCCTTGCCGACGATCGAGAACGGCGCGCTCGAGGCGTCGCTCGAGGCGCCGCCCAGACCCGCCACCAGCCATGCCTCGGGGCGGTCCGGGATCACGAGCGCGAGCACGGCGGAGCTCCCCGTCATGCCCTCGAACCCGGTTCCCACCATCCCGCCGCCGCTGTCGTTGCCGCCGCCGGCGCTCGGGCGCGACCCGACGTCGGTCACAACTGCCATGCCGAAGTCCACGGACCTAGACGTCGGCCCGGCCATCCCCGGCATCGGGATCTCCCAGTTGCCGAACGCCCCGGTGACCGGCTCGCGCAGGAGGAACCGGAGGCGGCTCGGCAGCGCGGTGGCGTCGACGTAGCCCATGAGCTTGAGCCCGCCGTCGGCCTGCCAGCTCGCCGGGGCGCCGGTCACGTGGACGGTGTCGAGCTCGTTGCCGACGATCTCGCTCTCGCCGCGCAGCGCGTACGCCGAGACCTCGAGGTCGAGGCGACCGTCGTCGGTCATCAGCGCGAGGGTCGGGCCGGGGACGTCGATGACCCACGGCACGCGCTCGGGCTTGCCCGCGCTGCCGGGAGGGAAGATCTCGGCTGAGACGGCGATCTGGCCGCCCTGCTGGCCGGAGATCAGCAACGCGACGTCGCGTCCGGGCAGGCCGCTGCGCCGCTCGACCTCGACGCGGGGGGCCGGCGCGGCCGCGCCGGGCGCTGCCGGCGTGGCCGGAGCCGCCTGGGCGGAGGCCATCCGCGGGGTCGTGGCGAGAGCGATCAGAAGCGCCGAGGCTGTCGTCGTGAGCGCGTTCATCTCGATTCTCCCTTCGCCGGCTCGTCGGCCGGCGCTGCGACCGTCACCGCGGTCGCCTCCCGCATTGCGATCTCGTCGCGGACCGTGACCGCGAACGTGGCCGGGCCTGCCGCCAGCGGGACCCTAAAAGTGTAGCCGACGCTTTGGGTGAGCGCCGTCAGCAGCCGGTCGTTGGGGACGCTGACCGGGAGTCTCGCGCGCGGCGCCTGGACGGTGCGACCGCCGGCGTCGCGGGCCGTGAGCCAGAGGGTGAGGTTGCACTCGTGCGCCACCTTGGTGGGCGCGAAGGAGAGGCCGCCGAGCGGGATGGTGACGAGCACCGAGACGACCGGCGAGCCCTCCCTGGGCTTGGCGTCGAACGCGGCCGCGAGCTGGATCCCGAGCGGGTTGTCGGTCACGCCGTAGCGAAGCGCGGCGCGGGTCCGCTCGGCGATGCGGTCCTCGTCCGCGGCGCGGCGGGCGGCGAGGCCCGCGCGCACGACCGCGCCCTCGCGCCTGACCCGGACCTCGAGGCGGTGGATCGCGCCGTCGCCGCCGTGGGGAGCGAGGTAGGTGAGCGTGTAGGCGGCGAGGAAGTCGGCGTTCATCGCGGTGAACGCGCCGGCAGCGGCGGTGGCGGCCGTCCCGCCGGTCGCGGCCGCGGCCTCGCGCAGGCCGGGCGCCGGCCCGCCCCCGGCGTCGACCGTGTAGACCCGCACGCCGGCCGCGTTGGCGGCCTCGGCGAGCCCGCGGTCCGCCGGAGGAGCTCCGGATTGTCCGGGCGCGGTGCTCGCGGCGAGGGGATCGCCGGCCGCCGGCGATCCCGCCGCGGGCGCCGACCGCTGGCCGCCACCGATGTAGAGCAGCGCCTTGCGGCCCGGCAGTCCGCCCAGGGAGGCGACGAAGGCGTCAAGGCTCTCCACCGCCGCATCCGCGCCGGCGGTCGGGGAGGCCGACTCGCTGCCCGAGCCCGCGAACGCCGACTCGAGCGCCTCCCGCGCCGCGCCAGCGTCCGTGGTGAATGGCCGGATCACCTTCACCGACGGCCAGCCGGCGGCGACCATCACCTGCGCGCCGGGGGACGAGAGAAACCCGGCGAGCGCCTCGGCCGCCGCATCCGACGCGGCCTTCGCCTGCGGCGCGGCGAGTCCAGCGCCGTCGACCAGGAGCGTGAGCAGCGCGGGCGTCGGGTCGGCGGGGGCGGCGCCAGCCTTCGCCGCGGCGGCGCCCGGCCCGGGGCGGACGCGGTCGACGCGGACCGGGGCGCCGTCCTCCAGCACGACGAAGTCCGACGCGCGGAGCCCGCGGATCGGCGCGCCGTTCGCGTCGGTGACGGAGACCACGACTTCGGTCTCGCCGCCGACTCCGGGCGCGGCCGCCGTTCCGGCCGCCGGAGCCTGGCCGTGCGAGGTGCGCGCGCTGAGCCCGAGGACGAGAGCGGCAGCGGCGACAGGTGGCGCGAGGAAGAATCGCATCTTCAGACGGCATCTCCACACGGGGGCACCGACATGACGGCCCGACCGCGGCCGTAGCCTAGCGCAGTCGCCGCCGGCTTGGGAACCTAGGCTGGTCCGTGGTCTCCGTCGCGCCGGGCTCGTCCCGGACGCAGCGCGATGTGGAGCTCCTCGAGCTGCGCCTCGTCGACCGTGTTGGGCGCGTCGGTGAGGAGGCAGTTCCCCGCCGTCGTCTTGGGGAAGGCGATCACGTCGCGGATCGAGTCGCGGCCCGTCATCAGCATGACGAGGCGGTCGAGGCCGATCGCCAGGCCGCCGTGCGGCGGCGCGCCGTAGCGGAAAGCCTCGAGGAGGAAGCCGAAGCGGTGCCTCGCCTGCGCCTCGTCGATCCCGAGCGCGGCGAAGACGCGGCGCTGCAGCGCACCGTCGTGGATCCGGATCGAGCCTCCGCCCAGCTCCACCCCGTCCATCACCACGTCGTAGGCCCGCGCCCGCACCGCGCCGGGGTCCGACTCGAGCTTGTCGACGTCCTCCGGCTTCGGCGAGGTGAACGGGTGGTGGCTCGCGTAGTAGCGCTGCGTCTCGTCGTCCCACTCGAGCAGCGGGAAGTCCGTCACCCAGAGGAACGCGTGGGCGCCGGGCGGGACCAGGCCGAGACGCCGACCCAGCTCGAGGCGCAGCGCGCCGAGCGAGGCGAACGCGACCTTCGCCGCGCCGCCGACGGCGACGAGCAGGTCGCCCTCGCCCGCCCCGGCGGCGGCGAGGAACGCGGCGATCCCCTCCTCGCCGAGCGCCTTCTTGGCCGGGGAGGCGAGGCCCTCCGCCGTCCGCCGGAACCACACCACGCCGGGCGCGCCGAACGGCCTGACCAGCTCCGAGAGCTCGTCGAGCTGCTTGCGCGAGAACGACGCGCCGCCCGGCACCACCAGCCCCTTCACCCGCCCGGTCTCGGCCGCCCGGCGCAGCGGCTCGAACCCGCATGCGCCCGCGGCGGACCCCAGCTCGACGAGCTCCATTCCGAAGCGGGTGTCGGGCTTGTCGCTGCCGAAGCGCTCCATCGCCTCGCGCCAGGCGAGGCGCGGGAACCTCGCCGGCGGGACGATCCCGACGAGCGGGAAGATGTGGCCGAACAGCCCCTCGATCAGTGCGTAGACGTCCTCCTCCTCGACGAACGAGGCCTCGACGTCGATCTGGGTGAACTCGAGCTGGCGCTCGGCGCGCAGCGCCTCGTCGCGGAAGCAGCGCGCGATCTGGATGTAGCGCCCGAGGCCCGCGACCTGGAGGAGCTGCTTGAACAGCTGCGGCGACTGCGGCAGGGCGTAGAACGTCCCGGGCGAGAGGCGCGACGGCACGAGGAAGTCGCGCGCCCCCTCCGGCGTCGAGCGGGTGAGGATCGGCGTCTCGACGTCGACGAAGCCGGCGTGGTGGAAGTACTCGCGGACCGCGAAGGTGATGCGGTCGCGCAGCTGCAGCGTCGCCATCATCTCGGGCCGGCGCAGGTCGAGGTAGCGGTAGCGCAGGCGCAGCTCCTCGGAGGCGCTGACACGGTCCTCGACCTGGAACGGCGGGACCTCGGAGGCGGTCAGCAGCTCCACCTCCTCGGCGACCACCTCGACCTCGCCGGTGGCCATCTCGGGGTTGACGTTGCCGGCCTCGCGCGGACCGACCGTCCCGATCACCCGGATCACGTCCTCGGCGGAGAGCCGCTCGGCCTGGCCGCGCAGCTCGTCGCGGAAGACGACCTGCACCCAGCCGGCGCGGTCGCGCAGGTCGACGAACACGAGGCCGCCGAGGTCGCGGCGGCGCCGCACCCAGCCCACCAGCTCGACCCGCCGCCCGACGTCGCTCGCGCGCAGCGCGCCGCAGAAGGGGCGCTCCCACGCGTTCATCAGTCGCTTCGCCATACCGCTCCCTTCACGCCTCCGGCAAGCCTGCGGATTCTACCAAGCGGGCCGAGCGGCGGGGACGCGCGGCGGCGGCCGGCGGCGCGGCGTCAGGTCTCGCTCTGCGACCAGCTCACGATCGTGCCGTCGGCGGCGACGACGAACATCCAGGTCTTGATCGAGTCATGCGGGATGCTGCGGGCCACGGACAGACCGGTGGCGGGGTCGATGGTGTTGATGATCGTGGTGCCGGAGTGGTGGAGGAGCCAGACGTAGGTCTGCTGCCCGTTCACCCCGGGGTTGATCCGCGACGGGGTGCCGAACTTGGCGATCGCGTCGTCGATCTTGCGGCCGGTCCAGTTCTCGGTCGTGGTCATCGAGGCGCAGCCGGCGAGGCACGCGACCATGACGAGAATTGCGGCAACCAGGTGCTGCGAGCGTCCCATGGGTCCTCCCTGATCCGTTGGTCGTACCGATCGTAGCAGAGCGTTGCGACGATGCAATCCGCGCCTGCGCCGCACCGGGGACCGGCAGGCCGTCCTGAGGCGCACCCGCGGATGCCGGGCCGATCGTCCGCGCGAGCCCACGGGCACGGTGCCGGACCGCTGCAGGACTCGCGCCGCGTTGCCGGGCGCCGGATTCCGGGCTACGATGAAATCCGGTCTCAAGCCGACAGGTTGGCGACGACGAGGCGGGGAGAGCGATGAGCTACTACGACCCGGGGAGCAAGGACTTCCCCTTCACGCTCGGGATCGAGGAGGAGTACCAGATCATCGACCCGGTCACGCGCGAGCTGCGCTCCTACATCACCGAGATGCTCGACGAGGGTAAGCTCGTCCTCCACGAGCAGGTCAAGCCGGAGCTGATGCAGTCGGTGGTCGAGGTCGGCACCCACATCTGCCGCACCGCCGAGGAGGCGCGCGCCGACATCGTCCGCCTGCGCGGCGCGATCGCCTCGCTCGCGGCGCGCCAGGGCCTGGTGATCGCCGCCGCCGGCACCCACCCGTTCTCGTCGTGGCTGGAGCAGGAGATCTACCCCCACGAGCGCTACTACGGCGTGGTCGCGGAGATGCAGGACGCCGCCCGCCAGCTCCTCATCTTCGGCATGCACGTCCACGTCGGCATGCCCGACATGGAGCTCGGCATCCAGATCCAGAACGTGGCGCGCTACTTCCTCCCGCACCTGCTCGCGCTGTCCACCAGCTCGCCCTTCTGGATGGGCCGCAACACCGGCTTCAAATCGTACCGCTCGCTGATCTTCCAGCACTTCCCGCGGACCGGCATCCCGAGCCACTACGCCTCGATCAAGGAGTTCCAAGGCTACCTCGACCTGCTCGTCAAGACCGGCTGCATCGACAACGGCAAGAAGATCTGGTGGGACATCCGCCCGCACCCGTTCTTCGGCACCATCGAGGTGCGCATCTGCGACATCGCCACCAAGGTCGACGAGGCGGTCGCGATCGCCGCCCTCATCCAGGCGATCTTCGTCAAGCTCTACAAGCTGTTCGAGCGCAACATGACGTTTCGCGTCTACCACCGCGCGCTGGTCAACGAGAACAAGTGGCGGGCGGTGCGCTACGGTCTCGACGGCGAGCTGATCGACTTCGGCAAGCAGAAGGCGATCGCCGCCCGCGCGCTGCTGCCCGAGCTGATCGAGTTCGTCGACGACGTCGTGGACGACCTCGGCTCGCGACGCGCCGTCGCCTACGTCCAGCGGATCATCGACGGCGGCACCAGCGCCGACCGCCAGCTCGCGGTGCACCAGCGGACCGGCGACCTCAAGGCGGTCGTCGACCACCTCGTGCGCGAGACGGTGGAAGGCGTGCCGGTCGCCGCCAGGCCAGCTCCCGCGGGCTGAGCCGGGGGCTCAGCCGCGCCCGGCGAGCGCGGCGCGGAGGAAGTTCGGGATCACGTTGCGGTAGGTGCGGGCGAGGAGGCCTGGGTCGGCGACCTTCGCCAGCACGTCGGCGTACTTCGCCTCGCCGTGGTGCAGCACGATGTCGCGGCGCAGCTCCGGGCGCCGGAAGTACGCGAGCAGGCTCTCCGGCTCGGCCTCGGGGTGAAACTGCACGCCGACCACCTCGGGCGAGAGCCGCATCGCGGTGACCGCGCGCTCGAGCGCCACGTGCGGGCGCACCTTCTCGAGCGCGAGCACCCGACCGCCGAGCGCGTCCAGCGCGCGGGAGCTGGGCTGCACCACCTGCCAGTCGCGGTTGTCGACGGCGTAGAACGGGTCGGGAAGGCCGGCGAACAGCGGGTCGGTGCGGCCCGCCGGGGTGAGGTGGACCGGCATCACGCCGAACGAGGGCGAGCGCCGCCGCGTCACCTCGGCGAGGCGGAAGTGGCGGCAGAGCAGCTCGAACGAATAGCAGATCGCGAGCAGGTGCCGGGGCGCCCCGCCGGGCCGGCGGTTGGCGTCGAGCAGCCGGTCGAGGAACTCGAAGTAGGCGGCCTCCCAGGCGGTGCCCTCGCCCTCGAACGGGCTCCCCGGCCCGCCGGTCGCGAAGTAGGCGTCGAAGTCGAGCCCGGGCACCTCGCCCCGCCCCCGCGTCGCGAACACCGTGACCTCGCCGCCGCCCGCGGCACCCGGCCCGCCGCCGCGCAGCATGTCCTCGAGGCAGCGCAGCCCCTGGTTGGGCGCGCCCGCGTACATGTCGAGGATGGCGAAGCGGCGCGGCGCCGGCGCGGCGGGCATCGTTCCCCGCCTCAGCTCTCGCGCAGCACGAACATCGGCAGCGATCCGCCGCCCGCCGTCACGTTGGCGAGGTTGGTGGCGGAGATCCGCACCAGGCAGCCGCCGAGCAGGCTGCCGTTGAGGTAGGGATCGAGGTCGACGATCTGGTCGACCGTCTCCCAGCCGCCCTCGCCGCGGAGGAGGAACGGCTCGCGGTGGACGCGGACCAGCTCCTGGGCGACGTCGCCGTGGCGCAGGGCGCGGTCGAGCGCGTCGTCCCACTCCTTCGGCGACGCGGCGAAGCCGATCACCACGCCCTTGCCGCCGTACTCGTCGTTCGGCTTGAGGACGAACTCCTCGCGGTGGCGGCGCAGATGCGGCAGCAGGTCGACGCGCTCGCCGCCGTGCTCGGTGCGCTGCTCGCGCACCCGCCGCGTCCACGGCACGTGCGCGCGGATCACGCCGCGGGTGTGGTCGTCGAGGATCGAGGCGTACGTCGGGTCGGTGAGCAAGGCGAAGACCGCCTTCTTGTGCAGGAACTTGGTGCGGAACGAGTTGACGAAGCAGGTGCGCCCCGCGCGGTAGCCGTCGAGCAGCGCGCGGCACTCCGGCCGGATCGCCGCGAACTCGTTGGTGAGGAGGCGGCGGTAGAGCACGTCGACGCGCCGCCCGTTGGCCACGATCCAGCCGTCACGGCACTCGAGCATGCGCGGGTCGGCGATCTCGCAAGCGCAGCCGTGGCGCTCGAAGTACGACTTGATGAGCAGGAACTCCGGATAGGTCGGGATGTTGAGGAAGTCGACGATGGCGAAGCTCGGGCGCTCCTCGGCGCCACCCCACTCCTCGTGGTAGACGCGCAGCAGCCCGGCGAGCAGGTGCTCGAGGGGCGAGACGAAGCGCACCGGCCGGAACGCCGCGAAGGTGCGGAACAGCGGCAGCTCGCGGTAGATCCCGGCCAGCTCGTGGCAGTACGCGAGGCCCGCCGGGCACTCCGCGTTGACCTCGACGAACTGGAACGAGTCGGCGGTCATGAACGCGTCCAGCCGCGTCGTCGCGGAGAGCTGCACGACCTTGGTGGGAATCGCGAGCAGCTCGCGCTCGAGCTCGGTCAGGCCGAGCTCGTCGAGCACGGCCGGGTCGGTGAGGTAGGCGTCCGCGAGCGCCTGCAGCGCTCGCCGCAGCGTGAACACGGTCGCCTCGACCGCGCGGTAGGTCGCCTCGCTCAGGAACGCCGGGCGCAGGCTGGTCGCCATCGGGCGGCCGCCGAACAGCGCGCCGCGGGCGTGCTGCTGCTCGACGAGCCAGGCGAGCTGCGCGTCCGCGGCGGCGAGGTCGGCCGTGATCAGCCGGTGGTAGTCGGCGATCGCGGCCGCGCGCGTCTCGGTCATGAGCGCGAGCGACGCCCGGTCGCCGGCTTGGGCCGCGCCTTGGGCGGCTTGGCGGTGGCGGGACGCGCGGCCGGCCTCGGGCGCGCCCCGGCGGGCTTGCGGGCCGGCGGGCGGGCGGGCGGCGACGGCTTCTTCGCCGGCTTCGCGGCACGGCCGGATGCGGCCTTGGCGGGCTTGATCCGGCCGACGGGCTTGGCCGCCGGGCGAACCGGCTTCGGCCGCGGCTTCGTCGGCCTCGCCGCCGGCTTCGCCGCGCGCGCGGCGGGCCGCGCCGGCTTGGGCACGGGCTTCGCCGCCTGCGCGTGGGCGGCGGAGGGCCGCGCCCGCCCGGTCGCGGGCGTGATCCGGCTGCCGGCGGGCCGGGCGACCGGCTTCGGGCGGACGGGAGCGCCCGACTTCGCCGGGGCCGCCGGGGCCTTGGCCGGCGCGCCCTTGGCTGCCGGCTCCGCGCGTCTGCCGGCCTTGTGCGGCTCCGGCTTGCGAGGCGCGGGCTTGGGCGGCTCGGCCTTGGGCGGTTGCGGTTTATGAGGCTCGGCCTTGTGCGGTTGCGGTTTGTGGGGCTCGGCCTTGGGCGGCGCCGGCTTGGGCGCTTCGGCCCCGTGTGGCTCGGTCTTCGGCTTCGCGGCCTTGGGCGCCTCGGTCTTGGCGGCGACCGGCTTGGGCGGCTCGGCCTTGCGGGGCTCGGCCTTGACCTCGACCGGACGCGGCGACGCGGCGGCGTGCGCTCCCGCCGGCATGCCCGCGCCGAAGAGCAGGCGCTGCGCGTCGAACTGCGGCGTCCGCCGCTCCTCGCGCGCCTTGCCGGCGAGGAACGCGGCCATCGTCTTGACCACCCACTGGAAGTTCGCCTCGCCCACCGAGTGGCGGTCGGCGTCCGGCGCCGGGTTCATGAAGTCGATCGCGTACGGCACCCCGCCGCGGACCGCGAACTCCACGGTGTTGACGTCGTAGCCGAGGGCCACGCACAGCGCCCGCACGTCGCGCTCGAGGCGCTGCCGCATCGCCGCCGGGACCGGCCCCTTGGCGACGGCGGTGTAGCGCTGGTCGTGCGGCGCCGCCGGGTTGTAGCGCATGACGTGGACATCGGTCCGGCCGATGCAGTAGCAGCGGTAGTAGTCCTCGAACTCGACGCTCTCCTGCAGCATCATGCAGGCCGTGCCGGAGGCGTCGTAAGCGGCGAAGAACTCCTGCGGGTTCCTCACCTTCGTCACCCCGCGCCAGCCCCCGCCGTCGTGCGGCTTGAGGTAGGCGGGGAACCCGACGTGGGCGAACGTCGCGGGCCAGTCGATCGGGTAGCGGAGGTTGCGGAACGAGGTCGCCTGGGTGTTCGGCGGGTGCTGCTTGTGGGGCAGGATCACGGTTCGCGGCACCGCGACGCCGAGCCTGGCGGCGATCTCGTTGTCGATGAACTTGTCGTCGGCGCTCCACCAGAACGGGTTGTTGACGACGTAGGTGCCCCTCAGCGCCGCCCACTTCAGGTAGGAGCGGAAGAACGGCACCTCGTGCGAGATGCGGTCCAGGATCACATCGTAACCCGGCTCCGCGGCGAGCGAGATCGGGTCGAGCGCGACGAACTCGGCGCGCACGCCCTCGCCGCCGTAGGTGGCGTTGATGGCCGAGATCAGCGCCTCCGGGAAGGTGTTCTCCATGCCGCGCAGTACGCCGATCCTCTTCATCGTGGCTCCCCTCCTCGCATCCTCAAGCGATGTGCTTCGCGATCATGCCGCGCCACCACGGCCAGTCGTGCCCCGCGCCGTCGCCCCAGACGTCGAGCACGGCCGGCACCGCCTTGCGCCCGAGCGTCTCGGCGAGCGCGACCGTGGAGGTGCGACAGAAATCGGTCTCGCCGGCCGCCAGCCGAATGTCGACCCGCCGCAGCGCTGCGAGCCAGTGCGGGTCGGTGAGGTTGGCGAGGTAGTCGGGCGGGTTGTTGAAGTAGACGTCGTCGTCGTAGTACCCGTCCATGAACGACTTGATGTCGTAGGCGCCGCCCATCGCGACGAGCTTGCCGAACGTCCACGGGTGGCGGAAGCTGAGGTTCGCGGCGTGGTAGGCGCCGAAGCTGGCGCCGGCGACGATGACGAACTGCGACGGCGAACCGGCGGCGATGAACCCCAGCACCTCCTCCATCAGGTAGCGCTCGTAGGCGGCGTGGCGGCGCATCCGCTCGTCCCCCGGGCGGTCGTGGGCGTAGAACGTCTCCTTGTCGATCGAATCGACGCAGTACAGCCGGTTGAGCCCCGACTCGAGCTGGTGCCCGAGCGCGGCCACCATGCCGAAGTCCTCCCACTCGAAGAACCTGCCCATGCTGGTGGGGAGAACCAGCACCGGGGTGCCGCCATGCCCGAAGACGAGCATCTCCATCTCGCGCCCGAGCGCCCCGCTCGCCCACTTGACGTACTCACGACGCATCGGCGACGGCTCCGACCGGCGTTCCAGCCCTCGAAGTAAATAACTGAAAACACTGAACCTCTAGACCATCGAGGCATACATGTGGCATCCCAAAATGGTAACGGTCGCCGCCCCCGAGTGTCAAGATCAGGACGCTTTCGCGCGCCTGCCGCCGGGCCCGCGCCCTACTCCGGCGTCGTGACGCCGCGCAGGAACGCGGCGCTCGCCTCCGGAAGTGCCGTGTTGATGAACATCCCGGTGCCGAGCTCGAACCCCGCCGCCCGGGTCACGCGCGGGATCAGCGACAGGTACCAGTGGAAGTGCTTGATCGTCGCGTCGGCGGGCGAGAGCGAGCGGATCACGTAGTTGTAGTCGGGATCGCCGAGCCCGGCGTGGAGGCGGGCGAGGACGTCGCGGAGGATCGCGGCGAGGTCGGCCATCTCGGAGCCGTTGACGTCACCGAAGTAGGCGCCGTGGCGCTTGGGGAACACCCACTGGTGGAACGGCGAGGTCGCGGCGTGGGGGACGAACGCCGCGAACGAGGCGTTCTCGGCCACCATCCGGGTGCCGTCGTGGAGCTCCTCGGCCAGGCAGCGGCAGTACAGGCACTCGCCGTGGTCGCCCCAGTGGTGGAGCGCCGCCGCGAGGCGGTTGCGCAGCTGCACCGGCATCACCGGCATCGCGACGATCTGCGAGTGGGGGTGCTGCAGCGAGGTCCCCGCCGCCTCGCCGTGGTTCTTGAACACGATCACGTGCTCGACGCGGCGATCCTCGTAGAAGCGCCGCATCCGGCTCTGGCAGGCGAGCAGCACGTTGCCGACCTGCGCCGGCGGCAGCAGGGCGGCGTGGAGGTCGTGGCGCGGGGTCTCGACGATCACCTCGTGGTAGCCGACGCCGGAGACGACGGCGCGGAACCCGTCCCGGCGCCGCTCGAGCTCGCCCTCCGGGCTCAGCGCGGCGAAGCGGTTGGGGACCGAGCGGACCTCCCAGGCGCCGCCCGGGGCACCAACGCGGAGCGTCTCGGCGGGGGTCATCGCCTCGTTGCCCGGGCAGAACGGGCAGCTCGGGGCGTACTGCGGCGGCCGCGGGCGCTCGCGGCGCTCGGCGAACTCCTCGGGGCGCCGTGCCCGCTCGGTGGCGATGATCACCCAGTCACCCGTCACCGGGTTGAAACGGATCTCCGGCATCCACCCCTCCCCTGTCCGGCCTTTATCGGCGCCGCGTCGTCCGAGCCCGATGAGCCGTGGAACGCGATCTTACCCGGTGGCAGAACTCCGCGCCGTCGCCGTCGTATCGTTCTCAGCGGGCGGAGGAGGTGGAACGATGGCGGCTGTCCTGCTCTGGCTGATCCTGCTCGTCCTTTGCTGGCCGCTGGCACTGGTCGCGCTGGTGCTCTACCCGCTGATATGGCTGTTGCTGCTCCCGTTCCGGCTGGTCGGGATCGCAGTCGGCGGCGTGCTCGAGCTGCTGCGCGCGATCATCCTCCTGCCCGCCCGCGTCCTCGCCGGCCCGCGCCGCGCCTGACCCGCCAGGCAGGCCGCCGCGGTCGGCCCGGAAGCGTCAGACCTCGGAGGGTTTGGCGGCGGCCGGCTGGTCCGCCGCGGGCTTGCGGCGGCGGCGCCGGCGGCGGCGCTTCTTCTCCGGCCCGGGCGCGGAGGCCCCGGCGTCGGGCGCGGGAGCCTCGGGCGCTGCCGCCGTTGCCTCGGGCCCGGCGGCCCCGACCGCGGGCGCGGGAACCCTGGCCCCGGGCCTCGGCTGGGGCTGTGGCCGCGGGCGCGGCTTGACCGGGACGAACAGCGCGTCGTCGGCGAACCCGACCGGGATGCTCGCGCCGAGGAGCTTCTCGATCGCCGGCAGGGAGTAGACGAAGTTCTCGCACGCCAGCGAGATCGCCTTGCCCTCGGCGCCCGCGCGGGCGGTCCGGCCGACGCGGTGGACGTAGTCCTCCGGGTCCTGCGGCAGGTCGTAGTTGACGACGTGCGAGACGCCCTCGATGTGCAGGCCGCGCGAGGCGACGTCGGTGGCGACGAGGATCGGCAGCTTGCCTTCCTTGAAGTCCGACAGCACCTTGAGACGGCGGCGCTGCACCACCGACCCGGTCAGCCCGCGCGCCTGGTAGCCGTGCCGCTCGAGGCGCTCGACCAGCCGGCGCGCCTCCTCGCGGGTGTTGACGAAGATCATCGTCCGCTCGCAGCCCTCGCGGCCCAAAAGGCCGAGGAGGAGCGAGAACTTCTCCCGCGAGCCGACGTGGTAGAGCGCCTGCTCGAGCTTGTCGGGGGTGATCTCCTCGGGGTTGACGATGATCTCGGCCGGGTCGCGCATCTCCCGCCAGCCGAGCGCGGCGACCCGGGCGGAGAGCGTCGCGGTGTAGAACATGGTCTGGCGCCGGCTCGGCGGCGGCAGGCGGCGCGTGATCTCGCGCAGGTCGTCGATGAACCCCATGTCGAACATGCGGTCCGCCTCGTCGACGACGAACACCTCGACCGACTTGAGCGAGGTGACGCCCTGGCGCAGATAGTCGAGCAGCCGCCCCGGCGTGCCGACCAGGATGTCGACGCCGCGGGCGAGCTCGTCCCGCTGCTCGCGGTACTCCATGCCGCCGAACACCGCCTCGGTGTGGAGCCCGGTGTGCTTTCCCAGCGACTCCGAGTCCGCCGCCACCTGCACCACCAGCTCGCGGGTCGGGGCGACGATCAGGGCGCGCGGCTCGCGCGGCTCCGGCGCGGCGCCGGCGAGCAGCTTGGTGAAGATCGTCACCAGGTACGCCGCCGTCTTGCCGGTGCCGGTCTGCGCCTGGACCGCGACGTCGCGGCCGGCGAGGGCAAGCGGCAGCACGTCGGCCTGGACCAGCGTGCAGCGCGCGAAGCCGGCCTCGGCGAGGCCGAAGCGGACCGGATCGGGCAGCTCGAAGTCGGCGAAGGTGCGTTGCGAGAACAGCGTTCCCGTCTCACTCACGGCCGGAAGTATACGCGCCCGCCCCGCCGCGGCCCGGCGCGGATCCGGGGTTCAGCTCGCCGCCGGCGCGCCGCCGACGCTCGTGACCACGACCGACTCCAGCTCGGCGGGGTCGTCGCGCGCCGTCACCGCGATCGTCACCGCGCCCGCGTCGAGCAGCAGCGAGAACTCGAACGAGACGTCGTGCTGGAGGAACGGCGCCACCCGCTCCGCCGGCACCCGGATCGGGAAACTCCGGTGCGCCACCTCCGAGCGCGCGCCTCCCGCCGTCGCCGCCGCGATCGTGATCGAGACCTGGCCCTTGCGTGCCGCCCCGCTCTCCGCCAGCAGCAGGTTGCGCGCCGGCACGAGCACCGTCAGCGGCAGAAGGACCTTGCCGCGGCCCTTCGTTTGGGGTGTTCCGATCACGACCCGCGCCTCGAGCGGGTTGCCGTTCCCGCCGGCGAACAGCGCCGCCCCCGTCGTGTCGGCCTCGCGCTGCTCCGGCGTCTTGTCGAGGTACCCCTCGCGGCAGCGCACCGAGACGCCCGGGCGGCTCACCGCGACCGCGAGCCGGTGGTAGTCGCCGTCGCCGAAGTGCTCCGGCGAGTACCCGAGCGAGTAGGCTGCGTCGAGGTCCATGGCCATGCGCGGCAGCATGTCGGTGTTGAACAGTCGCTGGCCTCCCGTCGTCGACGTGAACTGGTTGAGCGAGAAGTCGCGGTCGATGGCGTCGATCACGTCCGGGTTCATGGCGCTCGGGATCCCTCCGCGCTCGGCCGTGATGTCGCCGCCCGGCGTCGGCAGGTTGATCGTGTAGAAGGTGACGCGACCCGCGTTGGCGTGTCGCGCCACGTCCCTCAGACGCAGGCGGATGTTCTGCGAAACCACCCCGTCGGCCGCGCCGGCGGCGGCGCCGAACTGCGCGCCCGCCTCGGCGAGGACGTCGGAGCCGGGGTTGACCGAAATGCCGTCGCTGACGTAGAGAAGCGCCTTGCGCCCCGGCATCCCCGCAAGAGAGTCCACGAGGCGTTGCAACGACCTGAGCAACGCCTCCTGCCGGTACGCCTGCTCCTCACCGGACCACCTCGCCTCGTCGAGCAGCCCGCGGCGGGCCATGTCTCCGCCGGTACCCGCGTCGAGGACCGCGCCGCGCCCCGTGTCGGCGAGGATCCGGTCGCGCTGCGCGCGCACCATGCTGCCCTCGTTGGCGACCCTGCGCAGCTGCTCGAGCCCCGCCGCCGCCGCGGAGCGGTCGGACGTCAGTGGGGTGAGCTGGCGCAGGTTGAGGTCGAAGTCGAGAATCGCGACGCGGTCGCCGTTGCGGAGCTGCTCGTCGAGGAATGGGCCGAGCCGGTCGAGCACGGACAACCTCGTCACGCGCGAGAGGTTGAGGTCGTCCACGAAGACGATCAGCGCGCGTTGTTGCTCCTCCGCCGGCGGGACCGAGATGGCCTCCGCCGTCGGCGGGGCGGCAGCCGAGACGGGCGCGGGCGCGGCCGGCGGGAGGAAGTTCGTCAGCGCGACCGACTTGCCGTCCTCGCGCAGCGCGAACTCCTCGGGCCGGAGGTCGAGCACCGGCCGGCCGTCGCGCCCGGTCACCCACACCTCGACGTTGACGACGTTGACCCGCACCGCCTCCGCGATCGGGTGCGGTGTCGCCGGCGCCGGCTGCGCCTGTGCCGGGGCCGGGACGAGGAGCGCCGCGCACGCCGCCGCGGCGAGCCAGCTCGCGGAACCAATCGCCGATCTCATCGGGAGCCTCCGGATTGCACACTTTCGCATAACCCGTGCCACGACTGGCCTTCGCGACTGCCGGCGGCCCCGGCGCGACCGTCTCCGTCAGGTGACTCCTCGTCGCCATCATGAGACAGTGCCTTCCACCCCTATACACCCGATGGGACGCCCGACCGGCCGGACCCCTGCGGCGCCGGCACCGGCCGGATGCCGCTCCCGGGTCCGGCGGCGAAGATGGCCCTCATCTTGCTAGTCTGGGATCGGGTCGCCTGGAGATGGTCGCGTTCGAGACGCTCCTGCTCGGCATCGTGACGGGGCTCGGCACCGTGCGCCTCATGGTCGCGCCGCCGGTCGCCACGGTCGAGGTGCGGCTCGATGCCTCCGTGGTCGCCGTGCTTGCCGCCGCGCCGTGGCAGGCCGACTGCGACTTCGGGGCGAACCCGATGCCCCACGAGCTGACCGCCGTCGGCCGCGACGCCGCGGGCCGCGAGGTCGCCCGCGCCAGCCAGTGGGTCAACATGGGTCGCGAGCGCGCCAGGCTCGCGGCGATCCTCGAGCGAGACCCCACGACGCACCGGCCCGGCACGATCCGGCTCGCATGGGACGCCCTTGAGATCACCCGGCCACCGACCGTTCAGGCGACGCTCGACGGCGCCGCACTCGCGGTCGGCGATCCACACGCGATCGCGCTGCCGGCCGTGGAGCTTGCCCAGCCACACCTGGTCGACGTCGAGGTCTCGTTCTCCCCGACGGTTCGTGAGCGCGCCAACCTCGCGTTCGGCGGGGACATCGTCGACCAGGCGGAGTCGGAGCTGACCGCCGTCGCCGTGACCTTGCCCGAGAAACGGGGAGAGCGCGGCCGGCGCGACCTCGACGGCGCGTTTTCCGATCGCGGTGAGCCGCTGGAGCCGGTTGCCATCGAGGAAGGCCCCGCTGAGGTGGCGATCGTCGTCGACCGGGGGTGCGGCTCGCGCTCGCCTCGCGCCTGAAGGAATGGGGCTTCCCGTGGACGCGTGGCCCGGGCGCCATGGCCGGTTCTGCCGACTGGTTCGGTCGAACGGCGTCGGGACGGGCTCAGCCCGGGCCGGCGGACGACCGGTTCGTCTTCGTCGAGACCGTCCCATCCCGGCGTTCCGAGGCGAGCTGGGACCGGACATTCTTCCGCTCGTCGGAGCCGATCCACCTCTCGCAGCTCGAGCGCTACCCGCTGCCGTCGTGGATGAGCTGGTTCTCGGATCTTCCCGAGTCCCAGACGCAGACGATCGCCAACGCCGTCGCGCTCGCCGGGTCCTACATCGCGGCGTCCAACCACCGGCGCGCTGTCGTCCTGCTGCTCGCGGAACTTCCCGGGCACAACGACGTCACCCAGGGGACAAACGACGCGAGCAGCTACGACCTCGCCGCCGTCAAGGCGTATCTCGCCGCACTCGACGTCCCGCTCCTCGTCTGGTCGCTCGCCTGGCCCAACGCCGGGCCGCTTGCGACTGCATGGGGACCGGCTACGCCCGTCCACGACAGGTGGGAGCTCCAGAAGCAGGTCAGGAAGCTCGAGAAGTCGCTGGCCCGCCAGCGCATCGTGTGGCTCGCCGGGCGCCACCTGCCGCAGCGCCTCGCGCTCGACGAGGGCCGGACCGACGTGCGGCTCGCACGCTAGCCCGCGTCGGGGAGGTCCGCCTCGCGGTCAGCGCGACGGGAGCGGCACGTCGGCCTCGCGGACCACGGTGCTCTCCT
>DATIYW010000206.1:0-11201 GCA_035517415.1 Thermoanaerobaculaceae bacterium
GTCTACCCGGCCTCGCACTACGTCGTCACCCGCCGCGTGCTCGACGAGGCGCTGGTCGACATCCGCACGGAGCTGGACGCGCGCCTCGCGGAGCTCAACGCGGCGGGGAAGCTGCTCGAGGCGCAGCGCCTGTCGCAGCGCACGCTGTTCGACCTCGACATGCTCCAGGAGCTGGGCTACTGCTCCGGGATCGAGAACTACTCGCGCCACCTCACGCGCAGGAAGCCCGGCGAGCCGCCGCCGACGCTGCTCGACTACTTCCCGTCCGACTGGCTGCTGGTGGTCGACGAGTCGCATGTCTCCGTCCCGCAGGCGCGCGGCATGTACCACGGCGACCGCTCGCGCAAGGAGACGCTGGTCGAGTTCGGCTTCCGGCTGCCGTCGGCGCTCGACAACCGGCCGCTCACGTTCGAGGAGTTCGAGGGCCGCATCCACCAGGCGCTGTTCGTCTCCGCCACGCCCGGGCCGTACGAGCTGCAGCGCACCGAGGGCGACGTGGTGGAGCAGCTGATCCGCCCCACCGGGCTGCTCGACCCGCGCATCGTCGTCAAGCCGGCGCAGGGGCAGGTCGACGACCTGCTCGCGCGCATCCGCGAGCGCGTCGCCGCGGGCGAGCGGGTGCTGGTCACGACGCTGACCAAGCGGATGGCGGAGGACCTCACGCAGTACTTCGCCGAGCTTGGCGTGCGGGTGCGCTACCTGCACAGCGAGGTGGAGGTGCTGGAGCGCACCGCGATATTGGCCGACCTGCGACGCGGCACGTTCGACGTGCTGGTCGGGATCAACCTGCTGCGCGAGGGGCTCGACCTGCCGGAGGTCTCGCTGGTGGCGATCCTCGACGCCGACAAGGAGGGCTACCTGCGCAGCGCGACGTCGCTGATCCAGACGATCGGCCGGGCGGCGCGCAACGTCAACGGCACGGTGATCCTCTACGCCGACCGGATGACCGACTCGTTGAAGCGTGCGATCGACGAGACCGAGCGGCGGCGCGCGGTGCAGGAGGCGTACAACCGCGAGCACGGCATCGAGCCGCGGACGATCATCAAGGACATCGCCAGTCCGCTGCTGCAGCTCTCCAACCTCGACTACCACGACGCGGCGTTCCTGCCGCCGCGGGTGGGCGAGGTCGATGTCACGGATCCGGCGTCGCTCGCCAAGGCGATCGGCGAGCTCGAGAAGCAGATGAAGTCGGCGGCGAAGAAGCTCGAGTTCGAGGAGGCGGCGGCGATCCGCGACCGCATCAAGGAACTGCGCGCCCAGCAGATCTACAAGACGTGAGGCATGCAAGAGCGAACCCGGCTCGTCGCGCCCGGCCCCGCCGGTCGTGCGATCGGGTGACGGGCTGCCCCGCCTGATCAGAACATCGCCACGCCCGTCCACCCCACGGGTCCACCAGATCTGCGGCCAGCCGCGACCGTGCCGCTGTCGCTCCCGTCGGCCCGGGACGACGCCCCTGAGTCGGCTTGGCCGATTGCACCACGGTCGCGTGCGCGGCACCTGAGAGGAGCGCATCGAGCGGCAGCCTGCCCCGTGGCGCCTTCACCGATGGCGACGCTGGGATGGTCGATGACTGCGGCATTCTCGGCGACCGCTTCGCCAAGGTGAGTCGCGGAGTGCGTCGCGCGGAGCACCAGGCGGCATCGTCGCGCACGGGGCCGCGCCTCCCCTGCGCGGCCGAGCGCCTCGCGCTGCTTGCGGCCTGCCTGCGGGGCAGGCGCCGAGCGGGGAATAGCCGACGCGCGGGAGCGGTACTCACGTGCACAGGGTTCGCCTGCAACCAGAGGGTGCCGGGTCGACCCCTCGCCGACTCTCGAAGGCGCCGCTTGGCATTGAGGGAAACCCATGGAGGCTGGCATGTCGTTGATCGGCGCACGCAATGTGGTCTCGGTGGTTGGTCTCCTCCTCTGGGCGTCGGGAACGATGGCCGCGTCGCTGGTCTCGCCGGTGCGACGCGCCGCGCCGCCGGTTCCGCCTGCCCTCTTCAGGGCGGCCAAGGCGGCGCGGACCGCAGCGGAGCAGGCCGGTGAGGAGAGCCTGTTCGCGGGCCTGCCGGTGTCGCCGCTCTCCAGCTACACGCCGCCGGCCTGCGTGCCGGGGGTCCCCTTCTCCGACGTGACGTGCACGACGTTCTTCGACCCCTACATCGAGCAGCTCTTCCGTGACGGGATTACGACCGGGTGCGGCGGCGGCATGTACTGCCCGAGCGCCCCCGTGACCCGGGACCAGATGGCCTTGTTCGTCGAGCACGCCATCCGCGGCACGGGCAGCTGGCCGCCCCACATCGTCACCGTCTATCACCGCGAGGCGGCCGAACCCGATTCCAACGCGAATTCGGGCGCCGAGCTGATCTCGATGGTGGCAGCGATCCCAAGCTCGGGCGACGAGGCGCCGGGTCAGGGTAACCCCTGGCTCGTCCGGCTCGGACCAGGCATCTACGATCTCGGGACGAGCACGCTTCAACTCCCGGCCTACGTGTCGCTCGAAGGTGCCGGCGAGGACAGCACGGCCATCGAGGCCTCGGGCTACAGCCTGAGCGGGTACGGCACGCTGATGCTCTCCGGAATCAGCGACGTGCATGACATCGGCGTCTACAACCTGGGGGGCAACACCTACGACATCGCGATCGTCGTCGCCGGTTCGGACAACCAGCTCGTCCACGTCACGGCAATCGGCACGAGCTCGTCCGATGCGACGGGCACGGCGGTCGGTATCTACGCTGGAAGCGGCTCCGACGTGACCGTGAAGGGCTCCCGGGTGTTCACAACCGTCCAAGTGGCGCTCAACACGTACGGCGTCGAGTCGGTTGGGAGCGTCGTGGGGATCAGCGACACCGCGATCTCCGCCGGGGGCGCCAGCGCCTCGGGGGCGAGCTACGGCGCGTACTGTTCCGGTGGGGCTCTCTCGGTCACCAACGGCACGACGATCGAAGTAAGCGACGGCGCGCAACCGGTCGGGATTCACATCGATGGCACCGTGGGTACCAACATCATCCGGGACAGCTTGATAAATGTGTTCGACAACAACACCATCGGCGCACTCGACCTCGACGGGGGCGATGCGATCCTGCAGGACGACGATCTCTACTCGTACAAGAACGCAGTCAGGACCTCCGGGTCCGCCAGCATCGAGATCAACAACAGCCGCGTCGTGGGGCTGACGACGTGGATCACGAACGGTGCCGGGGCCACCGCCAAGGCAGGCGCATCGTTGCTCTCCGGCACAACGAACAACGCCGGAACGCTGACATGCGGAGGCAACTACAGCAGCAGCTACGCGCCGCTCGGTAACGCCTGCCCCTGAGCGACGAATCGGGAGCGCGAGCGTCTCGGCGCAGACTGAGGCCCGCAGGTCGGCCGGCCTGCGTAGAGTTCGAGGAGGCGGCGGCGATCCGCGACCGCATCAAGGAGCTGCGCGCCCAGCAGATCTACAAGACGTGATAGAGCGCGTCCCGAATCACACGGGTTGACCATTGCGGCGATTGCCGGCGTCGCGAGCGAGCGCCGGCGGTCGACTGCTGGAATGCAGGCCGGGTTTCGCCCGGTTGTGCGGTCAAACCAAGGAGGAGGATCCCATGAGACTCGCTCGTTTCCTGGTCGCTCTCGCTGCGACGGCGGTGCCGTGCGCGCCGGCGCTCGCGCAGCAGTCGCACGACAACATCGCGCTCGTCTACTCGGTGAAGGCGAAGCTCACCGACATCGGCAAGCTCGACGCGGCGATGAAGAAGCACTTTGCCTGGCACCGCGCCAACAAGGACGTCTTCACCTGGTTCGTCTGGCAGGTGGCTTCCGGCGACGACATCGGCGACTTCCTCGTCGGCACCTTCGGTCACCAGTGGAAGGAGTTCGACGACCACGCCGCCTTCGACGAGAAGGACGACGCCGACTTCTTCCCGAACGTTCTGCCGCTGGTCGAGAAGTCCACCCTCGGCTACTGGACGATGCTCGCCGACGTGAGCTACCCCGGCAAGGGAACCGAGCCGGCGGCGATGGCGCAGATCACGCACTACTACCTCAAACCCGACGGCTACGTGCAGTTCCTCGACGCGCTCCACGAGATGCACGCCGCGCTCGGCAAGGCGAGCCCGGCGATGGGGATCCAGTGGTACCGCCTGATCAGCGGCGGCGAGGGGCCACAGCTCGTCTTGGCCGTCGATCGCGACAACTGGGCGAGCATGGCGATGCCGGGAAGGTCGTTCGACGACATGCTCGTCGACGCGGTCGGCGCACAGAAGGCGGTGTCGATCCTCACCGCGATCCGTCAGAGCACGCGCTACACGCGCTCGTACATGCTGCGCTACCGGCCCGACATCTCCTACATCGCGCCAAAGTAGCGGGACCGCTCGGGCCCGACGCTCGCCGCCGGAGCGGATCCGCGCCGCCGCCGGCGGCGCGCGGAGGGCTTCGACTATCATCCGCGCGTGACCGAGCACAACGAGGCGCTCGTCAAGCTGGGGCTGACGCTCGCCGCGCTCGCCGTCCTGGCATGGCGAGCGCGGATGCGGCCCCGCGACGGGAAGGCGGGCGCCGCGCTCGGGCTCCTCGGCGTGCTCGGCGCCGCCGCTTACTTCAACTTCCTCACCTTCCACGGCGGGCGGTTCATCCACTTCGCCGAGATGTTCCACTACGAGCTCGGCTCGAAGTACTTCCCGGAGCTCGGGTACGACGGGCTCTACGTCGCCTCGCTCGCGGCGCAGGCGGAGTCGGCGCCGGCGCTGCCGCTGCCGCGGGTGGTGCGCGACCTGCGCACGAACACGATCGTCCCGGTAGAGTCCCTCGATCAGCACCGCGACGAGGTCCGCAGGCGGTTCACCCCGCAGCGCTGGCGCCGCTTCGTCGCCGACCACGCCGCGTTCCTCGACCCGGCGGACCTGCGGGCGCTCAACGGCGTCCGCCTCGACCACGGCTACAACCCGACTCCGGCCTGGACGTTCGTCGGGCGCCTGTTCAACGCCTGGGCACCGCTGAACGCGACGACGCTCCCGCTGATGGCGGTCCTCGACTGGCTCGTGCTCGCCGCGACCTTCGTGGTCGTCTTCCGCACCTTCGGGACCGCGGTCGGATCGACGGCGCTGGTGGTGTTCGGGGTGGGCTACCCGTGGCGCTACGCCTGGGTCGGAGGCGCGTTCCTGCGCTACGACTGGCTCGCCGCGGTGGTGGTCGGGATCTGCCTGCTCAAGCGCCGGCGCTTCGCTGGCGCGGGCGTCGCGTTCGCCTATGCCGCCGCGGTGCGGCTGTTCCCGGCGTTCCTGCTGCTCGGCGTCGCGGCGCTTGCGGTGCGCGACCTCCTCCGGCGGGCCGACCTGCGCTGGGCGCTGCGCTTCGCCGCCGGCCTCGGCGCCGGCGCCGCCGCCTGCGTGCTGGCGGGATCGCTGACCGGCCGGGGTTTCGCCGCCTGGGGCGAGTTCGCCCGCGACATCGCGCGCCACCACGAGAACTGGAGCACGAACGCGGCCGGCCTCGAGCTGGTGTTCCTCGACTCGCCGCAGACCCTGGCGAGCCGCATCCCTCCGGCACCGCTGCAGGAGCGCTGGGCGATCTGGCAGGAGGCGATGAACCGCGCCCACGAGGCGCGCCGTCCGTTCTACCTCGCGGCCGCGCTGCTGCTCGTCGCCGGCGTCGCCGCGGCGGCGGCCGCCCGCCCCGCGCACGAGGGCGCGGCGCTCGGGGCGGCGGTCGTGTTCGCCGCGCTGGTGCTGTCCTGCTACTACTGGGTGGTGTTCGTCGCGCTCGTCCTGCGCCGCGGCGCCGGCGGCGCGATCGGCGTGCTCGGCGCCAACGCCGCCGCGCTGGTCGCGGCGCTCGCGACGGACGACACGCAGGTCGTCTTCGGCGTCTACTCGTGGGCGATCACGGTCGCGCTGGCGGCGCTCCTCGCCCCGGCCGCCGTTCAGGCCATCCGCTCGCGCTGGCAGCCCGTCGAGGCGGAGGCCGACGCCGGGACCGGCGAGCCAGCTCGTCCCGCCACGCGCACCGCCGGCCGGAGCGGTCGCCGCGCCGCACGCGGGCGCTGAGCCGAACCCGTCGCGGGTGGGTCGCTGGAATCGACCTCCGCGGGCGACCGTTTGCCAGGCAAAGCCGTCAATGGCAGAGGGGGTGGTGCATGGACGCCATGCGTGATGTGCCTGCGAGCCGCAACGTGCCCGATGCGACGTTGCGGTTGTTCGAGTCGAGCATTCGCGGCGAGCTGCTGCGGCCAGGCGACGCGCGCTACGAGGCCGCCCGCAAGGTCTGGAACGGCATGATCGACCGCCACCCCGCGTTCGTGGTGCGCTGCCGCGACGCGGCGGACGTCGGCGCGGCGGTCGGCTTCGCCCGCGACCACGGCATCGAGCTCGCCGTCCGCGGCGGCGGCCACAACGTCGCCGGGCACGCGGTGTGCGAAGGCGGGGTCGTCGTCGACCTCTCGCCGATGAAGGGGATCCGCGTCGACGCCAAGGCGCGGTCCGTGCGCGCCGAGGGCGGCTGCACCTGGGGCGACCTCGACCACGCCACCCACGCGTACGGCCTGGCGGCGCCCGGCGGCATGATCTCGACCACCGGGATCGCCGGCCTCACGCTCGGCGGCGGGATCGGCCACCTGACCCGCCGCTACGGTCTCTCCGCGGACAACCTGCTCTCCGCCGACCTGGTCCTCGCCGACGGGCGGATGGTGACCGCGAGCGCGGACCGCAACCCCGACCTCTACTGGGCGATCCGCGGCGGCGGCGGCAACTTTGGGGTGGTCACGTCGTTCGAGTTCAGGCTCCACCCGGTCGCCACCGTGCTCGCCGGGCCGGTCTTCTACCCACTGGAGAAGGCGCGCCAGGCGCTGCGCCTCTACCGGGACTTCATCGACGAGGCCCCCGACGAGGTGAGCGCGTTCTTCGCGTTCCTGGTCGTGCCGCCGGGTCCGCCGTTCCCCGCGCAGCTCCACCACCGGACGGTGTGCGGGGTTTGCGTCTGCTCCACGGCGCCGCCGACGCAGGCCGCGAAGCTGGTCGCGCCGCTGCGGCGGTTCGGGCCGCCGCTGCTCGACCTCGTCGGCCCGATCCGGTTCCCGGCGCTCCAGTCGATGTTCGACCCGCTTGTCCCCGCGGGGCTGCAGAGCTACTGGCGGGCGGAGTTCGCCGACGAGCTCTCCGACGCCGTGATCGAGGCGCACGTCAAGCACGGGCCGGCGGTGCCGACGCCGAACTCGGCGGTGCACATCTACCCGGCGAACGGGGCGGCGGGGCGGGTCGGCAAGCACGAGACCGCGTACTTCTTCCGCGACGCCCGCTACGTCCAGCTCGTCGCCGCGATCTATCCGGACCCCAGCGAGACCCCGGCGCGCGTCAAGTGGGTGCGCGACTACTGGCAGGCCCTGCACGCCCACTCCGCCGGCGGCGGGTACGTCAACTTCATGATGGAGGAGGGCGACGAGCGGGTGCGCGCGACGTTCGGCGGGAACTACCCCCGACTGGCCCAGGTCAAGGCCCGGTACGATCCGCGCAACCTCTTCCACCTCAATCAGAACGTCGAGCCGAAGGGGTAGCGCCCCGGGCGCCCTTCGGAGCTGCGTCGCGGCGGTGCCCGGCGCTCCCTGGCAAACCCGCTCCGGCTGCGAATTCCGTCCCCAACCGCTTGGGCGCACGCGGGTTGTGGGTCATGACCCGGCGCCAGCGCCGGATCGGGCCGTTTCCCAGGCTGAAGGAGGCTGGCCGGAGGCGGAGTCCGAAAGGAGGCCAGCACAATGCGAAAACTCATCGCTTCGAGCATGTTGGCGGCCGGCCTGCTGCTCGCCGGCGTGCCCACCGAGGCCCGCGCCTCGGTGCGCGTCGGCATCAGCGTCGGCTTCTTCTACGACGAGCTCGCACCCTACGGCCGCTGGGTGAATTGCCCCTACGGGTACGCCTGGGTGCCGTCGGTCGCGGCCGACTGGCAGCCGTACTGGAACGGCGAGTGGGTGTGGACCGACTACGGCTGGACGTGGGTTTCCTACGATCCGTGGGGCGGCGACCCGTTCCACTACGGCTCGTGGGCCTGGGATGCGTCCTGGGGCTGGCTGTGGGTCCCGGGCACGGTGTGGTCGCCGGCCTGGGTGACCTGGTGCGACAGCGGCGGCTACATCGGTTGGGCGCCGCTCTCGCCGCGCTTCACCCTCGCCGCCGGCGGCTATTTCGGCGACCCGGTGGTGGCGGCGCGGACCAGCTACGTGTTCGTGCCCGGTAGGAACTTCGCGGAGACCCGGGTCAGCGACTACCGCGTCCCGGTGAGGCGCAACGCGGTGCTGTTGCGCCAGGGTCGGTCGATGACGGGGTTCCGCATCTCCGGCGGCGTGGTGCGCAACACCGCGTTGCCGCTCGGCCGCGTCGCGTCGGCGATGGGCCGCGCCGTGCCGCAACGGAGCGTCTCGTTCGCACGGACCGCGGCGCTGCCGGTGCCGCGCGCCGCGGGCGGCCGGATCGCGGTGGCGGCCTCCGCTCGGTCGATCCGCGCCGAGCTGGCGCGGCGACCGATCGCGGCCGCGCCGGGCCGCGCCCGATCGGCACGGGGTCCCGGTATCGTTCACGGCTCCTACCGCCGCGGGCCCGGTCGCGTGACCCATGCTCCGAGCGCGACCCCGGCGCGAGGCCGGGTGGTGACGCGGCCGGCGCCGCGTCTCCGGCATGCCACCGCGCCGGTTCGGACCTACCGCCGACCGGCGGCGAGGCCGGCGCGGCCGGCTCGCGTCGTGGGGGGTGGCGCCGGTCGAACCTACCGGCCGGCCGTCTCGTCACAATCGGTCCGGCGTAGGGCTGAGCCGCGGCCGCGCATGACGGGCGTGCGTCCGGCGGTCGCGCCGCGGCGTGTGGTCGCACCCCGGCGTGTGACCAACGTCCGTCGGGCCTCCGCCCCGCAGCACGTCGCCGCACCCCGGCGCGTGACGAACGTCCGCCCGGCGGTGGCCCCGCAACGTGTCGCCGCGCCGCACGCGGCACCGGCACGACGGCGGCAACCGGCGCGTCCCGCCGAGAAACGCCCGCCCAAGCCGGCCACCGCGGCGTAGGCCCCACGGCGCTGCGGCAGCCGACCTCCGGTCGCGAGGCGCGCCGCCTTGGGCCGGAGCGTCAGCGGGCGAGCAGCACGACGGTGCTGCGCGGGTTCGCGAGGTAGTGGCCGGGCGGGTCGATCGGCACCTCGCCACCGGGCTCGGCGAAGTCGAGGCCGGCCGGGAGCGAGGTGTCGACCACCCGTCTCCAGCCCATCGCCGCCGGCAGCGGGGGGAGGCCGAAGTCCTGCAACTCCTCCGCGGCGTTAAGGATGACGAACACGCGGTAGTCGCCCTCGCCGGCGGGCGTCCCGCTGCCGGCGAGCTGGAAGGCGAGCGCCCGCAGCTCGGGGTCGTCCCAGCGCGGGGTGCGGAGGTCGGGTCCGAACCAGGCGATGTCGGGCGCCGCCGCCCCCGGCGCGGGCGTGCCGGTGAAGAAGTGGCGCCGCTGCAGCACCGGCAGCCGGCGCGGCAGCGCGACCGCCTTGCGGAAGAACTCGAGGAAATCGGCGTTGCGCTCCGCCAGGCCCCAGTCGAACCACGAGGTCGGGTTGTCCTGGCAGTAGGCGTTGTTGTTACCGCCCTGGGTGCGGAGGAGCTCGTCGCCGCCGAGCATCATCGGTGTGCCGGCGGAGAACAGGAGCAGGCAGGCGAGGTTCTTCGCCTGCGCTCGGCGCAGCCGGTTCACCTCCGGGTCGTCGCTGGCGCCCTCGACGCCGCAGTTCCACGAGAAGTTGGCGTCGGTGCCGTCGCTGTCGCCTTCCTGGTTGGCCTGGTTGTGCTTGTCGTCGAAGCTGACCAGGTCGGCGAGCGTGAAGCCGTCGTGGCAGGTGACGAAGTTGACGCTGTTGAACGCGGTGCGGCCGTTGCCCGAGTAGAGGTCGGCGGAGCCGGTGAGGCGGGTGGCGAGGTCGCCGACCTGCCCGCCGTCGCCGCGCACGAAGCGGCGCACGGTGTCGCGGAAGCGCCCGTTCCACTCCGACCAGTCGACCGGGAAGTTGCCGCTCTGGTAGGTGCCGACGTCCCACGGCTCGGCGATCAGCTTGACGCACGACAGGGCGGGGTCCTGGTAGACCGCGTCGAAGAAGCTCGAGGTGGAGCGGAACGTCCCGTCCTCCTCGCGCCCGAGCACGGAGGCGAGGTCGAAGCGGAAGCCGTCGACGTGCATCACCTCGACCCAGTAGCGCAGCGAGTCCATCACCAGCCGGATCGCGTCCGGCTTGTTGAGGTCGAGGCTGTTGCCGCACCCGGTGTAGTTCTCGTAGAAGCGGCCGGGCGCCTCCGGCGGCCCGCTCAGGCAGTAGTAACTCGGGTTGTCGATGCCGCGCAGCGACAGCGTGGGCCCGAGCTCGCTCCCCTCCGCGGTGTGGTTGTAGACCACGTCGAGGATCACCTCGATGCCGGCGCGGTGCAGCTCGCGCACCATCGTCTTGAACTCCGCCACCGCGCTCCCCGGCGCCTTCCCGGCGGCGTACGACGACTCCGGGGCGAAGAAGGCGAGCGTGTTGTAGCCCCAGTAGTTGACCAGGCCGCGCGCGAGCAGGAAGTCGTCGTCGACGTGCTCGTGCACCGGCAGCAGCTCGACGGCGTTGACGCCGAGGCGCTGCAGGTGGGGGATCTTCTCGACCAGGCCGAGGTAGGTGCCCGGCTGGGCCACGCCGGACGAGGGGTGGGCGGTGAAGCCCTTCACATGCACCTCGTAGACGAGCAGGTGCTCGAACGGCTTCGCCATCGGCTCGTCGCCCTGCCAGTCGAAGGCGTCGTCGACCACGACCGCCTTCGGCACGATGCGGGCATCGTCGCGCGCGTCGAGCGTGAGGTCCGCGCCGGGCGCGTCGGGATCGTAGGCGAGCAGCAGGTTCGCGGTGTTGACCGCCTTGCCGGCGAGCGCCTTGGCGTAGGGGTCGACGAGCAGCTTGGCGGGGGCGAAGCGGAGCCCGTGGGCGGGGTCGAACGGCCCGCGAACGCGGTAGCCGTAGAGCTGGCCAGCACTCAAGCCGGGGACGAAGACGTGCCAGACGAAGCGGGTGCAGCTGGTGACCGGGATGACGCGCGTCGCGTCGTCTCCCGGGCCGTCGAAGAGGAGGAGGTCGACCGCGGTCGCGCGCCGCGAGAGCAGCGCGAAGTTGACCCCGCCAGGAGCGGGCGTCGCGCCGAGCGGGTGGAAGTGGCCGGCCGACACCTCGCCGGCCGGCGGGCTCGTTTCAGCCATC
>DATIYW010000207.1:0-3083 GCA_035517415.1 Thermoanaerobaculaceae bacterium
GGCGCGGGCGAGCTCGCGCAGCGCGTCGTAGTCGATCGTCTCGGTGTCCTTGCGCACGAGGTAGGGCACGATCCTGAACGTCTTGCCGGAGTAGTTGAGCGGGTGGCCGTGGGTGAGGTGGCCGCCGTGCGAGAGGTCCATCCCCAGCACCACGTCGCCGGGCTGGCAGGTGGCGAGGTAGACCGACATGTTGGCCTGCGCGCCGGAGTGCGGCTGGACGTTGACGTGGTCGCAGGAGAACAGCTGCTTGGCGCGGCTGCGCGCCAGCTCCTCGGCGACGTCGACGAACTCGCAGCCGCCGTAGTAGCGCTTGGCGGGGTAGCCCTCGGCGTACTTGTTGGTCATCACCGAGCCCATCGCGGCGAGCACCGCGGGGGAGACGAAGTTCTCGGACGCGATCAGCTCGAGCCCGTCGTTCTCGCGCTGGCGCTCGTGGTTGAGCGCGGCGGCGACCTCCGGGTCGGTGACGCGGACGGTGGTCTCGAGGAAGTTGAAGAACGCGGTTCGCTCGTGCTGGTTCATCGCCTTTTCTCCTGTCCCGGTTTCTCTTCGGACCCCGGATCCCGGACCCCGGGCCCCGTCTCGATCTTCTCTACCCGACGTTGATGCCGGCCGCCCTCGAACGGCGCGGCGAGGAACACGTCCAGCATCTGCGCCGCGACGCCGGGCCCGGTGGTGCGGCCGCCCATGCACAGGACGTTGGCGTCGTTGTGGCGGCGCGCCGCGTCGGCGGTGAAGGCGTCGTGGCAGAGCGCCGCCCGCACGCCGGGGTGGCGGTTGGCCGCCAGCGACATGCCGATGCCGGTGCCGCACACCAGCACGCCGCGCTCGCCCTCGCCGGCGAGCAGGCGGCGCGCGAGCTCGTGGGCGAAGTCCGGGTAGTCGACGCTGTCGCGGCTCGCGGTGCCGAGGTCGACGACCTCGTGACCGTTTTCACGAGCGTGCGCGGCGACGAGCTGCTTGAGGTCGAAGCCGGCGTGGTCGGAGGCGAAGAGGATGCGCAAGTCCTGCCCTCTGGCTCCCGGCGCGGGCCGGGACGCGCGGGAATGGTACTCCATTCGGCGTCTTCTCGCGTCAGCGCGCGGCCGGGTGGTAGAGCGCCTCGTACTCGTCGATGGCGTAGCGGTCGCTCATCCCCGCGAGGTGGTCCGCGATCTCGCGCACGAAGCGCGGCTCCGGGTGGTAGTGCCTGCGGACCTCCTCCGGGATCGAGCCGATCGGCAGGTCGCGCAGGTAGGTGCGGCCGGTCTCCTCGTGGAAGCGCAGCAGCACGTAGGTCGGCAGGTTGAGCGGGTTGGTGTAGAAGGCGCGGAACAGCCCCGCCACCACCAGGCCGGCGCGGTGGTCCTGCCGGTTGACCTCCTGGTGGTTGATGATGAAGCGGTAGATGAACGCCTTGAGGTCGGCGAACAGCTCGGCCACCTGCTTCGACATCGCCACGGTCGCGGCCGGGATCTCGTCGGCGACCGCCGCCCAGGCGGCGTGGTCGGCGACGCGCCGCTTGGCCGCGATCCGGTTGACGTTACGCACCGTGGTCTGGATCGCGTCGGTGACGAACAGGTGGATGAGGCCGCGCTGGAGGATCGCGGTGCGGCGCCAGCGCCGCCGCTCCTTGCGGTAGGCGTCGCCGGCCCGCTTGATCACGGTGATCGCGGCGGCCAGCCGCTCGACCGCCTCGAACTCGACCGCCTCGGCGTAGAGGCCGTCCTCGAGGTCGTGGGTCTGCTGCGCGATCTCGTCGGCGAGCGCGACGACCTGGCCCTCGAGGTGGCACGGCTTGCCCAATCGCAGCCCCTCGGTGGTGGGGAGCGGGAACGGGAAGCGGACCTTCCAGGTGGTGTGCTTGAGGATCCCCTCGCGCACCTGGTCGGAGAGGTTGAGGCCGGGGTGGTCGTAGCGCCGCTCGAGCAGGTCGACGACCCGGATCGACTGGTAGTTGTGCTTGAACGTGCCGGCCTCGCGCACCACCGCGGGAGGGAGCGGGCAGGCCGGGTCCTCGCCGGCGAGGATCGTCTTGAGCACCCGCTCGCCGGAGTGCCCGAACGGGGTGTGGCCGAGGTCGTGGGCGAGGCCGATCGCCTCGGTCAGGTCCTCGTTGAGGCCGAGGGCGCGCGAGATCGTGCGGGCGATCTGCGCCACCTCGAGCGTGTGTGTCAACCGCGTGCGCGGGTGGTCGCCGGCGTACGGCACGTACACCTGGGTCTTGTGCTTGAGGCGGCGGAACGCGCGCGAGTGGAGGACGCGGTCGCGGTCGCGCTGGAACGCGGTGCGGTAGTCGAAGTGCCGCCCCTCATTCGTCAGCGGGTGGCGCCGCGTCGCCTCGGTCGAGCGCGTCGCGCAGAACGCGAGGCTGCGGTCCTCCGCCGCCTCGAGCGCCTCGCGGTCGCGGATCACGATCTCAGCCATCGCCGCCGCCGAGGATCGCCTTGACCTCGCCGACCAGGCGCAGCGAGCCGGCGACGAGCGTCGGCCGGTCGGCGGGCAGCCCCGCCAGCGCGTCGGCGACCGACGGCGCGACCCGGCACCCGGGGAACGCCGCCGCCAGCGTCTCGACCGGCGTCGCGCGCGGCGAGTCGATCGGCGCGACGGTGACGCCGGCGGCGCGCGGCCGCAGCAGCGCCGCCATCGCATCGAGCGGCTTGTCGGCGAGGCAGGAGAAGAGCAGGTGCACGCGGCCCGCCAGGCCGAGCCGGTCGAGCGCCGCGGCGAGGGCCGCGACCGCCTCGAGGTTGTGCGCTCCGTCGAGGAGCAGCGCGCGGCCGCCGGCGGTGATCCACTCCAGCCGGCCGGGCCAGCGCACGCCCTCGATGCCGCGCCGCAGCGCGGCGGCGTCGAGCGGCCCGGCCACGCCGTGCCGGGCAAGCGCCGCGGCGCCCGCGAGCGCGAGCGCGAGGTTCGCGAGCTGGTGCTCGCCGCCGAGCGGCAGCTCCGCCTCGCCCTGGACCGGTCCCACCTGGAAGCGGACCGCTTGCGCACCGTGGCCCGTGACCCGTGGCCCGTGGCCCGAGACGGCGACGCTGGCCGGTTCGCGGATTCCGGACACCGTACCCCGGACCCCGGTCACCCGCGCCCACTCCGACGCG
>DATIYW010000208.1:0-3523 GCA_035517415.1 Thermoanaerobaculaceae bacterium
AGCGGCGCGGAGGGGCGCGCCGAGGAGCGCGAGCGTGAGCTCTACGCCGCGCTGGTGGCGCGCTGCGCGTCGTGCGCCGGGCGGCTGGCGGCGTCGGCCCGCGCACTCGCCGGCGCCGACGTGCTCGCCTCGTTCGCCGAGCAGGCGCGTCGCGCCCGCTACTGCCGGCCCCGCCTGGTCGCCGGGCCGCGGGTGCGGCTGACCGGCTCGCGCCACCCGGTGGTCGAGGCGCTGGCGCGCTCGCCGTTCGTGCCGAACGACGCCGAGCTCGACGGCGACCGCCGCCAGATCGTCGTGCTCACCGGCCCGAACATGGGCGGCAAGTCGACCTACCTCCGGCAGGTGGCGCTCGCGGTGATCATGGCGCGCGCCGGCTCGTTCGTCGCCGCCGAGGACGCGGAGATCGGCGAGATCGACCGGGTCTTCACCCGCGTCGGCGCCGCCGACGACCTCGCGCGCGGCGAGTCGACGTTCATGGTCGAGATGACCGAGGTGGCGAGCATCCTCCGCCACGCCACGCGCAACTCGCTGGTGATGCTCGACGAGGTCGGCCGCGGCACGGCGACGTTCGACGGCCTGTCGCTGGCGTGGGCGATCGTCGAGGCGCTCCACGGGTCGGCGGACGGCGCCGCGGGCCCGCTCGTGCTGTTCGCGACCCACTACCACGAGCTGACCGACCTCGTGCAGCGCTTGCCGCGGGTCGCCAACGCCTCGGTCGCGGTGAAGGAGTGGCAGGGCTCGGTGCTGTTCCTCCACCGCGTCGTGGCCGGGCCGTCGGACCGCTCCTACGGCATCCACGTCGCCAAGCTGGCCGGCGTGCCGGAGGACGTCTGCCGCCGCGCCGCCGAGGTGCTGCGGCAGATCGAGCGCCAGGAGCTCAAGGTGCTCGAGGCGACCGCGCCCGAGGAGCCGCGGCAGCTCGACCTCTTCCCCGCGGCCGAGGACGCGGTGGCGGAGCGGCTGCGCCGGGTCGAGGTGGAGCGACTGACGCCGCTCGAAGCGCTCAACCTGCTCGCCGAGCTGAAGGCGGAGGCGGAGCGGTGAGCTCGTTCCTCGCCTGCGGCATCGCCGGCGCGGCGCTCGACCACGACGAGCGTCGGGTGCTCGCGGCGATCCGGCCGGGCGGGGTGGTGCTGTTCGCCCGCAACGTCGTCGACCGCGAGCAGCTCCGCGCGCTCGTCGCCGAGGTGCGGCAGCTCCCGGGTCGGCCGTACGTCGCGGTCGACCTCGAGGGCGGACGGGTCAACCGGCTGGAGAAGCTGGTCGGCCCGCTGCCCGCCCCGGCGCAGGCTGCGCGCGTCGGGACGCCGGCGCTGCGCGCGCTCGGCCGGGCGATCGGCGCGGCCTGCGCGCACTTCGGCATCACCGTCGACTTCGCGCCGGTGCTCGACGTCGCGCGCACCGACGGCTGGGTCGGCTCGGAGTCGCGCTGCCTCGGCGCCGACCCGGCATCGGTGCGGCTCGCGGCGGCGGAGTACCTCGCGGGCCTCGAGGGCTTCGGGGTCGCCGGCTGCCTCAAGCACTACCCGGGCCTGGGCAGCGGCGCGGTCGACTCGCACCGCGAGCTGCCGCTGCTCGACGGCAGCGTGCGCGAGGACGTCGAGGTGTTCCATGCCCTGGCGCACCCGCAGCGCGCGGTGATGGTGGCGCACGCCCTCGCGCCGGCGCTCGGCGAGGAGCAGCTCCCGGCCTCGCTCTCCGCCGCCGTGGTCGGCCCGCTCCACGACCTGCCGTGCGGGCCGGTGCTCGCCGACGACCTCGAGATGGGGGCGCTCGCGGCGTACGGCGGCATGGCCGACCGGGCGATCCGGGCGCTCGCGGCGGGCTGCGACCAGGTGCTGGTCTGCAACGCGCTCGACGCGCGCCGCGAGGTCGCGGACGAGGTCGCCTCGCTCGCCGAGCGCGACCCGGCGACCGCCCAGCGGCTGCAGCGAGCCCGAGGGCGGGTGAAGTGGTTCGCCCGCGAGGCGCCGCCCGAGGTGCCGTGGCCGCTGGTCGCCGAGCTGGCCGAGCGCGCCCGCACGCTCGTGGGCGGGCTGGCATGACGAACCCAGGGCGTGTCCGATGACCCGCAAGGCCGCGGTGCTGCTCTCGGGCGGGCTCGACTCGGCGACCGCCGCGGCGTGGGCGATCGCCGCCGGGTTCGAGACGGCGGCGCTCTCGGTCGACTACGGCCAGCGCCACCGCCTCGAGCTCGACGCGGCGAGGCGGGTCGCCGCCGCCCTCGGCATCCGCGACCACCGCGTCGTCGCCGTCGACCTGCGCGCGATCGGCGGCTCCGCGTTGACGGACGCGATCGAGGTGCCGAAGGACCGCGCCGGGATCGGCGGCGACGTCCCGGTTACCTACGTCCCGGCGCGCAACACCGTGTTCCTCGCCGTGCTGACCGGGCTCGCCGAGGTGCTCGGCGCGACCGACCTGGTGATCGGGGCGAACGTGCAGGACTACTCGGGCTATCCGGACTGCCGGCCGGAGTTCCTGCGCGCGTTCGCAGGGGTCGCGCGCCTCGGCACCCGCGCCGGCGCGGAGGGCGCGGAATTCACCGTCCACGCGCCGCTGCTGCACCTGTCGAAGGCAGGGATCGTTCGCCTCGGCGTGTCGCTCGGCGTCGACTATTCGACGACGCTGTCGTGCTACGAGCCGACCGCGCCGTTCGTGCACTGCGGGCGCTGCGACGCGTGCCGGCTGCGCCGCGCCGGTTTTGCCGAGGCGGGCGTGGCAGACCCCTCGACCTACGCCGGCTGAGCCCGCCGGGCCGGGCACCGGGAGTGGCGGACCACAACGCCCAGGTTGTCGGGACCCTCGCCGATCAATGGTCCGTGGCCGGCGCCCCCTGCACCACCTCCGTGTGGCGCGGGCTCTCGCCGTAGCGGGCCCACTGGATGGCGCGCTCGGCCGGCTGGCCGTACAGCTCGGGGTAGAGGAAGAACCCCCGCTCGCCCTCCGGTTTGTCCACCTCGACCTGAATCCGGTGCGCCTCGGCGTACGGGTCCTTGCGGATCCCGGTGACCTGCCACGAGACCTTCACGTTGGCGAGGTTGGTGCGAATGGTGAACCGGTTGCCTTCGATCTCGCGCTCGACGATCGCCTGGGCGAAGCGTCCGATCACGGTCAGCTGGTAGCGGAAGTCGCGGTTGAGCGCCTCGAAGTAGTCGGGAAGCACGACCACCGCCGCGCCCTCGGCGTCGGTGACGACGTTGCCGTTGTAGACGTTCATCATGTCGGGCGACTCGACGAAGGAGTGGAGGAGGTACTTGTTCGCGGGGTCGAGCGGGTGGTCGATCTTGAAGCTGCCGGTGGTCTTGGCGAGGTTGCCGCGGACGTTCACGTCGCCGTAGGCGTCGATGGCGAGCACCCTGGTCGCGAGGTAGACGTCGTCTCCCCCGACGTACGAGTTGTGAGCGTAGATGCCGATGCTGTTGCCGTAGCCGCTCACGCCGAACCCCGCTCCGCTGACGCCGACGACGCCGTAGCCGTTCGAGTTCTCGCCGCGTACCCCGGCGGAGGTCGCGCTGTTGGTGAA
>DATIYW010000209.1:0-2718 GCA_035517415.1 Thermoanaerobaculaceae bacterium
CGGCCGGCAGGGTGTCGGTGAACGCCAGGCCGTTCAGGGGCGTCTGGACGTTTGGGTTCCCGATGGTGAACGTCAACGTCGTCGAGGCCTCGATCGGGATGGTGGCGGCGCCGAACGCCTTGGCGATCGTCGGCGACATCGCCTGCCCATAGGCAGCCGACAGCGGCGCGAGGAGGGCGAGCGCGGCCACGGCCGCCGAAGCCCATGTCCTGCCGGGACGGCGCTCCCTCGCGTCGTCGATGTACAGCTGGCCAGTCCGCATCGGGCTTCCAGTCCGGATCGTGCGCATCGACAACCTCCTCGCCGCCTCCGCGGCTGTTGCGTGTGATCATTTCTGAGACAGCGTCAAGTTCTCACGTGCCGTGCTCGCCTGTCAAGCGGCCGGCGGTCAGCCGCGCCGCAGCACCAGCCAGCCCGCCGCGGCGAGCCCGAGCGCGAGCAGCGCCAGGCCGGGGCGCCCCGCTGCCGGGATCTGCGGGATCGGGTCGAACTGCGCCGTGCAGGTCGTGTCGGAGTTCATCACGACCGGCGCGGTCGCCGCCGTGCCGGAGCAGCCGCCGCCCCACGCCACGAACTTCGAGCCGAGCGCGGCGGTGGCGGCGAGGTCGAGGCTGGTGCCGCCGAAGTACGCCGCGGCGCACGCGCCGCCGCAGTCGATGCCGAAGGTCGGGGCGCTGCTCACGGTCCCGGAGCCGAGGCCGATCTTGCTGACGGTGAGGGTGAACGCGTTGCCGCTGGGTCCGGTCGTGGTGGGGAGCTCGAACGCGCCGGCGTCGCAGTGCGCGCCCTGCGGTCGCGAGGTGAGGGTGGTCTGGTCGAAGGCCGGGCACGGCGCGTCGTCGCCGTGGTCGAGGGCGGGGCTGGTGAGCTGGAGCGCCATCGTTTGCGTCGGGCCGCCGTTGTTCGCGAGCGCGTCGAGCTTGGGGTCGAGCGGCGTGCCGGACGTGCCGATCTGGTCGCCGGCGCCGGAGGTGAACGTCCCGCCGCCCGGCGTGAACGCCACGCCGATGACGTTGTGCCCGCCCGAGGCGAGGGTTCCGCCGCTCACGTCGCCGTCGGGGCCGGCGGGTGCGATGTTCTGCGCCACGATCGAGTTGGTCAGCGTCGTGTTCGAGGTGTTGGGCACGAGCGCCTCGATGCCGCCGGCCTGATTCGTCGCTTGGTTCCCGGCGATCGTGCAGTTGAGGAGCGTGAACGGCTCGAAGCTGGCGAGCCCCCCTCCGATCCCGCTCGAGGAGTTGCCGGAAAGCGTGACGTTGGTGGCGGAGAACGTGCCCAGGTTGCCGATGCCGCCGCCCACGCCCTCGCCGGCCCCGACCCCTCCGGCGCCGCCCGAGGCGGTGTCTCTCGAGAGGGTGGAGCTGGTCAGCGTGAGCTGGCCGAAGGTGATCACCGCGCCGCCCTGCGCGTCGCCGCCGAAGATCGAGCCCGCGCCGCCCTGGGCCGAGTCGGAGGTGAACGCCGAGGTGCTGACGGTGACGGTCGCGCCGAACTCGACCGCCACGCTGCCGCCCTGCGCGGTTCCGCCGTTGCCCGGGATGCCGCCTGCGCCTCCGTCGCCCCCGGCGCCGCCGACCGCGGTGCCGTCCGTGAACGACGAGGCGCTCACGTTCGCGGTGCCCGCGAAGTCGAGCGCCGCACCGTTCGCGGTCCCGCCGTCCCCGCCGAGGCCGCTCGAGCCCGTCCCCGCGCCGCCCGCTCCGCCGGAGCACCCGGCGAAGTCGGAGAGCGAGCCGGTCATCGTCATCGACCCCTGGCTGCAGATGTCGCCGCCGGCGCCGGAGCCACCAATCCCGCCGATGCCGTCCCCGTCGCCGCCGGTCCCGCCGACCGCCTCGTCGAGCCCGAACTGGCAGTCGTTCACCTGGAGCGTCGCGCCGGTGTCGTTGAAGATCGCGCCGCCCTTCCCGGTGCCGCCCGGGCCGCCGATCGAGTCGCTGCCGGTCCCGGCCCCGCCGACGCCTCCGATCGCATGGTTCTTGAAGAAGTTGCAGGCGGTGACCGTGAGGTCGCCGTGGTTCAGGATGCCGCCACCCTGGCCGTCGCCGCCACTCCCGCCGATCCCACCCGCCCCGCCGTTGCCGCCCGTGACCTGGCCTCCCTCGATCAGGAGCCCCGAGATCGTCACGGTCTTACCCGCCGCAACCTCGAAGATGCGGCTGGCGAGGTTGGCGTTGACGCCAAGGTTGACGCTCCCCGGTCCGCTGATGGCGATGCTCGCGTTGATCCCGATCTCGCCGCTCGTGAGCACGATCGACGAGCCGTTGAGCGAGGGGTCGAAGTTGACCGTGTCGCCGTCACCGGCCGCCGCGACCTGGCCGCGGAGCGTGCCCAGGCCGCTGTCGTTGGCGCTGGTGACGGTGAACGTCGCCGCGTGCGCCGCGCCCGCGAGCAGCGCGGCGAGGCCCGACGAAGCGAGCACCGCAACCGGATTCCTGCGCATGCGACCTCCCCATTCGGCGGACCCCGGGGGGGCAGGAACGACGAGTTCTGGTTCGCCCGACTGTGTCGCAAGTGTACGGCGGGGAGGGAATGAGGTCAAGGCTGATTCTCAGCTGCGCCGAGAGCGGACGTCACCCCGCGATCCCCGCGGCGGAGCGCAGCGCGGAACAGGCGCCAGGGCGGCGCGGTTGTCGCGAGATGCCGGGACGAGCAGCGATCCGACGGCGGGCGCCCGGCGCCGGGGAGGTGACGATGCCGCACACGAGGTACCTGATC
>DATIYW010000210.1:0-6703 GCA_035517415.1 Thermoanaerobaculaceae bacterium
GCGGCCCCGGTCCTGACCGGCGACGCCGAGCCCGATGACGCCGACGTGGCGCGGATCACCGCGCTGCTCACGTCGCACATCGAGGGGCAGATTCGCGCCCACCCCGAGCAGTGGGTGTGGCTGCACAAGCGCTGGCGGCACCAGCCCGGGGACGGCGACACGGTGTGGCGCGCCGACGGCCCGGTCGCCGCCGCGGCGAGCCCCTCGCGAGCCGAGCTGGGCTAAGATGGCGGCCTCGTGGCGCGCTGAGTCGATACGGTCGCGACAACTTTCGGAGGATCGGGAGGACGCATGAAGCGCATCGCGTTGGGGTGCGGCGCGGTACTCGTGCTGGTGGTGGTGATCGCGGGCGTCGCGGTGATGGGGAGTTACAACCGCCTCGTCACGCTCGAGGAGGCGGTCAAGAGCGCGTGGAGCCAGGTGGAGAACGTCTACCAGCGGCGCGCCGACCTGATCCCGAACCTCGTCGAGACGGTCAAGGGCGCGCGCGACTTCGAGAAGTCGACGCTCACGGCGGTGGTCGAGGCGCGGGCGAAAGTCGGCCAGGTCAACGTCAACAAGGTCCCGACCGCGGAGGAGATGCAGAAGTTCCAGTCCGCCCAGGACGGCCTCTCGTCGGCGCTCTCCCGGCTGCTGGTGGTGGTGGAGCGCTACCCGGAGCTGAAGGCGACGCAGAACTTCCTCGACCTGCAGGCGCAGCTCGAGGGGACCGAGAACCGGATCGCGGTCGAGCGGCGCCGCTTCAACGAGGTGGCGCAGGCGTTCAACACCGCCCGCCGGCGCTTCCCGACGGTGATCATCGCGGCGCTGTTCGGGTTCCAGGAGCACCCCTACTTCAAGGCGGTCGAGGGCTCGAGCGTGCCGCCCAAGGTGACGTTCTAGCCGATGTCGTGGCGCCTCGCCGCCGTCGTGGTCTGGCTCTCCGCCGGCGCGGCGGCGGCGCTCGACGTGCCGCCGGTCCCGACCCGCTACCTCACCGACCTCGCCGGCGTGATCCGGCCCGGGCAGGCGGATGGGATCGAGCAACGCCTCGCCGCGATCGAGACCGCCAGCGGCCACCAGGTGCTGGCGGTGATCTTCCCCTCGCTCGAGGGCGAGCCGCTCGAGGACTTCACGATCCGCTGCGCGCAGAGCTGGAAGGTCGGGCGCAAGGGGATCGACGACGGCGTGATCTTCTTCGCCTTCATCCGCGACCGCCGGATGCGCCTGGAGGTCGGGTACGGGCTCGAGTCCAAGGTCCCGGACGCGATCGCCCGCCGCATCCTCGACAACGCGGTGCGGCCCGCCTTCGCCGCCGGCGACTACGGCGGCGGCGTCACGGCGATGGCGGAGTCGCTGCAGCGCGTGTTCGCGGGCGAGCCTCTGCCGCAGCGCCGCCCGCATCGCGGCAGCCCGGACGCCACGCTGCTGATCGTCGCGATCGCCGCGGTGGTGCTCCTCCGGGTGCTGTTCGCGCGCGGCCGGACGTTCGGGGGAATCGGGCGCGGCGGATACTGGGGCGGAATGGGCGGGCTCGGCGGGTTTGGCGGCTCCGGCGGCGGGTGGAGCGGCGGCGGCTTCTCCTCGGGCGGAGGCTCGTTCGGCGGCGGCGGCTCGTCGGGGTCGTGGTGAGAAGACCGGGGCCCGGGGTCCGGGGTCAGGGATCCGGCACGAGACACGCCGGTCCGCCGGAAGCGGGCTGGAGGGAACGTGGCAGAGGTTGACCTGATCGTGACGGGGGGCACGGTGCTGACGATGGCGCCGGGCAGCGAGCCGATCGCGGACGGCGCGGTGGCCGTGCGCGGCGGCGCGATCGTGGCGGTCGGTCCGGCCGCGGCGGTGCTCGCGGACGCCAAACCGGCGCGGCAGCTCGACGCCGGCGGCGGGCTGATCCTCCCCGGCTTCGTCAACACCCACACCCACCTGGCGATGGTGCTGCTGCGCGGCCTCGCCGACGACCTGCCGCTGCGCGAGTGGCTCGAGCAGCACATCTGGCCCGCCGAGCGCGCGATGATGGACGCGGAGATGGTCGCCCTCGGCACCCGGCTGGCGGCGGCGGAGCTGCTCAAGGCCGGCGTGACGACCGCGTGCGACATGTACTTCCACTCCGGCCGTGTGATCGAGGTGGTGAAGGCCGCGGGGCTGCGCACGGTCGTGCCGGAGTCGCTGATCGACTTCGCGACCCCCGCCTGCCCGACTCCGGCGCACGCGCTCGCGCGCCAGCGCGAGCTGCTCGAGCTCTTCCGCGACGACCCGCTGGTGGTGCCGGCGGTCGCGCCGCACTCGCCGTACAGCGTCTCGGCGGAGAACCTGGTCAAGGAGGCGGAGCTCGCCGAGGAGTTCGGCGCGCCGCTCATCATCCACCTCGCCGAGACGCGCTGGGAGGTGGAGAAGATCCGCTCCGCCAAGGGCGTCACGCCGGTCGCCTACCTCGCCGATCTCGGCATCCTCTCGGAGCGGACGGTCGCCGCGCACTGCGTCCACGTCGACGAGGCCGACCTCGACCTGCTCGCCGAGTTCGAGGTCGGCGTGGCGTCGAACCCCGCCTCCAACCTCAAGCTCGCGAGCGGCGTCGCGCCGCTGCCGCAGATGCTCGCGCGCGGCATCAAGGTCAGCTTCGGCACCGACGGCGCCGCCTCCAACAACACGCTCGACCTGCTCCGCGACGCGCAGATGGCGGCGATGATCTACAAGGGGCTGAGCGGCGACCCGACGACGATGCCGGCGCGCACCGTGGCGGAGCTGCTGACGGTCGGCGGCGCGAGGGTGCTCGGTCTCGACGGGCGGATCGGCACGCTCGAGCCGGGCAAGCGCGCCGACCTCATCTGCCTCGCCGTCGACTCGCCGCACGCGACGCCGGTCTACGACCCGTTCTCCCACCTCGCCTACGCGGCGCGCGCCTCCGACGTGCGGCACACCGTCGTCGACGGCGAGGTCGTGGTCGAGGACCGCCGTCTGACCAGGATCGACGAGGCGGAGCTGCTGGAGTCCGTCCGCCACGCCGCCGCCAAGGTCAAGGCCGCGGTGCCCCGGTAGCCGGCGCGCCGCCCGCGGCTCGGACGGCGACCGACGCTCTCAGTCCTTCTTCGCGCCGCCGAGGATCTTGCGCACGTGCTCGGCGCTGATGCGGATCCGCACCGGGCCCTCGCGCCGCGGCGCCGGCCGGTTCGTCTCCGGGAGCGAGGCCTCCGCGGCGACCGGGGTGGGCTCCGGCGTCTGGTCCAGCGGCGCCGCCGGCGTCGACTCGCTGTGGAACAGGATCGACGACGAAAGCCGGGCGAGCGCCTCCGGCGGCACTTCCTCGAACTCGAGGCCGGCGCGGTACATGAGCACGCGCTGGTCCTTCGCGTCGAGGCCGAACCCCCAGGCGCGGCAACGGCGGACCGTGGCGCGGACGATGAACTCGCCGCCCTCGAGCTGGATGCGCAGGTCGCACGGCACCTGCGGGCGGAGGCTGTTGACGAGCTCGATCTGCGCGCCGCGCGAGGAGATGTCGAGGATGCGCGCGGGCAGTGACGTCTTGACCTTGGCGTTCAGCCGGTGCTGCGGTTCGACTCGCGGTACGGCGCGCCGCTCGTTCATCCATCCCCCAGACATTCACAGCCGGTAGCCACAATGTAGACGAGGGCCCGCGAAATTTCCAGCGCGCCCGGGCCGGCGGGCGCGGCGCGGGTCGCCGCGGGCGGGCGCCGGCCACGCCGGGAATGGCGCTCAAGCGCCTGCGGTTAGGCGAGACGGCGTCGAACAACCGCTTCTCAATGCCGGCCCCGCGCCGGCGGACCGCGAAGCAGACCAAAGGAGGACTTGCGAGCAATGGCGACACACGCGCTTCCCGCTCTCCCCTACGCCTACGGCGCGCTGGAGCCGTGGATCGATGAGCAGACCATGCGCATCCACCACGACAAGCACCACCAGGCGTACCTCGACAACCTGCTCAAGGCGATCAACGGCACCGAGTGGGAGAAGACCGACCCGCACAAGCTGCTCGCCGACCTCAACCACGTCCCGGAGAACATCCGCAACGCCGTGCGCAACCACGGCGGCGGCTTCGTCAACCACAACCTGTTCTGGGAGGTGATGGCGCCGAAGGCCGGCGGCGCTCCGGCCGGCGAGCTGGCGGCCGCGATCAACGGCGCGTTCGGCAGCTTCGACTCGTTCAAGGAGAAGTTCACCGCCGCCGCGATGGGGCAGTTCGGCAGCGGCTGGGCGTGGCTGGTGGCCGGCCACGACGGCAAGCTCGGCCTCTACAGCCTGGCCAACCAGGACAGCCCGCTCTCCAAGGGCGACAAGCCGATCCTCGGCCTCGACGTGTGGGAGCACGCCTACTACCTCAAGTACCAGAACCGCCGCGCGGAGTACGTCGGCGCGTTCTGGAACGTCGTCAACTGGCCGAAGGTGGCGGAGAACCTCGCCAAAGCGAAGAAGTAGGGGCGAGGGGTCCGGGGTCCGAACGACCAAGAAAACCCTGGCTGAGAGCTCGAGGGCCGGGCCCAAGTGAGGCCCGGCTCGCTGTTTCTGGATCTGCGTGGCTACCCAACGCTAACGCGCCTGCTCACGAGTTCGAGCAGAGCGACGCCGGTCCTCGCTTTTGTGTCGTTGTGTTTCCGGACCCCGGACCCCGGACCCCTGACCCCGGTTCCCTGTCCCCTGCCTCACCCCCGCGACAACCCCTGCGCGGCGCGGCCGACGCTGTCGTAGAGGTAGCCCTTCTCGCGCATCTTCGCCGGCTCACAGACGTTGCGAAGGTCGACGATCCGCTTCGCCTTGAGGGTCGAGGCGAGCCGGTCGAAGTCGAGCGAGCGGAACTGGTTCCACTCGGTCAGGATGACCAGGCAGTCGGCGCCCGCCGCCGCCTCGTACTCGTCGGCGCAGTAGGTCACAGCGGCGGGCAGCACGTCGCGGGCGTTCTCCATCGCGGCGGGGTCGTAGGCGCGCAGCGCCGCGCCCTCGGCCGCGAGCGCCGCGAGGATGGGGATCGCCGCCGCCTCGCGCATGTCGTCGGTCTCCGGCTTGAACGAGAGCCCGAGCACGCCGATCGTCAGCCCCGCCACCGATCCGCCGCAGGCGGCGCGGACCTTGGCCGCCATGCGCCGCTTCACCTGCTCGTTGACCTCGATCACCGTGTCGACGATCGCGAACGGGCGGCCGGCCTTGCGTGCGATCTCGGAGAGCGCGTTGGTGTCCTTCGGGAAGCACGAGCCGCCGTAGCCCGGGCCCGGATGGAGGAACTTCGGGCCGATGCGGCGGTCCAGGCCCATCCCCTTGGCGACGTGGTGGACGTCGGCGCCGAGTAGCTCGCACAGCTCGGCGACCTCGTTGATGAAGGTGATCTTGGTGGCGAGGAACGCGTTGGAGGCGTACTTGATCAGCTCCGAAGACTCGACGTTGGTGATCACGAACGGCGTCTCGATCAGGTAGAGCGGCGCGTAGATGTCCTTCATGATCGCGATCGCCTGCGGGTCGCGGGCGCCGATCACGACCCGGTCGGGGCGCATGAAGTCGCCGATCGCCGAGCCCTCGCGCAGGAACTCGGGATTCGACACCACCGAGAACGCGTGCTTGCCGTTGGCGTTCCTGATCACCTGCTCGATCAGCTGGCCGGTGCCGATCGGTACCGTCGACTTCGTCACCACGACCTTGTAACCGTTCATGTACTTCGCGATCGCCTCCGCGACCTCGACCACGTAGGTGAGGTCGGCGGAGCCGTCCTCCTTCGGCGGCGTGCCGACGGCGATGAAGATCGCGAGCGACTTCTCGATCGCCTCTTTGAGCTCGGTCGTGAAGTGGAGGCGGCCGGACTTCTCGTTCTTCGCCACCAGCGCGTCGAGCCCCGGCTCGTAGATCGGGATCTTGCCGGATTTGAGCATCTCGATCTTGCGCGCGTCCTTGTCGACGCAGGTCACGTCCATGCCGAAGTCGGCAAGGCACGCGCCGGTCACGAGGCCGACGTAGCCGCTCCCAACCACCGCGATGTGCATGGGACCTCCGAACGCGCCTGGCGGCGCGCGGGGAATTCTACCAGCCGGCGCGCCGCCGGTCTCGGTCGATCTCGGACGGCGCGCGGTGGCGTCTCAGGTCGCCCTCCGCCTCCGGCCTGGCCGTGGTCCGGTCTCCCGGACTATTCTCGGCGCCTGTGCCGCGGCCGGCGCGTCGCGGGCCCGAGTCGTCAGCGCGCGTATGGCGACGGTGCGGTGCTGGAGGGCGGATGCCCGATTTCGAGCGGGACCTGGCGGCGATCCACGAGGCGGCGTTCGGCGACCTGGCGATCGCCGCGGGAGGCCACCTCGTCGCGCTGCTGCGCTCACGCGGGTTCCGCGCCGGCCGGATTGCGGAGTTGGGGTGCGGCGGCGGCCGGCTCGCGGCGATCGCGATCGAGGCGGGATACGACGTCTCGGGCTTCGACCTCTCTCCCGCGATGGTGGAGATGGCGCGCGCCCGGGCGCCGCGTGGCTCGTTCGCGGTCGGCTCGCGCGACGACGTCGCGCTGCCGCCTTGCGTCGCGGTCGCCGCGGTCGGCGAGGTGGTCAACTACGTCGCCGAGCCCGGCGCCGGGGCCGCGATGCTGTCGGGCCTGATCTCGAGGGTCCGCGCGGCACTCGCTCCAGGCGGCGTGTTCCTCTTCGACGCCGCCGAGCCGGGACGCGGCGCCGGAGCCGCCTCCAGACATTGGGAGGCGGAGCACTGGGCGATTCTCGTCGACGTCGAGGAGCCGCCGAGATCCCGG
>DATIYW010000211.1:0-5120 GCA_035517415.1 Thermoanaerobaculaceae bacterium
CTCGACCGGCTCGCGGCGGGCGGCGCGCCGCGCCGGGAGCATCGCGGCCAGCAGCACCTCGGCGAGGCTCAGCGCGAGCACCGCCGCGATGTCCCCCGGCACGATCCGCAGCGGGATCGTCTCGACCATGTAGATCGAGGCGATGTCGGGCGGGAAGTGCGGCACGCCGAGGAGCGAGAGCAGCACCGCGAGCGCGACGCCGAGGAGGACGCCCGCCGCCACGCCGGCCGCGCCGAGCGCCCCGCCGGCGAGCAGCAGCGTCCGCCGCATCAGGCGCGGGTCGCTGCCGAGCGCGAGGAGGATGCCGAGCTCCCGCCGCTTCTCCGTCACCAGCACGACCAGCGCCGAGGCGACCTCGAACGCGCCGACACCGAGGACGAGCGAGAGGACGAGCCCGAGCGAGAGCTTCTGCCAGCGCAGCGCCGCGAACAGGTTGCGGTTGCTCTCCTCCCAGGTGCTCACCAGCGCGCCGTCGCCGCAGATCGCCTCGACCCGGTCGCGGCGCGCGGGCGCGTCGGACGGGTCGGCGAGGAACACCTCGAGGCCGCCGCCGGGCAGATCCGCGACACGCCGCGAGAGCGCCGCGAAGTCGGCCACCACCCAGCGCTCGTCGAGCTCGCTGAACCCGGTCGCGAACACCGCGGCGATGCGCACCGGCACCGAGCGCGGCGCCCTCCCGGTCACCACCTGCAGCGACAGCACCTCGCCGGCGGCGGCGCTCAGGCGGCGCGCGACGCCGCGCCCGATCGCGACCGCGAGCGGCCCGTCGGGGTCAGCCGCGGGGAGGTGGACGAACGGCAGCGGCTGGGTGCTCGCCCTCACGCTCACCAGCTCCGCGGCCCCCCCGCCGCGCGGGAACAGCATCCCCGCCAGGTAGACCGCCTGGGCGACGCGGGTCACGCCCGGCAGCCGCTCGAGCTTCTCGGTCGCGGCGGCGGCGACCGCCCGCGACAGCCCGCCCGGGTAGAGCGCGACCACATGCCCGCCGGCGGCGAGCACGCCGTCGCGCAGGGCGCGCGTGTAGCCGCTCATCAGAGCCAGCGCCACCACCAGCGACGCCGCGCCGAGCGCGACCGCGATCAGCGCCGCCAGCGCGCTGGTGCGCAGCAGCGCGCTGCCGCGGCGCCGCAGCAGCCGCGCGGCGAGGAAGAGGGCGAGGCGCACGGCGCGATTCTAGCCCCGGCCGCCGATCCGGGTTCGTGCCCGGGGCCACCTGCCGGCACGGCGGGCTGCCGCGGTCAGGCGGCGCCCTGGGCCGCGGGATCGCCCGTCCGGCGGCGCCACAGGAACGCCGCGCCGAGCGCGACGCAGCCGAGCAGGAGCAGGGCCGCGGCGTCGAGCTGGCCGCGCTCCCACCGGCACAGCTCGCGGGTGACGCCGACCTCCCAGCCCCAGAGCACGGCGGTGGCCATCGCCGTGGCCCCGCCGCGCCCGACCGCGGCCGCGGCCACCACCGCGACGACGAATCCCAGCCACGGCCCCGCCGCCAGCGTCGCGCCGACGCCGATCACGCCGAGGACGACGAAGCGGAGGACGGCCGGGGCGCGCACGAGCTGACCGAGCCCGTCGCCGGCGAGGCCGGCGAGCCACCCCGCCAGCACCGCCGCGGCGACGCACACCGGCAGACACAGCGGCGAGCCGGCGAGCGCCGCGAGCGCCGCCACCGGGTCGATCCGGCCGGCGAGGACCCCGCCGGCGCCGGCAGCCGCCAGCCAGCCGGCGGCGGGCGCGCCGCCCATCGCCGGGAAGCGCTGCGCGGCGAACGCGAGCGCTCCCAGGATCATGACGATCCCGGTCCCGAACGCCAGCTCGGCCACCCACGGCCGCACCCCCGGCTCGAACACGTGTGGCGCCAGCACCCCGAGCAGCGGCACCGCCGCCGTCAGCGCCAGGCTCGCCGCCGCGACGCCGCGACGCCACGCGCGCGACGCGACGCCCGGGACGAGGCGTCGGGCGGCCGCACCGGCGAGGAGCAGCCCGCCGAGCAGCGCCTGGATCGCCACCAGGCCGACCGCCGCCGGGGCCGCCGCCGGCGCCGCGCGCGGCAGCGGCCCGCCGCCGTCGAGCGCGCCGAGCAGGCGCTCTCCGCCGACCACCCAGTCGCGCCGGCCCACTCTGTCGCGGGCGATTGGCGGCGACGGCGCGGCCGGGGCCATCGCCCGCGCGGCCTCGCGCCCGAGCCGCACGCCCGGCAGCCACGGGGCGGCCTCGAGACGCCAACGGACGTCGTCGCCGCCGTCCGGGACCCAGGCGCGGATCAACCACGCGCCGTGGACCGGCTGCCATACCAGGGTCCAGCCGGCGCCGGTACGCTCCCAGCCGCGCAGCCGGCCCCAGGTCAGGCCGAGCGACGGGACCTCGCGCTCGCCCCGCGCTGCGGCGCCGAGCGGCGAGTCCGGCGCGGCCGGCAGCCGCGGCGCCACCGGGACGGTCAGCGCCGCGCCGCCGAGGAGCGCGATCGCGGCGCCGCCGGCCAGCACGCTCACTCGCTGCGCGGCGGCCATAGCAGCATCACCGAGCCGAGCACGACCCCGGCGATCGCGGCGGCGTCCCAGTCGGCGCCGAGCGGAAACGCACCGCGACGGACGAGCGACTCGCACACTCCCCGGGCGATCACCGCCCCGCCGACGCCGGCGCGGTGGGCGACTAGCGCGAGCCCGAGCTGGAGCAGCGCCTCCAGGCCGAGCGAGGCGAGGAGCGGCACCGCCGGCAGCGGGTGGAGCAGCGCGCCGACCGGCGCGGCGAGCATGGCGGCGCCGAGCCAGCCGACCACCGGCGCGGCGAGCGCCGGCAGGGCGCCGCGCAGCAGCGGCTCCTCCGCGAGCGCCGGGTACCAGGAGTCGGCGAGCAGGCGCCCCGGCCCGAGGCTGCCGGCCGCCGGGGGCGTCACCGGCGTCCAGCCGCCCGCGCCGAGGATGGCGAGCCGGCCGCCGATCGCGACCGCGGCCAGGAGGACGCCGCCGGCCGCGCCCCAGCGCCAGCGCTCGGGCGGCAGCTCCGTCCAGGTCGGCATCAGCGCGATCACGGCCGCGACCGCCACCCCGAGCGTGGCCGCGCCGAGCGCCGCCTCGCCGGCGAGCACCCCGACGCCGGCGGTCGCGAGCCCGTAAGCGACGCCGCGGGCGGGACGGATCGTCTCGCGGTAGGTGGTCGCCTCCGCGCCCGCGACGAGGACGCCGACCACCAGGATCGCCAGGCCGACCATCGCCGGACGCCGGAGGAGCTGGAGCTCGGCGATGCGCCCGGTGACGACGCCGAGGTCGGTACCGAGCGGCAGCACCGAGCGGCGCCACGCGACCACGCTCGAGCCGACCATCTCCAGCTCCAGCTCGCGCCTCCACCCGGGCGGGAGCGGGCCGTTGCCGCCGACGAACCACCCCCGCTGCCAGATGTGGCCCGCCTCGCGCCAGCTCGCCACTCGTGCCAGCGTCCAGCGCTGCGGATCGCCCACCGCGACGCCGAGCGCCGCCTCCACCTCGGCGCGGGCCTGCGACGGGAAGAGGTCGCGACCGGGCGCGGAGGGCACCGGCCGCCGCGCCGACCACACCACCCCGCCGGTCGTGACCAGGGCCTCGCCGCCGCCCGGCATTGCCACCCGCCAGCGGACCGCGCCGCCCTCGCCGCGCGCCAGCGCCACGCCCGACGGCCCCGGCCGCGCCCGTTCGAGCGCCCACGCCATCTCCTGGTCCGTCTCGAAGCTCGCCTGGGGCGTGCCGCCGAGCGCCTCGTAGCCGATGCGGTGGAGCGCGTTGCGGGCCCCCGCGACGGCGTCCGACTCGCCGCCGACGCCGTGCCCGCGCACCAGCGCCAGCGCGGCGGCCAGGAGCACCAGCGCGAGCAGGATCTGGATGAGATAGCTCCGTCGCGACACTGCTGCCAGTCTAGCGAAGATCGGGCGACGCGCCGCGACGGCGCTCACCGCGGAGCGGATACACTCGCGGCGTGCGCCGCCCGCGCTTCCGCACCCTCCGCCACACTGGCGACGTCCGCCTCGCCGCCTGGGGCGCCGACGAGCGCGAGCTGATCGCGAACGCCGTCGCGGGGATCGGCGCGGTCGCGCTCGGGCGGGCGCCGCGGGGCGAGGCGCGACAGTGGGTGGAGGTCGAGCCGTGGCCGGCGGAGCCGGTCCGCCGTCTGGTGCGCACCCTCAACCTCGCGCTGTTCCAGCTCTACACGCGGCGCCACGTGGCGGTCGGGTTCCGCGCCGGCGCGCGCCGCGCCCGCCTCGGGGTCGCTCCGCTCCCGGCGTCGGCGAGGCCGCAGGTCGAGATCAAGGCCGCCACTTTCCACGCGCTCGAGGTCGTGGAGAGGCACGGCCGCCTGCGCGCGATCGTCACGCTCGATCTCTAGGTCCGCGCCGCGGAGCTAGGTGTGGAATCTCACGAGGTTGTTCAGTAAAGGGAGTGGTCCATCCAAGTCACTTCCGGCATGCTGTTGGTGGCGAAACCGACAGAGCGGAGGGAAAGGATGGACCTGCACCAGAATGCCCGAAGCTGTCCCGCGAGTCGAGTGGTGCTGGTGAAGCGGGTGAGGGAGCTTGGGTGGACGGTGCGTTCGGCCGCAGCGGCTGTAGGGATGAGTGAGCGGCGGGCGTACGTGTGGCTGGCGAGGTATCGGGCGGAAGGCGAAGAGGGTCTGCAGGATCGCTCGTCGCGGCCGCGTCGGATGGCGCACCGGGTTCCAGCCGACCGGCTGGAGCGAGCGCTGGTGCTGCGCCGACAGAGGCGCAGCGCGAGCGAGATTGCGGGGTTGGTCGGGGTGCCGCGCTCGACCGTGGGTCGCTGGTTGGCCAGGCATGGTCTGGGCCGGCTCCGCCAGCTGGGCGCACCCGAGCCGGCGCGGCGTTTCCAGAAGCAGACCCCCGGCGAACCCGTCCACCTCGACATCAAGAAGCTGGGGCGGATCGGAAGGATCGGGCACCGCATCACTGGGGACCGCCGCAGCCGGGTCCGCGGCATTGGCTGGGAGTTCGTCCATGTCGCAATCGACGATGCGTCCCGCCTTGCGTACGTCGAGGTCCTCGAGGACGAGCGCGGCCCCACCGCCACCGCCTTCCTTTGCCGTGCCGTTGACGCCTTCACCCGCTGCGGGATCCGCGTCCAGGCCCTGCTCACCGACAA
>DATIYW010000212.1:0-4235 GCA_035517415.1 Thermoanaerobaculaceae bacterium
TCGCCGAGCGGTTGTAGGTCCGCGACGTGACCACCGCCGGCTGGTCGGCCACCACCTCGATCGCGCCCGAGCCGACGAAGCCGAGCTGCCCGACGACGTCGGCGAACACCGCCTGGCTGGCGGCCGCCACGTCGGCGGCGAGCGAGAGGGCGCCGCCGCTCGTGTGCAGCCGCACCTCGACGTGGGCCGCGGCGCCGCCGGGCACGAGGACGCCGAGGTCGGACAGCCAGGCGCTGCCGCGCGCGCCGAGTGAGTGGCTCGCCACCGGGATCCACGAGCTGCCGGCGACCGGCGCCGTGGTCCGCACCGCGGCGATCGTGGTCGGGTCGTTGGTGACGTTGTCGATCACCGAGGCGGACGCCACGACCGCGTCGCCGGCGGTCACCGCGACGATCGCGTAGCCGCGGTCGAGCGCGGTCTGCTTGCCGGCGACGAAGAACGGGCGGTTGGCCTGCTTCCACTCGCCCGGCGCGAGCGACACGTCGTAGCTCGCCAGCACCGCCCCGTCGCCGTCGAGCAGCGTGACCGTGACCGTCGCCGGTGCCGAGCCGACGTCCGTGAGCGAGATGTTGGTGCGGAACGCCGCGTTCTCGGTCAGCTGCGGCAGCAGCGCGGAGTCCCCGGCCGCCAGCGCGTCGGCCGCCGCCGACGCGGCGTAGTCCTGGCCGAACGTGCCGTTCGCCGACTTGTTGTAGGTGCGCGAGGTGGCGATCACCGGCTGGTCGGAGCGCAGCTCGACCGCGCCCGAGCCGACGAAGCCGAGCTGGCCGACGAGGTCGGCGAGGATCGCCTGGCTCCCCGCCGCGACGTCCTGCGCCATGCTCACGACGCCGGCCGGGGTGAAGAGCCTGAACTGCACGTTCGCGGACGCCGCTCCGACGTTGAGCACGCCGACGTCCGACAGCCACACGCTTCCGGCGATGCCCTCGGTGTGGCTCGCGACCGGCAGCCAGACGCTCGCCCCCTCGCCGACCGTGACCTGATGCGAGACCGCGCTCGGCGCGTTGACGTTGACGGCGGTGAGCGTGACCGTGAACGTGCCCGCGGTCGCGAACGCGTGGGTCGGGTTCTGGACGGTGCTCGCCGCGCCGTCGCCGAAGTCCCACGACCACGAGGTCGGCGCACCGGTCGAGGCGTCGGCGAAATGCACGACCTCGCCGACGATCGGCGCGGCCGGCGCGAACGTGAACGCGGCTTCGACCGGCGGCAGGCCGTTCGCCTGGGTGACCGTGAACGTCTGGTCCTGCACCGCGATCGTGCCGGAGCGGGAGGCGCCGGTGTTCGCGTCGACCGTGAACGCGACCGTGCCGTCGCCCACGCCCGCGGCGCCGCTCGTGACGTGCAGCCACGGCGTCGTCGTGGTCGCCGTCCACGGGCAGTTCATCGCCGAGGTCACGGTGAACGAATCGCCGCCCCCGGCCGAGGGGAACGCCTCGCTCGGCGCGCTCAGCTGGTAGGCGCAGTCGTCCCCGGCCTGATAGACCGTGAACGCCTCTCCCGCCACCGTGATGGTGCCGGAGCGCGCGTTCCCGGGGTTGCCGTTGGCGGCGAACTTGACCACCCCGGCGTCGGTCCCCGCCGTGCCCGAGGTGATCGTCAGCCACGGCGCGTTGCTCCACGCTACCCACGAGCACCCGCTGCCGGCCGCCACGGCGACCCCGACCGAACCGGTCCCACCGCGCGCCGCGACGCCCTGCGAGGAGGGCGTCAGGTTGAACGTGCAGGCGGGGTTGGCGCCCTCGGCGAACGCCCACGTCGCGCCCGCGCCCGACGCGTCGCCCGGCCCGCCGAGCAGGATCGTGCCGGCGTCGCCGGAGAGAGCGACCGAGGCGCCCTGCCCCGCCGCGCCGCTCGCGCCCACGCCGACGAGCTTCGCGCCCAGCTGCGCCCACGCCGAGCCGGACCGCGTGAACACCCACGCCGCGCCGGCGCCGAGGCCGTCGCCGGGCTCGGCGATCACGGCGGTGTTGCCGTCGGTCGAGGCCGAGACCGCCCACGCCTGGCTCGCGCCACCGGCGAGCCCCGACGGCGCGAGCGAGGGACCCTGCTGCGACCACGAGCCGGAGGCACGGGTGAACACCCACACCGCCCGCGTCGAGGTGCTCGTCAGGTAGCCGCCGATCAGCATCGTGCTGCCGTCGCCCGAGAGCGCGATCGCCTCGCCCTCGAGCGCCTTCGCGCCGACGCCGGAGGTGTTGGAGAACGTGCCGCCGGCGCCGCTCCAGCCCACGAACGTCCAGCCCGCCCCCGGGATCGCGCCGAGCGCGATCTGCGTGCCCCCGAGGTAGCCGCCGCTGCAGTTCGGCGCGGTGTTGACGCTGACCGACCCGCCGTCCCCCGGGCTCGGCGCCGCCGCCAGCGTGTAGCAGGGCGGCGGGCCGGCGGCGAAGTTCGCGGTCGCGGTCGCGGCGCCCGAGACGACCAGCGCGGTGACTGGCGACGTCGCGCTCGTGAACGTCCCGCCGCTCGCGGTCCAGCCGGTGAACCGGTACCCCGCCGCCGCCGACGCCGTGAGCACGACGTGCGTCCCCTGCAGATAGCCGCCGGTGCAGTTCGACGCCGTGCCCACCGCCACCGTCCCGCCGGCGCTCGGGTTGGCCGCCGTCGTCAGCGGGAAGCACCCCGGCGACTGGGTGAACGTCGCGGTGATCGCGGCGTTGGTCGTGATCGTGTACACCGTCGTCAGCGCGCCCGCGTCTGAGAACGTCCCGCTGGTGGCCGACCAGCCGGCGAACACCCACCCCGAGACGGGGTCTGCGGTGAGGGAAATGGCGGTCCCGACGAGGTACGAGGTGCCGCAGTTCTGCGTCGTGTTGACCACGATGTTGCCGCCGTTCGCCGGGCTCGAGGTGACGGTGATGAAGTAGCACGATTGCTGGTTCGAGAACGTGGCGGTGACCTTCGCGTTCCCGCTGATCGTGAACGAGGTGGTCTGCAGCGTGGGGCTCGAGAGCGTGCCGCCGGTCGCGCTCCATCCCACGAACGTCCATCCCGAGGAGGGCGTCGCCTGGAGCGAGATCTGCGTCCCGTCGAGGTACCCGCCGGTGCAGGTCTGGGCGGTGTTCACGGTCAGGGTGCCGCCGTTGCCCGGCTGGCTGTTGGCGGAGAACGTGAAGCACGACGGCTGCTGGCTGAAGTTCGCGTTGACGGTCGCGTTGTCGGAGATCGTGAACGTCGTCGCCGGCGAGGCGCCGACCAGCTTGTTGCCTTGCTGCGCCCAGGTCGAGGCCGACTTGGCGAACACCCAAACGGCGCCGGTGTCCTGGTTGTCGTGCAGCCCGCCGACCGCCGCCGTGCTCCCGTCCGCGGAGAGCGAGACCGACCAGCCCTGCCACGCGGCACCGACCGCGCCGGTGCCGACGAGCTTGTTGCCCTGCTGCCTCCAGGCGTCGGCGGTGCGAGTGAACACCCACGCCGCGCCGATGTTGTTGTTGTCGCCCGGCCCGCCGACGATCGCCTCGTCGCCGTCCGCCGAAAGCGCGACCGACCAGCCGAAGCTCGCGTGTCCCGACGCGCCGCCGCCGGAGAGCTTGTTCCCCTGCTGGATCCACGTGCCGCCGGAGCGGACGAACACCCAGACCGCGCCCACGCCCTTGTTGTCGCCGGGGCCGCCGACGATCGCCGTGTTTCCGTCGCCGGAGATGGCGACCGCGTAACCCTGCGCGGCCGAGCCGGTCGGGCTGGTGCCGACGAGCTTCGTCCCCTGCTGCGACCAGACCCCGGCGGTCCGGCCGAAGATCCACGCGCCGCCGGCCGACTGGTTGTCCAGGTACCCTCCGACGATCGCGGTGTTGCCGTCGCTCGAGACCGCCACGGCGCCGCCCTGCCACGCCGGGTCCGTCGCGCCGCTCCCGACGAGCTTGCCTCCCTGTTGAACGAACTGCGCTTCCGCGACGCACGCTCCGAGCGCAAGCACGACGATGCCGATCCCGATCCGTCTCGCCATTCCCTCTCCCCGACCGTCCCGCGGCCTCGCCCGGCGCCGCGCAAACACCGTGACATCTTAGTCCTGACGGCCCGAATCCGCTCGGGATGACATCGGGCGCTCGCCGCTTTAAGGGCGCCGTCTGCGACCACGCGGCGCGCGGCCGGCCGATCTCCGAAGGCGATCGTCCGGGCGGTCGGGTGCGATCTCCGGACGAGCGTGCCGCGGCCGGTCGTCGGCCCACGCGGTCGGCGCACGGAGCGTCCCCGGTCGCGGGACGAGCGGCACTCCGGGCGCCCGCTCCGCGAGG
>DATIYW010000213.1:0-10471 GCA_035517415.1 Thermoanaerobaculaceae bacterium
GTCGTGCTCCACCACCGCGAGGCGTGGGAGGACTTCCTCGCCGCGCTCGACGCCGCCCCGGGGGTGCGCGGCGTGGCGCACTCGTTCACAGAGGGCGCGGCGGGGGTGGCGGAGATGGCGAGACGCGGGCTCCACGTCGGGATCTCCGGGATGGTGACGTTCGCCAAGGCCGAGAACGTCCGCGACGCCGCCCGCGCCGTCGAGCCCGGCCGCCTGCTGGTCGAGACCGACAGCCCCTACCTCGCGCCGGCGCCGCACCGCGGGAAGCGCAACGAGCCGGCGTGGGTGCGCCTGGTCGCGGCGGAGGTCGCCCGCCTGCGCGACGCCGACCCCGCCGCGGTCGAGCGCGAGACGGACGCGGCGTTCGCCGCGCTCTTCCTCGCCCCGCGCTGATCCGCTCCCGCGCCTACGGCACGTAGAGCGGGATCGTGGTCGGGTCGGTCGAACTGCCGTCGACGACGTCGGCGACCGAGACCACGACCGCCCCGACCGCGAGCGGCCGGACCTCGGCGTACGCCGCGCTCTGGCCGGCCGGGAGCGCCCGCACCAGCTGCGTCCAGCGCTGCGGCGCTAGCGCCGACGCCGTGGCGGTGGTGATCAGCGCGCCGGCGTTGGAGAAGAACCGCACCTCGACGTCGGTCGTCACCTCGCCGACGTTGGCGATCTCCACGTTGGTGCGGAACGAGCCGTCGCTGCGCAGGTTGACGAGGTAGCCGACCGACCCGCCGGCGACGCCGCCGCCCGCCTCGAGGCCGGTGTACGACTGGCCGAACGTCTGCGTCGTGCCGTTGGTCGTGACCTTCGAGTAGGTGCGCGAGAGCACCTGGATCGGCTCGTCGGAGTCGACCAGGATCACGCCCTTGTCCGGCCCGTTGTCCGCGAACACGCTGGCGAGCACGTCCGGCCAGGTCATTTGCTGGAGGTTCGCGAGCGTCGTGACCACCGGCGCCGGAGTTGCGGTGCCGAAGAACGTGAGGCGGATGTTGGCGAGCGAGCCGCTGGCGTTGAACGCCGCCAGGTCGGTGTACCAGAACGCCGGCGCGAAGCCGGGCAGGCGCGCGATGCCCGGCACGAAGTAGGTGTGGGTGTAGGCGACCTGGCAGACCGGGTCGTAGGTCACCACCACCGGCGTCGAGAACGACGACGACATGCCGCAGCTCGCGTTGGAGCGCACCCGGACGTAGAAGTCCGCCGCGGTCGACTGCGTCGTGGAGTAGGAGTAGCTGGGTACCACCACGTCGGTCGACGTCGGCGAGGCGAAGCCCGGGTCGGTGCTGAGCTGGACGGTGTAGGAGGAGGCGCCGCTCACCGCGGTCCAGCTGACGACGAACTGCTGCCCGGTGCACACCGACGACTTGTCGCTCGCCGCGTCGGACGGCACCGCCGGTGCGCTGCAGACCACCCCGGCGAGCGCCTGGTCGGCGAGCACGAGGTTGCGGGTGACGCCGTTGCGCGCGTCGGTGATCGGCTGGCCGTTGTTGCGCATCGCCGAGGCGATGATGGCGCCGGAGAAGCCCGGCTTGGCCTCGGCGAGCAGCGCGGCGAGGCCGGCGACGAACGGCGCCGAGGCCGAGGTGCCGCAGAACGACGAATCGTAGCCGCCACCCTTCATCGGCGCGGCCACGCAGGTCGGCGCCCACACGTCGAGCTTCGGCCCGGAGTCGGAGAAGCACGCGACCTTCCCGATCCCCAGCATGAGGTCCTTGCAGCCCGAGGCCGCCCCGCACTGCAGCGCGCCCGGGAAGCTGAAGCCCGAGCCGCCGGTGTCGTAGACCGCGCCGACCGCGAGCGCGCTCGAGATGCACGCCGGCCACGACACCCCGGTCGTGCAGGCGCCGTTGCCGGAGGCGACCGCCACCACCACCCCGGCGGCGACGAGCTGCCGGAACGCGTCCACGGTCGGGTCGGTCGGGTCGTCGCACGGCTGCGGCGGCACCGCCGCCGCGCCGCTGCCCTGGTCGGTGAAGTAGCCGCCGAGCGAGAAGTTCGCCGCGCGGATGTTGTACGGGTTGCCGCCCGCGACGCTGGTCAGCACCGCGTCGATCCCGGCCAGGATGCTGTTGGTGTCGCCGTTGCCGGTGCTGTCGAGGATCTTCACCGCGACGATCGTCGCCGCCGGGGCGACGCCGGCCGCGTTCGCGTTGCCCGCGCCGGTGCCGGCCGCGACGCCGGCCACCTCGGTGCCGTGCCCCTCGTCGTCGAGTGCGTAGTTGGGGTCGCTGGAGGAGCGGTAGTCGTCGAACAGCTTGATCGTCTTGGTTCCGGCCGGGCCGACGTCCTGCTGCGTGTAGTCGACGCCGGTGTCCATGATCGCGACGCCGACGCCGGCGCCGCTGTGCGGCGGCTGGATCGTCGGCACGTGGATGTAGTTGTTGCCCTGCGCGTCGAGCTTGCGCACCGCGCGGTCGGGGGAGAGCGCGTCGACGCGTGCGTCGCCCGCAAGCGCCGGGATCGCGTCGGCCGGCACGCTCGCGAACACCGCCGACAGGTGGCGGTAGCGGCGCAGCTCGACCACGCCGAACGGCGCGAAGTCGCGGACCAGGCCGTCGGCGGTGTCGGCGATCCAGTGCGTGCGGCCCGGCGCGCCGGGGGCGCGCAGGCCGAGCTGCCGCACCGCCTCCGGCACGCGGAACGTCACCAGCAGCTGCTGCGTCGGCTTGCCCTGCGTGGCGCGGTCGAGCACCACCGGGGAGACCTTCTCCGCCCAGGAGCGGTTGTCCGGCGGGAGCTGGAGCTGCGCGGCGGACAGGTCGCCGGCGGCGCCCGCGGTCTGGTCGACCGCCGGCAGCGGGGCCGCGCCCACCAGCGCGCCGAGGAGGAGCGTTCCGAGTGCCATCAGCCGTGCGCCAATCCGTCTCTCTCGAGCCATCGTCGGAGCACCTTTCCGGCCAGCCCGTTCTCGCGTCCGCAACGCTCGGGCTGACGACCCCTTCGCCGCGGCCACCCAATCGAGCGGGTCGGGACCGGGAGGGGAGTGCGAATGATAGCGCGGACGGGCCGCTCGCGGCGCGCCCCGCCGGGGATACGGTCCCCACCGCCCGGCCGTCGCGGTGAGCCTGGACACGTCGCGCACGCTGCTCCGTCCGCGCCGGGCTAGAATCCGCCGATGCGTGTCCTGCTCGCGCACTCCGACGACCGCGGCTTCGAGATGGGCCGATTCGGCGCCGCGTGGGCGCGCGCAGGCGGCGACCCCGCGGAGCTCGTCCCGCTCAGCCCGGCGTCCGCCGGCGCCCTGCCCGCGGGCGTGCCGGTCAGCGGGCTGCTGCTGTCCGGCGGGCCGGACGTCGAGCCGCGGCGCTACGGCGCCGCACCGGAGGACGGCGTCGCCCTGCACTGCCAGCCCGAGCGCGACGCGCTCGACCTCGAGCTGCTGGCGCGCGCCGAGCGGGAGGCGTGGCCGGTGCTCGCCGTCTGCTACGGCTGCCAGCTGCTCGCCGTGGCGCACGGGGCGACGCTTGTGCAGGACCTCACAAGCGCCGGCAAGGCCGGCCACAAGGTCGCGGAGCCCAAGGACTTCCTCGCGCACGACGTCGCGGTGAGCGGGAGCGCGAGGTTCCTGCCGAGCCGGGGTCCGCGCCTCGCCGTCAACTCCCGCCACCACCAGGCGATTGCGCGCCTCGGCCCCGGCATGGTCGCGGTCGCGACCGCGCCGGACGGCGTGATCGAGGCGATCGAGCCGGCGAGCGGCGACCGCTTCGTGCTCGGGGTGCAGTGGCACCCGGAGAACATGGCGCAGCCGGAGCAGGTCGCGATCCTCGCCGCGTTCCGCCGCGCCTGCCTCGCCCGCGCCGCTCGCTGACGCCCGCCGGCCGCCGCTCGCGGACGGGGCGCCGCCGCCGGAGTGGTACATTCCGTCCAGAGGAGGATGAGAATGACGCGTTGCGGACAGCCGGGCGCCGGCGTCGGCCACCCGCGCTCGGGGCCGGTGTCGCTCGCGGACCCCGGACCCCGGACCCCGGGCCCCGGTCTCTGACCATGCCGCCGGTCGTCGCCATCGTCGGCCGCCCCAACGTCGGCAAGTCGACGCTCTTCAACCGCCTCGTCCGCACCCGGCGGGCGATCACGCACGACCTGCCGGGGATGACGCGCGACCGCGTCGCCGCCGACGCGGCGCGCCCGGCTGGCGGCACCGTCGTGCTGGTCGACACCGGCGGGTTCGAGCCGGAGAGCGCCGAGGCGATCCCGGCGATGGTCCGCGGCCAGGCGCTCGCCGCGGTCGCGGACGCCGACGCGGTCGTCCTCGTCGTCGACGGCGCGCAGGGGCTGAACCCGGTCGACGCCGAGATCGCGCAGCAGCTCCACCGCGCCGGCCGGCCGGTGGTGGTGGCGGTCAACAAGGACGACCGCCGCGACGCCGCCTACGCCGCCGCCGACTTCGCCGCGCTCGGGGCGCCGACGGTGGCGATCTCCGCCGAGCACGGCACCGGCGTCGCCGAGCTCTGGGACGAGCTCGAGCGCGTCCTCCCGCCGCCCGCCGAGGAGGAGGCCGAACCGGCCGCGCCGGCGGAGCTCGCGGTCGCCATCGTGGGCCGGCCCAACGTCGGCAAGTCGTCGATCCTCAACCGCATCCTCGGCGAGGAGCGCGTCCTCGTCTCGGAGGTGCCGGGCACCACGCGCGACGCGGTCGACACGCTGGTGGCGTGCGGCGGGCACACGGTGCGTCTGATCGACACCGCCGGGATCCGCCGCAAGGGGCGCACCGACCGCGGCCCCGAGGTGCTGTCGGTGCTGATGGCGCGGCGCGCAATCGAGCGCTCTCACGTGTGCCTGGTCATCGTCGACGCGGCCGAGGGGATGACGGCGCAGGACTCCCACGTCGCCGGCCTCGTCTCCGAGGCCGGACGCGGCGCGGTCGTCGTCGTCAACAAGGCCGACACGATCCCCGACGACGGTCCGGCGGCGCGGAAGAAGCTCAAGCAGGCGGTGCTCGAGCGCCTCAAGTTCCTCAAGGACACGCCGCTCGCGTTCGTCTCCGCGCTCACCGGCGCCGGCGTGCCGCACCTGCTCCCGGCCGCGCTCGCGGTCGGCGACGCGTTCCGCGTCCGGATCGCCACCGGCGAGCTGAACCGGGTGCTGCGCGCGGCGTGGGAGCGCCAGCCGCCGCCCGGCGGCCGGCGCCCGCCGCGCCTCTACTACGCGACGCAGACCGGCAGCTCGCCGCCGCGCATCGCCCTGTTCGTGAGCGGAACCGGCGCGCTCCACTTCTCGTACATGCGCTATCTCGAGAACGCGGTGCGGGACGCGTTCCCGTTGGCAGGAGTGCCGATAAGGTTTAACATGCGGGGGAAACGCGATCGGAGCGGGTGATGGTGCAATTTCGACCGCAGGCGCGCGAGATCATCGCGAAGATCGTCTACTACGGGCCTCCGCTCGGCGGCAAGACGACCAACCTGCGCACGCTCTACCAGGGCTACCCGCCCGACACCCGCGGCGAGCTGGTGGTGGTCCCGGCGGGCGGCGACCGCACCATCTTCTTCGACTTCCTCCCGGTCGACGCCGGCACCCTGCGCGGCATGAAGCTGCGCGTCCAGCTCTACACCGTCCCCGGCCAGGTGCAGTACAACGCGACCCGCCAGGTCGTGCTGCGCGGCGCGGACGCGATCGTCTTCGTCGCCGACTCGCACCGCGACATGCTGCGCGCCAACCGCGAGTCGTGGGAGAACCTCAAGGACAACCTGCTGCTGCAGGGGATCGCGCTCGCCGACCTGCCCCACGTGCTGCAGTACAACAAGCGCGACCTCGCCGAGATCCTCACCGTCGAGGAGCTCGACGACATGCTCAACGAGTACAACGTGCCGTTCTTCGAGGCGGTCGCGACGATCGGCATCGGCCTCGAGGAGACGCTGCAGGGCGTCGTCAAGCTCGTCGCGCGCTCGCTGCGCGACCGTTTCAAGGTCCCGCTCGACGAGACCGCGGCCGAGCCGGTCGAGGTCGGGGCGCCGAGCTTCGTGCCCGCCCCGGCGCAGGTGGCCGAGCGCAGCGCGAGGATCTTCTCGTTCGCGCCCCCGCCGCCGCTCGACTTCCCGGCGCCGGCGCCCGACCTCGGCGGCGAGGTGTTCGCGGGCGAGGCGGCGCCGCACGCCGCGCGCACCGCGGCGCCGGACGAGGTCACCCACAAGGTGATCGTCTCGCCGGTGCCGCGGCTCGCGGTCGCCGAGGAGCTGCCCGCGCTCGGCGACCCGTTCGGCACCGCCGCGGCGGAGGCGGAGCCGTTCGGCGACGACGTCTTCGCCCTGCCTCGCCCGGTCGCCCCGCCCGCGCCGGAGCCCGTCCTCGACCTCGAGTTCGAGGCGCAGGCGCCGCTCGGCGGCGGCGAGCCGCCCGCGCCGGAGCCGCCGCCCGAGCTGGAGATCCCGGTCGCGCGGGTCGAGGCGGCGATCCAGCGCGTCGTGCCGCGGGCGCTGGCGCAGATCGGCGACGTTCGCGAGCTCGAGCTCGAGGTGCCGGTGCCGACGGCGTGGACCGGCGGCAAGCGGCTGACCCTGCAACTGCGCCTCACGCTGGTGCCGGAGGAGGATGCCCATGCCGGGTGACGTGGTCATACCCGACAAGGAGGAGTTCAAGATCGGCGAGGTCTGCGAGATCGCCGGCGTCAAGCCGTTCGTGCTGCGCTACTGGGAGACCGAGTTCCCCGACCTCGCGCCGGCCAAGGGCGCGGGCGGCCAGCGCACCTACACCAAGCCGGACGTGCAGCTCATCCTCCACATCAAGCAGCTCCTGTACGAGGAGCGGTTCACCGTCGCCGGCGCCAAGAAGCGCCTCGCCGAGGAGGCGGGCGAGCGCACGAAGCGGGACAAGGGCGAGCGGACCGAGCGGGCGGAGAGGGCCGACAAGAACCTTGACAGCAAGCCGTCGAACCAAGTAGAAAGCCTGCGGCGCGCGCTCAAGGGCGCCCGCCGCGAGCTCGAGGGCATCCTCGCGCTGTTGAAGTAGCCGGACGGCGGCCGCGGGCGCGACCCGCGGCGCCGCGAGCGCCGAGCATCACCCGGTCGGGACGTGGCGCAGCCTGGTAGCGTACTTGAATGGGGTTCAAGTGGTCGCGGGTTCGAATCCCGCCGTCCCGACCAACCCTGCCGGGCAGCTTACGAGTCACCGCGAGGTGGCTCGACTCGTCTCCCTCGCACGGCCGTTACACAGGCGTACCACCCTCGTCGCCGGATGCCCGGCACGGACCAGCCGCGCTCCGCATGGGCCGATGCATGCGCCCAACGGCGGCCAGTCTGAACCTGGCACCGCACCGTCATTGCGCGACGCCGGTCACCCAGGCCTTGCGAATCGCCCGGCCACATTGGGCCGACTCGTAGTAGCCGGCGCTTGTGACGCGGGCGACGATGCCGTACCACGTCCGGCTCGCGTCGATCCAGGGGTAGAAGCCGAACGCCCCCGGGCTGCTGAACGCGCCGTCGCCCACCGCCGGGTCGTCCTCGATCCAGTGGCCGATCCCGTAGTGCCACGACTCGCTGGCCGGGACCGGGGTGTAGATCGCCTCCCCGGCCGGGCAGGTGGTGGGATTGGTGCACACCGCGTCGGCCGACAGCATCGAGCCGATCAGCAGCGTGCCGTTCAGCAGCTTGCGGAGGAAGCGCGCGTAGTTCTCCGCGTTCGTGACCACGCCGCCGGCGAGCTGGGGCTGGCTGTAGGTGAACGCGATGTCGCTCCCGATCTGTGACTGGATCTCGGAGGCGAGGGCGCCGTTGGCGAGCGGGCCGAGGCCGAGGAGGTCCGCGTGCTTCTCCATGTGGCCGCCGTTGTAGTAGAACGCCCCGTCGGTGGCGGCGTCGTGCACGCCGTTGTTGAGGTAGCCGACGCAGCCGTCGACGGTCTGTCCCGGCAGGCAGGTGGAGAACTTCGTGTAGCCGCTGCGGAAGGTCAGGAACTTGACGTCGGAGTCGCTGAGCTGGCCGTGCTCCCGCTGGACCACGTAGGCGGCGTAGAGCCACTTCGACGCCGACGCGATGCTCATCAGACTGCTCGCGGTGTAGGTGGGCGTGGAGCCGCCGCCGGGCGCGTTGACCGACCCCGAGGCGAGCGCCTGCTGCGCGTCGCCGATCTCCCAGTAGAACGGCTGGATCGCGGCGCACGCGTTGGTCGCGCTCTGCGCCGTCGCGGTCGCCGCGCTGGCGCGCTGCGCCGTGCCGATCGACGGTTGCGCGACGGTGTAGGGAGCGCCGCGCAGCTCGCGGCGGTAGGTCGCCCCGTCGTCGCCGACGACCTGGACGTCGAGCAACGGGGTGAAGCTCCCCGCGGTGCCCGCGGTGGTGACGTGCGTGACGGTCCACGGGTTGGCCTTGGCGCCGTTGGTCGCGCTGAAGTCCGAATTGCAGTTGCCCTCCGCGTCGCAGACGCCGCGCTCGTTGAACGACGCCGCGCTCGCGTACCCGCCGCCCCGGACGGCGAAGGTGGCGCTGAACACCGCCGGCGCCCCGACCTCGACGCCCACCGCGGCGTTGAAGACGGCGTTGACGAGCGGCTCGACGTAGCCGCTCTTGCTGCTCGGGTCCTGGCTCGTCTGGACGACGTTGTCCACCTCGCTCTTGACCGCGTAGAGCAGGAACTCGCCGCTCCCGCCGTCGGCTCCGAGCCGCAGGCGGAGGACGTCGCCGGGCGCGAGGCCCTTGCCGTTGGTCAGGGCCGGCGCGATCGGGCTGAACTGCAGGTAGGTGCCGGGCGTGAGCGTGACCGTGGCCCCGTCGACCGGGTTCCCGTGGCTGTCGAGCAGCGACGTATCGACCCGGATGGTCGGCCCGCCGTAGCTGGTCGTGCTGGTCGGCACGCCGAAGAGGATGAGGTTCTCGCGCGTCGACGGCGTGCCGTCGAGGGGGAACTCGATCACGTCGCCGCGTCGCGCGAGGGCCGGGTCGCTCCAGACCGTGGCCGCATCGAGCGTCGGGACGTCGCTCCCCTGCGAGCTGCCGTCCGCCGCGAGGTTCGCGGTCGTGCTCGAGTCGACGCCGAGCGGCCGGTCGCTGCGGATCTCACCCCAGTACGCGCCGGTGAGGCCGAGCGAGTGTCCGCCGCCGTCGACCATGTTGGCGAGGACGTTGTCGAACGAGGCCGAGCACGTCCCGCAGATCGTCGTCGTTCCGCTCGTCGGATCGCCCGCCTGGGCCTGGGCCCCGCGCGGGTGCGCCTGGATCGTGAAGTGCGTCGGCTGGCCGGAGAGGGCGCGCAGGCGCACGAGCGTGCGCCACAGACTGCCGTTCGCGCCGTGCAGGTTGGCGAGCACCGGCAGGTAGTAGACGTACCCTTGGATCGCCTGCGCCGCGACGGGTCGCGGCGCGACGGCGCCGAGGCCGAGGCTTCCGACGAGCCAGACAAGCCCGAGCGACACCTGCTGCGTCACACGCCTGCTGCGTCCCACCATGAACCTCCCCTTCGGCTCTCCTGGCCCGCGCTCGTACCGGCGCTGTCCCGCCCCCGGTTCCGATGCCGATTCCGGCGCGGGTCGCCGCTGCACGTGGGCCGTCGAGATCGCCGCAACCATCCGACACGGCAGTCCGATTCCCGCCGCACGCTGGCGCTGCATGACGCGAGCACGGGTGCTGAGACGCTCCGGGCCGGGCGGAGGTTGACGCAGCACGGCCGAGGGGAGTCAGGCACGGACGTGCGCGGTGCGTCCGAGCGCGGCGCCCTTCGTTGGTCATCGCGAGGCCGCGGAGCGGAAGGCGCAATCCCGTCCGATCAGTGCCGACTTCCGCCGCGACCCGGGCGCGCCGGCGCACGGAATCGGCCCCGGCTCGCAGCGGTTCTCCCGCACAACACGTCTCGCTCGATGAGACAGGGAGGCTGCATGCCGCGTGTTCTTCGTGTGTCCGCGCTCGCGTCACTGGTGACGATCTGCACGATCGGCGCGCTTCGAGCCGAGTTCCCCGGCACCGACGTGGTGGTGCCGGTGGCGGCGCGGATCCAGGGCTCGGGCAACCCGCCGCCGCAGTTCTACTCGACGGTGTGGCTGACCAACCTGTCGACGAGCACCGCGGCGACACTGCAGCTCCTGTTCTACCAGCGCGACTCCTCATCCAACCCGACCGCGACCGCCTCGCTGACGCTGGCCCCCGGCGAGACCCGCAAGCTCGACGACGCCGTCCCGACCCTGTTCAACCTCACCGCGGTGGCGGGCTCGCTGCGGGTGGTCGCGTCCTCCGACGTACTGGTGTCCTCGCGCAACTACGACCTGCCAGCGGGCGGGAGCGAGAAGGACACCACCGGGCAGTACTTCGCGGCGATCCCGGTGGCGTTCGCGATCGCACAGGGCGAGACGACGCAGTTGCAGGGGATCGAGCAGACGAGCGAGGCGAGGTACAACTTCGGGGCGGTGGAGATCGCGGGGCAGGGTGTCACCTTCCACGCGGCGGTGCTGGACCCGACCGGGGCGGTGATCGGGGGGAAGGACTACACGCTGCCGTCGCATGGGCAGATGCAGAAGGCGATCACGGATATCACCTCGGCGGTCAACGGGGTCTCCAACGCG
>DATIYW010000214.1:0-12301 GCA_035517415.1 Thermoanaerobaculaceae bacterium
GCCCCGAATGGTCTCCCACGCCCGATGCCCGCCGGGCGGCTACTCGTGCTCGCCGAAGACCTGGGCGGTGAACACCTCGAACTTCGCGCCTCGCTTCCACGCGTCGGGCGGCAGGCCGGCTTTGAGCGAGAGCTGCGACAGGAACGTGGCCTTGTCCCAGCCGGTCTCGGTCGCCACCTGGGGAAGGAACACGGCGCTCCGCCCGTCCTTGCTCAGCACCACGCCGTGACGGCCCAGCTCGATCGCCTCGGCGTCGGCGATCGGCCGGCGCGGCGAGAGCACCGAGATCTCGACGCCGACCTGGGCGAGCTCCTCCTCGCGCAGCCGCGGGAAGCGCGGGTCGTGCGCGGCGGATACCGCGGCGTCGACGATCGCGTCGGCGAGCGGCTCGCGCGCGTCCATCATGCCGATGCAGCCCCGCAGCCGCCCCTCCTTGCGCGCCTTGGCGCCGCGGTTGTTGATGGTCACGAACACACCCGCCGGCGCCGCGAGGTTTCCGGCGACCGGGTGGGCCGCGAACCACTCCGCGAGCTGGCCCTCGTGGCTGAGGTGCGACGCGAGCGTCGCCCGCGCGAGCGCGAGCGCCGCCGCCTGCTCGGGCGCGGCGAGCTCGGTGAGCTGCGGCGCGGGGGGGTCGTCGCGCCAGGCGCGCCAGGCGCCGGTGAAGTCGACGCCGGCGTAGGTCACGACCTGGTACCAGTTGCGGCTCACGTCGCCGGAGGTGGTCACCTCGCGAATAGCGCCCGAGCCGTCGAACGCGTGCGCGAGCAGCTCGAGCAGCACCGCGATCGGCCGCGCCCCGCAGACCGTGTCGCCGCTCACGTCGACCTGCTGCCAGAAGCCGCGCGCGTCCGCGGCTGCGGCGCGCCCGGCGGTGTCGCGGCCGAGCCCGGTGAGACGCTTGCCGAGGTCGGGGCCGCCGCCGAACGGGGCGTAGCCGTAGGGGTCACCGTGGTGGGTGAAGTCGGACGACGCCACCACTACCGTGCCGGGGTCGAGGAGCTCGGCGAGGCGCTTCGCCATCGCGCGCGCCAGCGAGCGGGTGGTGCCCTGGCCGACCAGGATCGGCACGATCGGCACCGCGCCGACGGTGGCCTGGAGGAACGGCAGCTCGACCTCGAGCGAGTGCTCGCGCTCGTGCGCGGCGGACGGGCCGTCGAACTCGGGCTCGGCGGCGAGCTTCGCCACCGCGGCGACGTCGACCGGCATCTCGCCGAGCGGCGTCGCGAACGCGGTCACGCGCGAGGCGGGCAGGGCGCCGCCGTCGAAGCCGAGGTGGTGCGACGGGCCGAGCAGGATCACCCGCGAGGGGTGCCGGCCGGCGAGCGCCGCGAACGCCTTGCCCGCGGTCGCGCCGGAGAAGACGTAGCCGGCGTGCGGCGCGATCAGCGCCACCGGCGCCGCCGCGCCCGGCGCGGCCGGATGCAGGAACCCCTCGAGGTCCGCGCGCAGCTCCGCCACATCGGCGGGGTAGAACGCGCCCGCCACCGCGGGCCGGCGCACCTCGGCATGAAGCCCTCTGGCGAACATGAGCACCCCCACGAGAAGCGCGGCACGGCCTGCCCCTCGAGCGACCCCGTCGAGCGGGCGGCGGCGCGGCGGGCTCACGACGAAGCCCCCTCCGCGAGCAGCCGGTTCAACGGGTCGCGGCTCTCGCCCACCGACGAGACGCGGATCGCCGCGTCCTCGCCGACCGGGCACTTGTTCTCGCAGATCCCGCAGCCGACGCAGCGCGCCGCGTCGACGCGCGGGCGCTGCAGGTGAACGATCGCGGCGTCGCGGCCGGGCTCGTCGACCTCCTCGAACCAGATCGCCTTCGGATCGGTCGGGCACATCTCCTCGCACACGATGCACGGCGTGTGCATCGCCCACGGCAGGCAGCGGCCGCGGTCGACGAACGCGGTGCCGATCCGCACCGGCGGCTTGCCGTCGTAGCCGGTCTTGCGCGCCGGCGCGAGGCGCGCGATCGCCCCGGTCGGGCACACCTCGCCGCAGCGCGTGCAGGCGAACTCGCACCAGCCGCGGCGCGGCACCACCACCGGCGTCCAGAATCCCTCGACGCCGGCCTGGGCGATGGCGGGCTGGATCGCGCCGGTCGGGCACGCCTGCTGGCACAGCGAGCACTTGACGCAGCGCTCGAGGAACTCGGTTTCCGCCAGCGCCCCGGGCGGGCGGAGCAGCTGCGGCCTCGCCGCGGTCCGACCGCCGCCGGTGGCGCGCAGCAGCGGCGCGACCGCGAACGAGCCGAGCACCGCGCCGAACAGGTAGCGGCGGGCGAGGTCCGGCTGCGGCGGGGGCGCGGCGAGCGGCGGGAGCGGGTCGTAGCTCATCGCCCCCTCCGGGCAGCCGGGCAGACAGTTGAGGCAGACGTGGCACTCGCCGACGCGGTGCTCGCCGAGCGGCTCGTCCGCGCCCTGGCAGGCGAACCCGCACAGCTTGCACGAGCTGCAGGCGTCGTCGCGGCGGTGGACGCGAAAGACGGCGAAGCGCGAGAACACGCCGAGGAACGCGCCGAGCGGGCAGAGGCCGCGGCAGAACACGCGCGGCACCCAGCGGCTCGCCACCAGGATGCCGAGCAGCAGCAGCGCGGCGAGCCACCCGCCCGGCACCGCACGGCCGCCCGGGAGCAACGGCCACAGCCCGGACGCGAGGCCGCGCGCGGCGAGCGAGAGCGGGTCGAGCCAGCCGGTCTGCAAGCTGCCGGCGAGCGCCGCCGCGAGCAGCGCGGCGAGCACGTAGTACTTGAGCGCGTACCATCTGCGGTAGCGGTTGACCCGCAGGCTCTCGCGGCGCGAGCGCGGCGAGAGCAGCCAGCTCGAAAGCTGCTGCAGCGTGCCGAGCGGGCAGATCCAGCCGCAGAAGACGCGGCCGAAGACGAGCGTGAGCACGACCAGCAGCGCCGCCCAGAACAGCGCCCCCGGCAGTGTCCCGGCGGCCAGCGTCACGCCGGCGGCGGAGAGCGGGTCGGCGTGGTGGAACACGGAGTAGGGGAAGTCGCGGGCGTCGCCGGCGGCGAGGCGGGCGAGCAGCCAGACGAAGAGCAGGAGGAAGAACGCCTGGTAGGCGATGCGGATGCGGATGGTCCACCTCACTGCAGGACTCCAGGCAAGACCGGGAGGCGTGGCCGGCGGCCAGTGGCCGGTGGCCGGTGTGAAGCGCGGCCGTGCCGCGCGCTGGCTTCCGCGGGGCGGTGGGTGGGTCCCGCCCCCGGCCCCCGGCCCCTTGCCACGCGGTTGTGGTCCCGGGCCCCTGTTCCCTGATCCCTGACCCCCGTCTTCGTCATGCGGTGCCGAGCTCCTTGACCGCGGTGGGGTCGGCCTCGCCGAGCCCGGCCTGGGACGCCGCCGCGAGGTAGGCGAGGCGCTCCGGCGCGAGGCCGAGAAGGGAGGCGCCCCAGGCGTCGAGCGCGACCGGGTCGGTGCCGGCGGCGACCGCGCCGACCGCGCGCACGTCGGCGAGGCTGCCGCCGACCGGGCCGTTGGCCGCGAGCACGCGGGTGGCGTCGATCACCGTGAGCGTCGGGCGGAAGTCCGCGCCGAGCTCCGCGAGCGCGCGGGTGACGTCCTGGTGCAGCCGGTTGCGCCCCTTGCCGAGCACGCCGAACCAGTTCTTCATCCCGAGCGTCGCCTTGGACAGGCTGTGGTGCTTGACCACCGGCACGTTGATCACGCGGTCGGCGCGCAGCAGCTCGGCGACCACCTCGAGGCCGCCGCAGACGCCGGGCAGCGAGGCCGGGACGAGCGTGAGGCGCTGCGATTCCACCACCTCGGCGCCGGCGGCGGCGGCCGCGGCCGCGATGCCGGAGCGGGCGAAGCAGCGGCGCGGGTCGTTGCACGAGATGTCGGTCACGAGCACGCGCTTGGCGCCCGCGCCGCGCGCGAGGCGGACCAGCTCCGCGACCAGCTGCGGGTCGGTGTTGGCGGCCTGCTCCGGGAGCCGGTCCCAGCCGACGTTGGGCTTGATCAGCACGCTCTCGCCCGGGCGGACGAAGCGCTCGATCCCGCCCAGCGCCGCGAGCGCCCGCCGCACGTTCGCGGCCGCGTCGCCGCCGCGCGAGGCGACCCCCCGCGGCGCGCCGGCAGGCTGCGGCAGCCGCCAGTCCGGCACCGCCGCCGCGCCCGCCGGCGCGGCGCGCCGGTCGCGGAAGAACAGCGCGCCGCCGCCGACCGCGGCCGCGGCGAGCGCGGCGGAGGAGAGGCGCAGCACCGCCTCGCGCCGGGTGACCTCGGGGCGGTAGGGGTCGCTCAGCGCGCCGCCTCCTTCGCCCACGCCCGCGCGATCGCCTCCAGCTCCGGGCGCGCGCCACCTTCCGCGAACGCCGTGAGCTTGAGGTAGTCGGCGCCGCGCACCGCGACCAGGGTGGAAGCGTCGCACCACGCGTCGGCCAGGCCGCCGACCGGGGTCGCGGCGGCCGGGCGCTCGGCTTCGAGCTGCCCGCGCGCCCCTTTTGCTTGTGAAAACCGGTACAGCTCCGCGTCGACCTCGACCGCGGCGGCGCCGCCGCGGACGAAGCCGTAGCTTGCGGCGAGGCAACGCTGGAAGCCGCGCGCCAGGTACCCCTCGGCCGCGCCGTCGATGTACTCGTAGAGCGTCTCGCGGTCGTAGCTCGCGGGCTCGGAGCGCTTCGCCGCACCGACCGCGACAGCATCCGGGAGGCGGGGTCCCTGCGTAGAACGGAGTGCGAGGAGCACCGCGGCGGGGTCCTGGACGGTGGCCCGGCCGCGCGCCGCGACCCACCCCGCGACGGCGGCGAGCGGCAGGAGCAGCAGCGGATGCCAGGGCCTCAGGCGCTTCACGACCACGTCCCCCCGACCGACAAGCTAGGCCCGGACGGGCCGGCGGTCAAGCGCTCTCGCAACTGCGGGGCAACAACTGAGACACAGGCGCGGTACGGCGCCGCCCGGACTCGGCTCGTCGGCCCGCTCGGCTGCGGCGCGCCCCGCGTCAACCTCGGCGCCCGACGAACGTCCCAAACCGCGGAGCCAAGGGCGCGCCGCGGCTCGCGGCGGGAGGAATGCGGCCTCGGGCGACGCGCTTTGACAAGGGACGGGGCCGAAGATAGATTTCACGGCGTAGGGCAATCGGGCACTCGAACTCGCGAATCGATGAGGTTGGAAAGGCGACGAGAATTGGATGCGGCATCCCGGCTCGTGTCGCCGGGTCGACGCGTGGCGCGGGGCCGGGAGGGTTCGCCGATGTCGATTCGCTTCCGCAGGTCGTTCCTGATCATCATCTCCGCCGTGTGCATGGTGCTCGGCGCCCGCTCCGAGGCGGCGTCGAGTCGGCTCCAGCTCGTCAAGGGCGGCAAGGGCGGGCCGCCGGCCCGGACCGCGGCGACCGCGAAGGGCGCCGGCGCGGCGCGCCTCGCGCTGGTCCGGCGCGGCTACACGGTCAACGCCGACGGGCGCGTCGGCGCGATGGTCGAGATGAGCGAACCGTCGGCGGTCGAGGTCTACCTCCAGGCGCAGCGCGCTGGGGTGGCGGGCAGCGGCACGGCGGCGGCGGCGTCGGTCGAGGTGCAGGCGAGCGCGCTCGCCCGCGCCCAGATGGCGCGGCTCGACCAGGCGCAGCGCGACCTGGCGGAGGTGCTGACCAGCCCCGGCATCGGGGCGGACGTGATCTACCGCGTGCAGCGCGTCTACAACGGCGTCGCGGTGCAGGTCGACCCGGCGCGCCTCGACGAGATCGGGCGCCTGCCGGGCGTCAAGGCGGTCCACCCGCTGGTGCCGAAGCGGCGAGAGAACTTCACCTCGGTGCCGTTCATCGGCGCGCCGCAGGTGTGGGGCGGCGTCGCCGGCGGGCCGATCACCGGGGCGGGCGTCAAGGTGGGCGTGATCGACACCGGGATCGACTACCTGCACAAGGACTTCGGCGGCAGCGGGGCGTACCGCGGCGACGGCACCTACACCAGCGCGAACTGGCCGAAGACGGCCAAGGTGGTGGGCGGCTACGACTTCTGCGGCGACAACTACGACGCCTCCGGGGTCGACGGCTCGACCACGCCGGTGCCGGACCCCGACCCGATGGACTGCTTCGGCCTCGACTCGTCAGGCAATGCGATCATCACCCACGGCTCGCACGTCGCCGGCACACTGGCCGGCTACGGCGAGAACGCAGACGGCAGCACGTTCGCCGGGCCGTGGAACGCGAGCACGCCGATCTCGACTCTCGGCATGGGCCCCGGCGTCGCGCCGGGCGCGCAGCTCTACGCGCTGCGCATCTTCGGCTGCGGCGGCGTGAGCAACCTGGTCACCCCCGCGCTCGACTGGGCGGTCGACCCCAACAACGACGGCAACTTCTCCGACCACCTCGACGTCGTCAACCTCTCGCTCGGCTCGAGCTACGGCGCGCCCGACGACCCCGACGCGCAGGCGGCGGAGCGCGCCGCCTCGCTCGGCGTGATCGTCGTGGCGGCGGCCGGCAACGACAACGACGGCTACTTCATCGTCGGCACGCCGAGCAACGCCACGCGGGCGATCTCGGTGGCGGCGGTCGGCGACCCCGGCGTGCTCTACCCCGACCTCGTCGTCAACACCCCGGACGCGATCGCCGGCGACTACGTCGTGGAGGCCGCCGAGTTCGGGCCGCCGCTGCCGAGCGCCGGCATCACCAGCGACCTGGTCTGGGCCAACCCCCACAACGGCTGCTCGTCGTTCTCCAACGCCGCCGCGATGCAGGGCAAGGTGGCGATGATGGACCGCGGGAGCTGCAACTTCACGGTCAAGGTGAAGAACGCGCAGCTCGCCGGGGCGACCGCGGCGATCGTCGCCGACAACGTCGACGAGGGCCCGATCGTCATGAGCGGAACCGACGCGACGATCACCATCCCGTCGGTCTCGATGTTCTTCGTCGACGCACAGGGCCTCGAGGCCGACCTGCCGACTCCCGGCGTCAACGTCACGCTCACCGGCCTGCTGATGACCGACGCGATGGCGAGCTTCTCCTCGCGCGGCCCGCGCACCGGCGACGCGCTGCTCAAGCCCGACGTCGCCGCGCCCGGGCTGCAGATCTTCTCGGTCGAGGGTGGCAGCACCAACCAGGGGATCGTCCTCGACGGAACCTCGATGGCGACGCCTCACGTCGCGGGCACGATGGCGCTGCTGCGCCAGCTCCACCCCGACTGGAGCGTCGAGGAGCTCAAGGCGCTGCTGATGAACACCGGCCACGACGTGACGATCTACCCCAACGCCACGCCGCCGCTGGTCGGTCCGGGCCGGATCGGCGCCGGACGCGTCGACGTCGCGGCGGCGGCGCAGGCGCCCGGCGTGGCGTTCTGCGCCGACGACGCCGGCGCGGTGAGCGTCTCGTTCGGCGCGGTCGAGGTGTCCGGCACCACGGCCCTGACCAAGCACGTGACGGTCGAGAACAAGTCCGCCGCGGCGGTGACCTACGCCGTCGGCTACGCGCCGTTCGCCACCGTCCCGGGGGTGTCGATCTCGTTCCCGCTCGGCGACAGCGTGACGGTCCCGGCGGGCGGGTCGGCCGAGGTGGACGTCCTGCTCACCGCGACGGCCGCCAACATGCGCCACACCATGGACCCGAGCGTGTTCACAACCTCCGAGGGGTTCGCGCGCTTCTGGCTGTCGGAGGAGGACGGCTACCTCACGCTCACCCCCGCCTCCGGCCCGGTGCTGCGCGTGCCGGTCTACGCCACGCTCCGCCCGGTCTCGGCGATGTCGGCGCTGCAGACGTCGCTCGGCGTTCCCGGCAGTCCGGCGGCGGCGACGCTCGACCTGGTCGGCAAGGGGATCTCCACCGGCACCGCCTACCCCAACGACATCCTCTCGCTCGTCAGCGCGTTCGAGCTGGTCGAGGACAACCCCGACCCCTCCGTCTCCGACGCCCGCTTCCTCGGCGTCGCGACCGACTACGCGACGCAGGTCGCCAACGGCAAGGCGCTCGCCGACTCGACGATCTACTTCGGCATCGCGATGCAGCAGAACTGGTCGAACCCGGTGCCGGTGGTCTACGACATCCTGATCGACACCAACGGCGACGGCAAGGACGACTACGACCTCTTCATCACCGACTTCGACCCCGGCGACGACGTCTACGAGGCGGCGCTGTGCTCGCTGTCGACCAACATCTGCAGCCTCCTGCCGGCGAACGGCGTGACCCCCGACGTGCTCGACACCGCCCCGCTCGACAGCAACGTGGTCGTCCTGCCGGTGAGCGCGAACGCCCTCGGACTGGGCGCCGGCAAGAGCCAGTTCAAGTTCTACTTCAACCGCGCGACCGGCGCCCAGGTGCACCACAGCTACGACCCGACCAGCGCCGGCCTCACGTTCGGCGGGAGCTTCGCGGTGTCGGGGTCGGGGCAGCCGATCTTCCCCGACCTGCCGACCACGTCGATCCAGGTCAGCGGCAACCAGGCCAGCTACACGACCGACGGCGCGAGCGGGATCCTCCTGCTCCACCACCACAACGGCGCCGGCGCGCGGGCTCAGACGATCGCCGCCGAGTTCGGCGCGTGCACGGTGAGCGCGACGGCGAGCGGGCCTGCGACGGTCGCGGTCAACAGCGCCGCGGCGTTCCAGGCGACCGCAACGGGCAGCTCGTGCAGCGGCAGCGCCACGTACACATGGGACTTCGGCGACGGCACGCCGTTCTCGTCGAACCAGAACCCGAGTCACACCTACGCCGTCGGCGGCACCTACGCGTGGCGGCTGCTCGCCTCGTTCGGCGACTTCTCGACGACCAGGACCGGGACGATCACCGTCACCGACCCGCGCACGACCAAGCCGCGCCGGCATCTCAACACCTAGGCGCGGCGTCTCGGAGACGGCGAGGGGCGAGGCGCGGCCTCGCCCCTTCGCGTTGCGGGCGGCGTGATTGACCGGGCGGCGCGGCGCCCGATACGATGGCGGCGCTTCATCGCGCAGGCATGACGTCGTCGATCGGGTGAGGGCAGGCCGCCATGGCAGGGACGACCGCGCAGGACGGGGCGAGGGCCGCGGGCTTCGTGCGCGGCCTCGGCGTGCTCGACGCCACGATGGTGGTGGCGGGCTCGATGATCGGCTCGGGGATCTTCATCGTCTCCGCCGACATCACCCGCCAGCTCGGCTCCGCCGGCATGCTGCTCGCCGCCTGGGCGGTCACCGGGCTGCTCACGGTCTCGGCGGCGTTGTCGTACGGCGAGCTCGCGGCGATGATGCCCGACGCCGGCGGGCAGTACGTGTTCCTGCGCGAGGCGTACTCGCCGTTCTGGGGGTTCCTCTACGGCTGGACGCTGTTCCTCGTCATCCAGACCGGCACGATCGCGGCGGTCGCGGTGGCGTTCGCGCGCTACCTCGGCGAGCTGTTCCCGGCGATCTCGCCGACCGCGTGGATCGTCCCGCCGGTCGACCTCTCCGCCGGCTACGCGCTCAGCCTGTCGACGCAGCAGCTGGTCGGCATCCTCATGCTCGCACTGCTGACGTGGACCAACACGCGCGGGCTGGCGCTCGCGCGCTCGATCCAGAACCTGTTCACCTCGACCAAGACGCTCGCGCTGCTCGCGCTGATCGTGGTCGGCTTGGCGGTCGGCGCCAACCGCGCCGCGATCCACGCCAACTTCGCGGCGCCGTTCACCCCGCACGGCGTCGCGACGATCGTGCCGGACGTGCCGTTCGCGGCGCCGACCAGCGCGGCGGCGGGGCTGTTCGGCCTGCTGGTGGCGTTCGGCGTCGCCCAGGTCGGCTCGCTGTTCTCGTCGGACGCGTGGAACAACATCGGCTTCGCTGCCGCCGAGGTGAGGGACCCGCGGCGCTCGGTGCCGATCGCAATGGCGGCCGGCACGGGACTGGTGATCGTGCTCTACCTGCTCGCCAACGCCGCGTATCTCGTCACGCTGCCGGTGGCGGCGATCCAGCACGCGCCCGACGACCGCGTCGCGACGGCGGCGCTGCAGACGATCTTCGGCGGCGCCGGGGCGCGGATCATGGCGGCCGCGATCGTCGTCTCGACGTTCGGCTGCAACAACGGCCTGATCCTCGCCGGCGCGCGCGTCTACTGGGCGATGGCGCGCGACGGGCTGTTCTTCCGCTCCACCGGCACGCTCAACCGCCACCACGTGCCGGCAGTCGGCCTGGTGCTGCAGTGCGTCTGGGCGTCGCTGCTGATCCTGCCCCGCACCCGCCTGCGCGACGCGTCGGGCGCGGTCCTGCGCGACCCGGCGACCGGGCTCGCGCAGTACGGCAACGTGTACTCCAACCTGCTCGACTACGTGGTATTCGCGGTGCTGATCTTCTACGTCCTGACGATCGCGGCGCTGTTCGTGCTGCGCCGCACCCGGCCCGACGCCGAGCGGCCGTACCGTGCGTTCGGCTACCCGGTCGTGCCCGCCGCGTACATCCTCGCCGCGGCCGCGATCGCCGCGACGCTGCTCGTGTACAAGACGCAGACGACCTGGCCCGGCCTCGCGATCGTCCTCACCGGCATCCCGATCTACTTCGCCTGGCGTCGCTTCGGCGCCGCGCCCCGCGCCGGGGCGTAGACGCGGTTCTCAGCGCGGCCGGCGGCGACGCTTCCGCGGAGTGGCGAGGTGCGCCTCCTCCGCGGAGCGCGCGACATCGCGGTGTGGGTCCGGCAGGGCTCGTGTTAAGCTGCGGGCCAGTTCAACCCGAGCTATCCGTGGGGGGCGATGGGTGGGCGGACGGTGACGACGAGAGGGGGCGGTGTGACTCCTGCATTGGGGCCGGCATCGAGCGTGAAGGCGTTCCGTGGCTTCGCATCCCGGGCACTGACCTCAGGCGGGGTCCTCGCCATCGTCGCGGCGGGTTTCGCCTGGTCGGGTCGCGCGGACGCGGTGGAGATCAAGGTCCTGCTCGACCTCGACGGCAGCCCGTCGACCGGCTGCAACATCGTCACCCCGGCAGGCACGTTCGCGGGCGCCGACCAGGTCCTCATCGCCACCGTCGACACCGCGTCCAACAGGGTCACGACCCTGCAGCGGCAGGTCTGCAGCGGCGGGACGCTCGGCGCACCGGTCGACGTCGCCGGACCGTTCACCCCACCGTGGCCGATCGGGCCGGGCAACGGCGCCTTCGGCTCGGCGTTGGTGGAGAGCTACTTCCCGCTCTCGCTCGCGGGGTTTGTGGCGCCGACCATCCCGGTCGGCTTCGTGGTGAGCGACGCGGGCGGGGACGAGGACGCCCTGCTGCCGGCCGGGGCGCTGCCGACCGACGGCGCGGCGACCAGGATCCCGGCGCTCTCGAGCTGGGGCGTGCTGCTGCTGTCGGCGCTGATCTTGTTCGCCGGCTTCGCGCTGCTCCGCCGCCGCCGCGGCGCCGTCGCGGCGCTCGGCGTCGTGCTCCTGGTCACCGGCCTGGCGGGTGTCGCCTGGGCCGCGATCACCCTCGACGGCCAGGCTTCGGACTGGGCCGGGATCGACCCGCTGGCGACCAAGCCGCCGAGCGCGCACCCGACGCACCCGGAGCTGCTTGCGGTGTACGGCGTCGTGCAGGACGGCAACATGTTCTTCCGCGCCGACGCGACGCTGTGCTCGACGATCGGCATCACCCCGACCACGCTGGTCAACGCCACGGTCGGGACGGCGTACCCGGACACCACCTTCACGGCGAGCGGCGGCAGCGGGTCCTACACCTGGAGCGAGACCGGCGCCCTCCCGGCGAACATGACGTTCTCGGCGGGAGGCGAGCTGTCCGGCACGCCGACGGCGAGCGGCAGCTTCACGTTCACGGTCACCGCGGTTGACGCCAACGGCTGCAGCGGCAGCCAGCAGGTCACGCTCGACGTCTGCGTCACGCCCTCGGTGTCGATCGTGGCGTCCGCGACGACCATCTGCGCGGGCACGCCCGTGACCTTCACCGCGACGCCGGTCGAGGGGGGCGCGGCGCCCTCGTACCAGTGGCGCGTCAACGGCGGCAACGTCGGCACCGACAGCCCGAGCTTCGCCTCGAGCACCCTCGCCGACGGCGACCAGGTCGACGTCGTGATGACGAGCAACGCCTCGCCGTGCACCTCCGTCAACCCGGTTGGAAGCAACGTCATCGCGATGACGGTGCACGCCAATCCGGCGACGCCTTCGATCACGCCGGTGCCGGCGCAGGTGTGCGCGGGGTCGACGGGGAACCAGGCCTCCGGTCCGGCGGGGGCGGCGAGCTACGCGTGGTCGATCAGCGGCGGCACGATCACGAGTGCCACCAACATCCAGACGATCACGTACACGGCCGGGGCCTCGGGGACGGTCGGTCTGACGCTCACGGTGAGCAACGCCTCGGGGTGCACGGCGAGCAACACGGCGAACGTCACGATCAACGCCAACCCGGCGACGCCTTCGATCACGCCGGTGCCGGCGCAG
>DATIYW010000215.1:0-6993 GCA_035517415.1 Thermoanaerobaculaceae bacterium
TCGCCGCCGACGTGGCGGCCGCCAGCCAGGCGGTGTTCGCCGACGTCGTCGGGCAGCTCGGCTTCGTCGGCTCGGGCGCGATCGAGGTGGTGGCCGACCAGCCGGCGGTGGTCACGTCGCGGACCTACAACCGCTCGGCGAGCGGGACGCTCGGCCAGGACTACGCCGCGGCCGCGCCCGCGTCGATGCTCGCCGCGGGCGAGTCGGCGGTGCTGCCGCAGCTGGTCGAGGACGCCTCGTACCGCAGCAACATCTCGCTCACGAACACGGGCGACGCGACGGCGACGGCGACCGTGACGCTGTTCGACGCCACCGGCGCGGCGCTGGCGAGCTACGACGTCACGCTCGCTCCGGGCGAGTGGAAGCAGGAGAACCAGCCGTTCGCCGGCAAGGCGGGGCAGACCGCGCTGGCCGCCGGGTACGCCAAGGTCACGGTGACGTCGGGGGACGGCGTGGTCGCGTCGGCATCGGTGATCGACAACACGACCAACGACCCGACGACGGTGGTGGCGGTCCGCGTCTCCTAGACGGACGCCGCCGGCCCGCGGACGCTTACGGTCCGGCCTGGGTGAGCTGCCCTCCCTGCACCGTGTAGGTGGTGGTCTGGAACAGCGAGTTCAGCGAGGCCGCGTCGGCGTAGTAGTTGTTTCCCACCTGCGCCGCGTCGATGTGGTAGTAGGTCGCGGTCAGCCCGTCCGGCGCGGCGGTCATCACGACGCAGCCGTGCGAGCTCGGCCACTGCGCGAGGATCTTGGCCGGGCTGACCGCCGGGTCCTGCGAGGAGAGCTGCATGATCAGTCCGACCAGGCGCACCACGGCCTCGATGCCCGGGACCTGGCTGAGCACCGGGTCGGCCATCACCAGGACCAGCACCTCCTGCTCGATCGTCTGCGAGCTGACGGCGGTGCCGGTGAACTCGAACAACCCGTTGCCGTGGTCGGTGACGAACGAGCCGTGGATGTCGCCGGAGATGATCACGCTCCCGGGCACGCTCTGGAGGAAGCCGACCAGCTCGGCGCGCCGCTGCGGGAAGCCGTCCCACTCGTCGGCGTCGATCAGCAGGCGGGTCCGGTAGGCGGCCGGGAACGTCGGCGGGAGCGAGGCGGCGATCAGCGGGTTGAGGAAGTCGAGGATCATCGGCGTCATCGACACCGAGCTCGCCAGCACCTTCCACTTCGCGTTGGACGCCGTCAGCGTCTGCTTGATCCACGCCTCCTGCGTCGCGCCAAACGCGTCCTCCGCCGCCCCCTGCGAGGCGGCGTAGAGATAGCCCGAGAGCAGGTCGAAGCTGTCCTTGGCGAGGACGTAGCGCGATCCCCGCGAGTCGTAGAGGTTCTGCTTGCCGAGGAAGAGGTACGACAGCCCGCGGTCCATCGCCGCCAGGTCCGCGTCCGAGAACGGCGCGGGCTGGCCGGCGCCGGCGAACAGGGCGTTGAGGTAGGTCGCGCTGACGTTCCCGCTCGCCGCCGCCTGCGCCGCGGCCGCGGCTCCGCCGGCGTCGAGGAACGGGTTCGAGAGCTGGTAGAGCTGCGTCAGGATCGCGATCGTCGCGCCCTGGAGCGGCGGGTTCGAGGCGATCGGGATGTAGGGGTCGAGGCTGCCCGCGGCGGCGGCGTACCCCTGGGCGCCGAGCACCGCCTGCAGCGTCGCCTTGTCGAGCACGATCGCCCCGGGGAACGCGTTCTCCGGCACGAGCACGTCGGGCCGGAACGAGCGGTAGTCGGTGAGCACGAGGTCGAGGTTCGCGCCGAACTGGAGGTCCTGGTACACCCTGGCGTTGGGGAAGAGGATCGAGTCGTCGATCGCGAGCGTGCCGGCGGCGCCGAGCCCGGCGGTGATCGGCATGTACTCGAAGAACGCCTGCTCGGCACGGCGCCGTCGCGCCGGGTCGTTCTCGTCCTTGCGCTTGTCGAAGTAGTTCGCGGCCGCGCCGTGGCAGTCGTTGGCGTACTCGTGGTCGTCCCAGGTCGCGACCATTGGGAAGCTCTCGTGCAGGCGCTGGAGCATCGGGTCGGAGCGGTACGTCTGGTAGAGCTGCCGGTAGTTCGACAGGCTCGAGGCGGCGTAGTAGGGGTGGTCGGGCGCGCCCAGCAGGATGGCGCCCGCCTTGTCGGTGAAGTCGATCGCGCGGCCGGGGATCGGCGTCTGGGACGCGGGGTCGCCCGCGGTCTCGTAGATGTAGTCGCCGATGAACGCCACGAAGTCGATGTCGTCGGCGTGGTCGAGGAGCAGCTTCGCGTAGGTGTTGTAGTAGCGCCCCTCGTAGTCCTGGCACGAGAAGTAGGCGAAGCGGACCGGCGCCGTGTCGGTCGGGGCGGGCGCGGTTCTCGTCCTCCCCAGGTGGGACAGGTAGACCGTGCCGGCCTTCGCGTAGACGAAGAAGTAGAGGTAGGTGGTGCGCGGCGACAGGCCGGGGACGAGGAGCTTGACGCAGTTGTCGTAGCCGGCCTGCGCCACCACCACCTGGTTCATCACGACATGCGCGAAGTAGGGATCCTGCGTGACGATGACGCGGACCGGGAGGTCCTGGCCGGCGAGGTCGGGGTCGACGACGCGGGTCCATAGCACGACGCTGTCGGGACGGGGGTCGCCGGACGCCACCGACTGCGGGAAGAACTGCGGGCCCGAGAGGACGCCCGACGTGGAGAGGGTCCGCGTCGCGGCGAGGTACAGCGCCCTGGCCATCGAGTCGCCGATCTCCGGCGCGGGTTGGACGTGCCGGCGCGCCTTCGGAACCGGCGCCGGCGCCGCCGACGCCACGACGAACAGCAACAGCGCACCACCGATCGCCACCGCCCGCTTCCTCATGCTCGACCCCTTTCCCGCCCCGCCTCGCAGCTTCCGGAGACGGGTCCGCGCCACGACGCTCGACGCCGCCGCGCCGTGCGCCCTCCTGCCCGACGGTTGACTCGATTCCGAGCCCTCAATATAGACCCGGTCGCAATCGCATGCAACCGTGCGGCGCCGGCTCGGCGGCCGACGGCACGGATCTGCGACTCGGTCGCCTCGCAAAGGCGCCTCGTTGCGGATTGCCTATAATCCCCGCGCCTGGGGAGGTGCCGATGAAACGGAAGAGCCCCGACGTGTTCGTGATCGCCTTCGCGCTGATCCTGCTCGCGGCCGCGGCGACCTGGCTGCTCCCCGGCGGCGCCTACACCCGGCAGCAGGAGAAGGTCGGCGACGCGACGCGCGAGATCGTCGTCCCCGGCACCTACCACGTCGAGCCCTCGCGCCCGCAGCTCGCCGCGGTGTTCCTCGCCCCGATGCGCGGGTTCCTGCGCATGGGGGCGATCATCGGCCTGATCTTCATCGTCGGCGGCGCGTTCAACATCTTGAACGACACCGGCGCGATCGCGGCCGGCATCCACGAGCTCGTCAAGCTGCTCGGCGGGCGCAGCTACCTGATCATCCCGATCGTCATGACCGTGTTCTCGTTCTTCGGCGGCGCCTACGGCATGTGCGAGGAGGCGATGCCGTTCGCGCTGATCTTCGTGCCGATGGCAATCGCGCTCGGCTACGACTCGCTGGTCGGCATCTGCCTCTCGTTCGTCGGTGCCGGCGTCGGGTTCTCCGCCGGGTTCTTGAACCCCTTCACGGTGCAGATCTCGCAGGGGATCGCGGGCGTGCCGCTGGGCTCGGGCATCCGCTACCGGCTGCTCGTGTGGGTGGCGGCGACGGTGGTGGCGATCGTCTGGGTGATGGTGTACGCGGCGCGCGTGAAGGCGGACCCGAAGCGCTCGATCATGTACGACCTCGACCAGGCGCGGCGCGCGGAGCTCGAGAAGGCGGACGGCGAGCGGCCCGCGTTCACCTGGCGGCACGGCATCTGCCTTGTGATCCTCGCCGGCACGGTGGTCGGCCTGATCGTCGGGTCGACGGTGCTGAAGTGGTACATGGTCGAGTTCGGCGGCCTGTTCTTCGCCATGGGCGTGCTGTCCGGCCTCGCCGCCGGGATCGGTCCGTCGCGCCTCGCCAAGTCGTTCATCGCCGGCGCCAAGGACATCGCCGGCGCGGCGCTGATCGTGGCGTTCGCCGGCGGCATCGTCGTGATCCTCGAGGACGGCCACATCCTCGACACGATCCTCTACGGCATGGCGTCGGTGACGTCGCACTTCGGCGGGGTGGTGGCGGCGCAGGCGATGTACGTGCTCCAGCTCATCCTCAACTTCTTCATCCCGTCGGGCTCGACCAAGGCGGTGCTGACGATGCCGCTGTTGGCGCCGCTCGCCGACCTGTCGGGGATCACCCGCCAGACGCTCGTGCTCGCCTACCAGCTCGGCGCGGGATTCACCAGCATGATCATCCCGACCTCGGGCGTCACGGTCGGCACGCTGGCGCTGGCGAAGATCCCCTACGAGCGGTGGGTGCGGTGGCACTGGCCGCTGCAGGCGGTGTTCGTCGTCGTGTCGCTGCTCGCGCTGGTGTGGCCGGCGCTGACGCGCTGGAGCTGAGCCCGGAAACCGCGGTTGGCTTCCGCTGGGTGGGCGGATTCCGCGGTGCTGCCGGCCGCGTCGCGCTCCGACGATTCGGATGCAAATCGAGAGCGCTCATCGTGTTGCAAAATGCGCTCCCATGGCTTGACATTCGCGAAGTTAGATATAATATCTAATATCAGAGATCCAACGGATGGCTGAAAGAGCCCCGTCCCCCTCGCACCGCCAGCTGCAGCAGTGGGTCGCGGACCACCTGCGCGCCGACATCCTTGCTGGGGTGCTGGCGCCCGGGGAGTGGCTGCGGCAGGAACGCTTGGCACAGGAATACGGCGTGAGCCAGATGCCGGTTCGCGAGGCGCTCAAGAAGCTCGCCGCCGAGGGACTGGTCGAGCACGTGCCGTACCGCGGCGTGCGCGTCGTCGAGTTCTCGCCCGAGGACGTCGAGGACCTCTACGCCTGCCGCGCCTTCATCGAGAGCATGGCGGCGCGGTTCGCGGCGCTGGACGTGACGGACGAGGAGCTGGTGGAGCTCGCCGACCTCCAGCAGCGCATGGCGGTGTGCAAGACGCCGGAGGACATCGTCGAGTACCGCGAGCTGAACCGGCGCTTCCACTCCGCGATCTTCGCCGCGAGCCGGCGCTCGTACCTGGTGCGGACGCTGGCACAGCTGTGGGCGGCGTTCCCGACCATGCTGTGGAGCAACGTGCCGCGGGTGGCGAAGGACTCGCTGCCGAGCCGCGACCAGCCGGACATCGAGGAGCACGCCGCGATCGTCGCCGCGCTCCAGGCGCACGACCCCGACGCCGCGGAGCGTGCGGTCCGGCGCCACATCGAGGCGGCCGGGCACGAGCTGCTCGAGGCGGTGCGAGGCGAGCGATGAGCCCGATTCCAACCCTGACCTCCGGGCTGCGGCCTGGACGGTTTCCCGCATGGCGGGGTTCGACGGTTCTGGCAAAGCGTCGCCCGGACCCGAATCCCTGCAGTCCCCCGAAGGAGGAGGAGGTATGAAGCGCAGAGCGTTGTCAACCGTGGTCTTGGCCCTGGTGTTGCTGCTCGGCCTCGCCGGCTCCCTCGCCGCCCAGAGCAACACCACGGGCAGCGTTCAGGGTACCGTCAAGGACGCGAAGGGAGGCGCCCTCCCGGGTGTGACCGTGACCGCGTCCTCCGACGCGCTGGTCGCGGGGAAGCTAACCACCTCCTCGGACGAGCGTGGGGTCTACCGCTTCCCCGCGCTGCCGCCGGGCAGGTACGTGATCGAGGCGGACCTCCCGGGCTTCGTGTCGGTGCGTGCGGAGAACGTGACGATCAACCTCGCCAAGGCGCTGGTGATCGACATCATGCTGCAGCAGGCGAAAGTCGCGGAGCAGGTCGCGGTGACGGGCGAGGCGCCGCTGGTCAGCGTCGCGAGCAACACGGTGTCCACCAGCTTCGACACCAAGTTCCTCGACAACCAGCCGGTGCCGCGTGACTACTACTCGCTGCTCAGCGCCGCGCCCGGGGTCACCAACGACACCACCGGCACGGCCAACGCGATGATGGCGTACGGCGGCACCAGTTCCACGCAGAACGCCTACACCCTCGACGGCGTCAACATCGCCGACCCGGCCAACGGCGACTACTGGCTGCTCCCGTCGATCCAGTGGATGCAGGAGATCCAGATCGGCGGGCTCGGCGCGAACGCCGAGTACGGCGGCTACACGGGCGGCATCGTCAACGGCATCACCAAGTCGGGCGGCAACGAGACCCACGGCGGCGTCGAGGCCTACTACCAGCCGGACTCCTGGGTCGCCAACAACACCCCGCCGGACCTCGGGCCGCAGGCGCCGTTCAAGTTCCACGACTACTCCGTCAGCCTCGGCGGCGCGGTGCAGAAGGACAGGCTGTGGTACTTCCTCTCCGGCGAGGACTGGGAGCAGGACGTCTCCAACGTCGGCGCCGCGGTCTCGAGCCCGCGCAAGGTGCCCCGCTACCTCGGCAAGCTCACCTGGCAGGCCGGGACGAACGACCGCCTGATGTTCATGCTCGAGCACGACGGCCTGGTCCAGGACTACCGCGGGGTCAGCGGGACCACGCTGCCGGAAGCGTCGTACCGCGAGGAGTCGCCGAACACCACGTTCGCCACCAGCTGGGAGTCGCTGCTCAACTCCTCCAACTTCCTCAGCCTTAAGGTGACGGGGTTCGACGGCCGCCTCGACGAGCTGCCGTACCACGGCACGAGCACGCCGGGATTCCAGGACCAGAACTCCGGCATCTATTACGGGAACCTCACCAACACGCTCCTCTCGCACCGCCACCAGGTGACGTTCGACGGCTCCTGGAGCCTGTTCAAGGACGGGTTGTTCGCGGCGAAGGACTCGCACACGTTCAAGTTCGGCGCGACCTACGAGAACGCCTCGATCTCCTACAACTCCACGCCCAACGGCGGCGCCACCTACTACACCGACTCCTCGAACTGCCCGGGCGACACGTCCGACGACCAGTTCGCCTACATGCTGGCCCACCCGGAGTGCGGGCTGGTGGACGATGACACGTACCGGGAGACGGGATACGGCGAGTACCA
>DATIYW010000216.1:0-2265 GCA_035517415.1 Thermoanaerobaculaceae bacterium
CTTGGTCAACCCATTGCGGTGGCTCATGCGCCCCGGCGCGCGAAGGGCAGCCGCAGTGATGACGAGCTCGGCCACCGTGGCACGTCTAATCGAAGAGCGGTGTCGCGTGTCTCGCCAGGCAATTCACGTGACGGGCCTCGGCGTCGACCGCGGCAGGTTCTCACCGCCCCCAGCGGCGGCCATCGCTGCGACCAGGACGAGGCTCGAGCTGTCGCGTCCATTCCTGCTCCAGTTGGGCGCGCTCGAGCCACGCCGTGGCGTGGACCTGTCCATCGCCGCGACGCGCGCGCTGCGCCGCCACCACGGCGAGCTCGGTCTCGTGCTTGTGGGGGGGGTCCGCGCCCCGGTGCGCGATCTCGCTGCGCCGCCGCAGTGGGTGCGCCGCCTCGACGAGGTCGACGACGCCTTGCTGCCGGCGCTCTTCGCCGCTGCCGAGGCGGTGCTCGCGCCGTCGCGTGGCGAGGGATTCGACCTGCCGGTGCTGGAGGCGCTCGCCTGCGGTGCCGTCGTAGTGGCGTCGGACATCCCGGTGCACCGCGAGCACTTCGCCGCCGCGGTCGAGCTGTTCGCCAGCGGTGACGCGGAGGCCCTCGCGGCGGCCATCGCCACCGTGCTCGAGGACTCCGCACGGATGGCCAGCCTGCGTGAAGCGGGGCCCCGGCTGGCGGCGGCGTTCACCTGGGAGGAGGTTGCCCGCCGACACCTCGAGGTCTGGCGCAGCGTGGGGCGCGGATGAAGGCCGCCGCTGTGGTCGTCAACTTCAACGGTGGCGGGGACCTCCCGCGCTGCCTCGCCGCGCTCGCGGCCCAGACCGCACCCGTCGAGGTGATCGTGGTGGACTGCGCCTCGACCGATGGCTCACGCCGGTTCGCGGAGCGGCCGCCCCACGGTGTGCGAGGTGTTCCGCTCGCGGAGAACCTCGGCTACGCGGGAGGCTGCAACGCCGGGCTGGCCCGCGCCGATCCCGATGCCGAAGCGGTCGGCTTTTTCAATCCGGACTGCTTCCCGACCCCCGGCTTTTTCGCGGCCTGCCTCGAAGCGCTCGATCGGCAGCCGACGCTCGGCGGGGTGGCGGGACGGCTCATGCGACCCGACGGGTCGAGGCTCGACTCGTGCGGCCAGGTCCTCACACCGGTGCTGCTGCGCGTCCATGACCGCGGCTATGACGGCCCGGCGGAAGGCAGGTTTGCCGCTCCGGCGCGGGTGCTGGCTGCCTGCGGCGCCGGCATGGTGTACCGCCGTGCGGCGCTCGAGGCCGTGCGGATCGAAGGCACGGTCTTCCCCGGCGAGTTCTTCGCCTTCTGGGAGGACCTCGACCTCGGGTGGCGGGTGTGCAACCGCGGCTGGCAGGTGGCCTACGAGCCGCGTGCGGTCGCCTACCACCGCCGCGCGGCGACCGCCGCACCGGGGCGCGGCCGCCTCATCCTGCGCCGGAGCACCGACCGCGCGGCGGACATCGTCGTCAACCGCTGGGCGACGCTGCTGCGCAACCTCCATCCGGTTGATTTTTGGCTCCGTGCCCCCGTACTTTTGCCAGCGGAGATGGCGATGCTCGCATGGCTGTTGGTGCGGCGCCCCCGTGTCGCTCCCGCGCTGGTCAAGCGTCTGCCGCGCCTGCGTGCGGCGGCCCGGCAGCGGCGCGCGCTCGTCAGGCACCGCCTTGGGGTGCTGCGGTGAACGCCGCGCTGCTGCCGCTCGAGTTCCTGCTGGCCCTGCTGCTGACCCTGTACTTCACGCCCGTGGCACGCCAGGCGGCGCTCCGGTTCGGCATCGTCGACCGGCCCGACGGGCGGCTCAAGCGTCAAGCGGAGCCCGTGCCCTACCTGGGCGGCCTGGCCGTGTTCCTCGCCTACCTCGTCGCGCTCGGCCTGGTGTTCGCGTTCAACCCGCTCCTGCTCGGGCTGCTGCTCGCCGGCACGCTCACGCTGCTGGTCGGGCTGGTCGACGACTTCGGCGTGCTCACCCCCGCGGCCAAGCTGATCGGCGAGGGCGTCGCGGTGTTCGTGCTGCTGCGCAGCGGCGCCGTCATCGAGCTCGTCGAAGTACCGGAGGTGCTGCGCTGGCCGCTCGCGGCGATCTGGCTGCTCGCGGTCTGCAACGCCTTCAACCTTCTCGACATCATGGATGGCCTCGCGGCCGGCGTGGGCGCCATCGCCGCGCTCGCCTTCGGCGCCATGGCGTTGGCCAACGGCGAGCTGCCGGAGGCGGCCGCCTCGCTCGCGCTGGCCGGCGGCTTGACGGGATTTCTCGTGTTCAACCTGCATC
>DATIYW010000217.1:0-2945 GCA_035517415.1 Thermoanaerobaculaceae bacterium
CGGATGCAGCGCGAATTCGAGGGAGTTCCACTCGATGTGGAGCGCGGTCGGCCGGCCGCTCTCCGCATCCCGGTCGAGGATCGCGGCGACGGCGGCTCGCTGCCGGCCGAGGTTGACGAGCTGCCAGTTGCGCGCAACGACATGCCCGCGGGCGTCGGACCCCAGCGCCGTCAGTTCGTGGGGCAGCGGGTCGCGGCCGAGGTCGCACTCGATCACCCACGGTGGGCTGGCGATCACGCCGAGCGACTTGCCGTCGAGGCGCAGCTCCACCGACACCACCGGCGGGGCGACCATCAGCTGGATCTGTACCAGGCCGGTGACGATCCCGAGCAGGAGCGTTTGGAATGCGACCATCCGCGTGGCCCGCCCAGACGGTAGCAAAGCGCGGGCCAACGGGCGCGGAAGCCCGCCAGCATCTGGCTGCCCACCGAACCGAGGCGGCGCACGCGCCGGCGACGGCGGGGCTGTCTCATTTTGAGGGCGATCCTGCACCATCGTGGACACGGGCTGGCGAGAGCCTCACAATGCCACAGGGTCTCTGGCCGCATCGGCGCCAGAGACGCCGCAGGGAGACCCGCTGATGACGCCACGCCCTCCGGTCCCGCCGACGTTCGCCGCGATCGCGGCGCTGCTCGCGGCGTCCCTCGCCGTGGCCCAGAGCCCGACCCCGCCCGCGGTCGCCGCCGCGGTGCGCGTCAACGTCGTCAACGTCGAGGTGTTCGTCAGCGACCGCCAGGGGCGTCCGGTGACCGACCTGACCGCCGCCGACTTCGCGATCGAGGAGGACGGCAAGCCGGTCGTGCTCACCAACTTCTTCGCCGCGCGGGGGCCGGAGCGCAAGCCGGCCGCGCTCGCCGCCGCGACGGCGGCGCCGACGGCCGCCCCGGAGCCGGTGGCGCCGGTCGCCGAGGAGCAGCGCCTCAACCTCGTCGTCTTCGTCGACAACGGCAACATCTCGCCGGTCGGCCGGGCCGCGGTGTTCGAGCAGGTGCGCAAGCTGATCCGCGAGGGCACGCGCCCCGGCGACCGCATCGGCCTGGTCAGCTTCGACCGCGCGCTCAAGGAGAGCCAGGCGTTCACCGAGCAGCCCGCCGAGGCGCTCGCCGCGCTCGATCGGATGGCGAAGGAGAGCGCGGAGGGCACCTACATCGCCTCGCAGAAGAGCTTCCTGAACCGCCAGATGGCGAGTCTCGACGGCAGCGGGCTGTCGGGCCGCGACGGGTTCTCCGGGCGCGAGGCGACGATGCAGATGGCGCGCAACCTGCTCGACCAGATCGATTCGTTCAACGAGCAGACCTGGCAGCTCTACTGCGCGATCATGCGCGGGCTGGTGCGCTTCGTCGACTCGCTCTCCGGGCTGCCCGGACGCAAGGTGATGCTCTACGTCAGCGACGGGCCGCCGATGCGCGTCGGGCAGGAGCTGTACGAGGAGTTCGAGGCGCGCTTTCCCGCGGTCGCCGGACCGAACTTCAACCCGGTGATGCGCTCGACGCGCTTCAACCTCTCGCAGTACTTCCGCGACGTGATCCACCACGCCAACGCCGGCCGGGTGACGATCTACTCGGTCGACGCCAAGACCGACCGCGGCCTCGAGGGTCTCAGCGGCGAGACCGCGACGATGAGCGCGGTGCCGGCGCTGGGCGCGACCGAGACCCTCAACCGCGAGGCCTCGATGATCGCGTTCGCCGGCGCCACCGGCGGCAAGTTCCTGCCCAACACGCCGGGCCTCGGCGCGGCGCTGGTGCGGGCGGCCGACGACTTCGGCGCCTACTACTCGCTCGGCTACAGCCCGGCGCACCTCGGCGACGGCAAGTACCACCGCCTCGTCGTCAAGGTGATGCGCGACGGCGTCTCGGTGCGGCACCGCGAGGGCTACCTCGACAAGCCCGAGGAGGAGCGTATCGCCGACCGCACCGACGCGGCGCTGCTGGCGGCACCGACGGCGGACGCCCTCGCCGCCCGGGTGAGCCTCGGCGCGGGGCGCAAGGAGAGCGGGAAGGAGTACCGCGTCCCGCTCACGCTGACGATCCCGGCGTCGCGTCTCGCGTTGCTCGACCTGGGCGCGACTCAGGGAGGCCGGGTCACTGTCTGCGTGGCGGCGAAGGACGCCGAGGGGCGGCGCGCCGAGCCGCAGTGCAAGGGGTTCGACCTCGCAGTGCCGGCCGACAAGGCCGCCGCCTGGGCGCGCGGCGACGCGACGTTCAGCTTCGAAGTCAGGCTGTGGAAGGGGCGTTGCCGGCTCGCGGTCACCGCGCGCGACGAGGTCACGATGGAGGAGAGCACCGTAGTCCGCGAGGCCGAAGTGCCGCTCCCGTCGCGCTGACCGCGAGACAGACCTCCCCGACGCGGGCTAGCGAGCGAGCCGCAGGTCGGTCCGGCTCCCGTCGATCGCGATGCGCTGCGGCAGGTGGCGCCCGGCGAGCCACACGATGCGCTGCTGCGACAACTGCGACACGAGCTTCCGTTGGGCCAGCTGCAGCTTGCTCCCGCTCGAGACGTCCTCGGGCGCCGGCCACGGCGACATGCCGACGCCGGAAGGCGGTTTGGCGAACGACCAGACGACGAGCGGGACGTCGAGCGCGGCGAGGTAGGCGCGAGCCGCCGCCACCGTCACGGCGCTGCGGTCGGCAAGCGCCTTCGCGTTCCCGTCGCCGCCGGGCGCCGTCGCCGTGATGACGACCACGGCCCGGCGGCAATTCGAGGCCGCCATCTCGGCTCCCGCGACCACCACGGCGTCGGCGAGGCGCTGCTCGTGCGGGTCTCCGGCGCTCGCCAGGCTCTCGAGCACGGCGCGGGTGCCGAGCCACGACAGCCACGTCGGCCGCCCCATCGCGAAGAAGCGGTAGGCATCGCGGACCGAAACCGGCACGGCCGAGACGACGGAGAAGACGTCGGTGTCCGGAGGGGGCTCGATCGCCATCCGCCCGAGCAGGTTGAGGACGGGA
>DATIYW010000218.1:0-6139 GCA_035517415.1 Thermoanaerobaculaceae bacterium
CTGATCCTGCTGGTGATCGCGTTCTCGGTGTTCGGCTTGCTGGTCGCAGCGTACCTCGCCCGCTGGGTGCTGCGGTTCTCCACCGGGAGCGAGGCGATGCAGCGCATCTCCAACGCCATCAAGGAGGGCGCCGAGGCGTTCATGCGCCGCCAGAATCGGACGATCGTCGGCCTCGCGTCGCTGTTCGCGATCGTGCTCTTCCTCGGCTACGGCGTGATCCGCGAGCACCGCCCGTTCGACCCGGTGGGCAGCTCGACCCAGCTCGCGTTCTGGATCACGCTGTCGTTCGTCCTCGGCGCGCTCTGCTCGGTGTTCGCGGGTTACGTCGGCATGTGGGTGTCGATCCGCAGCAACATCCGCACCGCCACCGCGGCCCTGTCGAGTCTCAACGACGCGCTGCGCATCGCGCTGCGCGGCGGCGCCGTCTCCGGCCTGCTGGTGGTGGCGATGAGCCTGCTCGGCGTGTCCGGCCTGTACGCGCTGGTCAACGCGTTCGGCCACGTCGAGCCGACCAAGATCCCGCTCCTGATCGTCGGCTACGGCTTCGGCGCCTCGTTCGTGGCGCTCTTCGCGCAGCTGGGGGGCGGCATCTACACCAAGGCGGCGGACGTCGGCGCCGACCTCGTCGGCAAGGTCGAGGCCGGCATCCCGGAGGACGATCCGCGCAACCCGGCGGTGGTGGCGGACCTGGTCGGCGACAACGTCGGCGACTGCGCCGGCCGCGGCGCCGACCTGTTCGAGTCCACCGCCGCCGAGAACATCGGCGCGATGATCCTGGGGGCGTCGCTCGCGGCGGCGGCGGAGAAGGCCAACCTCGGCTTCTCGGCCGGGGTGATCGGCGTGATGATGTTCCCGCTCGTCGCGCGCGCGTTCGGGATCGTCGCCTCGATCGTCGGCATCATGATGGTGCGGATGGACAAGGAGGAGAAGCTCGACCCGATGGAGGCGCTAAACCGCGGCTACTACTTCGCGGTGGTGCTGGCGATGGCGGCGTTCGGCGGCGCGACCTACTGGCTGCTCAACTCGCCGTCCGCGCCGCAGGCGTGGTGGCACTTCTTCCTCTGCGGCATCGTCGGCGTGCTGACCTCGGTCGCGTTCGTCTACATCACGCAGTACTACACCGAGTACCGCTACCGGCCGGTGCAGTCGATCGCCGAGGCCTCGAAGACCGGGCCGGCGACCAACATCATCGCCGGGATCGGCGTCGGCCTCGAGTGCACCTGGATGCCGGCGCTGGTGATGGGTGCGGCGCTGCTGGTGTCGTACTTCCTCGGCAAGTCCGCGTTCCCGGCCGCGGCGGGGATGAACGGCGGGCTGTTCGGCACCGCGGTCGCGACCATGGGGATGCTCGCGACGGCGGCGTACATCCTGGCGATGGATACCTTCGGGCCGATCACCGACAACGCCGGCGGCATCGTCGAGATGTCGCAGCAGCCCGAGGAGGTGCGCAAGAAGACCGACCGGCTCGACGCGGTCGGCAACACCACCAAGGCGCTGACCAAGGGGTACGCGGTGGGCTCGGCCGCGCTCGCGGCGTTCCTCCTCTTCCAGGCGTACATGGACGAGGTGGCGCAGTACGCCGGGCAGCGGATGGAGGCGGTCAACCTCGCCAACCCGGTGGTGTTCGTCGGCGCGCTGCTCGGCGCGGCGCTGGTGTTCCTCTTCTCGGCGATGGCGATCCGCGCGGTCGGCAAGGCGGCGCAGGCGATCATCGAGGAGGTCCGCCGGCAGTACGCCAAGCTGCCGCGGGTGCACGACATCATCCAGTTCCCCGCCGACTTCAAGCCCGACTACGGCTCCTGCGTCGACATTGTGACCAAGTCGGCGCTGCGCAAGATGGTCGCGCCGGGCCTGCTCGTCGTGCTCACGCCGATCGGGGTGGGCCTGGTGTTCAAGGTGTTCATCACGGCGCAGGACAAGCTGATCGCGGCCGAGGCGGTGGCCGGCCTGCTGATGGTCGGCACGATCACCGGGATCCTCACCGCGCTGTTCCTCAACAACGGCGGCGGCGCCTGGGACAACGCCAAGAAGTACATCGAGACCGGCGCGCACGGCGGCAAGTACCTGATCGCGGCGGACGGGAAGAAGACGAAGAACCCGACGCACGGCGCGGCAGTGGTCGGCGATACGGTCGGCGACCCGTTCAAGGACACAGCGGGGCCGTCGCTGCACGTGCTGATCAAGCTGCTGTCGACCATCACCCTGGTGCTCGCCCCGCTCTTCATCTGAGCCTGCGGCGCCGGCGGCGGACGGTGGCGCCGCCGATAACGGACCGTCTGCGTTGTTGCGCTCGCCGTCTCGGGTGCTCACGTACCCTGCGGGTACGCTCCGCTCCGGTCGGCTCGCGCGCCTAGCATCCAGCCCATTCTCGGCGGCGCGCTCCACGCGTGGTCCCGTCGCCCTGCTTGGATCCTGTTTGTCCGGCCCACGGTCCACGGTCGCTCCGGCGGCTCGGCTGCCTCGCGATGACAGCGCGCGCCTCCGCGGCGTGGAATGGAGTCGGTTGGGACTTGACTTGGCTTGCCGGACCCCGGACCCCGGACCCCGGACCCCGGACCCCGGTCGTTCGGGCGCGTCAGGCCGAGGCGAGGAGCCGCTGGTAGAGGGCGGCGTACTCGCGGGCGGAGGCGGCCCAGGAGAAGTCGCGCGCCATCGCGGTGCGGCGCAGGCGCGCGAGCGTGCGCGGCTCGTCGAGCGCGCGCCGCGCGCGCGTCAGGACCTCGGTGAACGCGGCCGGCGTCAGCGCGTCGAAGACGAATCCGGTCGCGGACGCTTCGCCGGCGTCGACGACGGTGTCGGCGAGCCCGCCGGTGCGGTGGACGACCGGCAGCGCGCCGTAGCGCATCGCGATCATCTGCCCGAGGCCGCACGGCTCGTAGCGGCTCGGCATGAGGAACAGGTCGCTCGCGGCGTAGATGCGGTGCGCGAGCCGCTCGTCGAAGCGCGTGAAGACCTTGACACGCCCTGGATGTGCGAGCTCGGCGGCGCGCATCGCGTCCTCGTAGCGGCGCTCGCCGGTACCGAGCACGACGAGGTCGAATCCCATCGCCACCACCTCGTCGACGGTCGCGGCGAGCAGGTCGGCGCCCTTCTGCTCGGCCAGGCGCGAGACCATGCCGAGCAGCGGGCGCTGCACCGACTCGAACCCGGCCTCGCCGGCGAGCGCCTGGCGCGCCGCCCGCTTGCCGTCGGCGACGTCCTTCGCCCCGTATGGGCGCGAGAGGTGGCGGTCGTGCGCCGGGTCCCACTCCCGCACGTCGAGACCGTTGAGGATGCCGCTCAGCGCCTCGCGCCGGGCCGACAGCACGCCGTCGAGCCGGCAGCCGAACTCCGGCGTGAGCACCTCGCGGGCGTAGGTCGGCGACACGGTCGTGATCGCGTCGGCGGCGACCAGGCCGCCCTTGAGGAAGTTGACCTGGCCGTAGAACTCGAGCGTGTCGATCGTGAACAGCGTCCGTGACAGGCCGCACGGCTCCAGCACCCAGGGCTCGAACACGCCCTGGTAGGCGAGGTTGTGCACGGTGACGACCGACCGCGCGGCCGGCAGCGCCTCGCGCACGCGCGGGTCGTGGCGCAGCAGCAGCGGGGCCAGCGCCGCCTGCCAGTCGTGGGCGTGGACGACGTCGGCGCCGCCGAGCGCCGCGACCGCCGCGAGCGCGGCGCGGGCGAAGAACGCGAAGCGCACCGCGTTGTCGGGGAAGTCGCCGTCGGGCAGCGAGTAGAGCGCCGGCCGTACGTACAGCACCGGGCAGTCGATCAGGACGAAGCGCACGCCGTCCTGCACGACGACGCGGAGGGTCGCGGGCAGGCCGAGCGCCTTCACCTCGCCGCGCGCCTCGCCCGGCACGGCGTCCTTGAGCGAGGTGCGGTGCGCCGGGACGAGGACGGTGACCTCGTGGCCGAGCGCCGCGAGCGCGGGAGGCAGCGAGCCCGCGACGTCGGCGAGCCCGCCGGTCTTGGAGAACGGCACGACCTCGGAAGCGAGGTGGGCGACGCGCAGGCTCATCGCTGCCCCTCGGTCCCGGCGTCACGCAGGAAGCGCGCCGACTCCTCGGGCGGCGTCGGGTTGATGGTGTAGCCCGACCCCCACTCGAACCCGGCGATGCGCGTGATGCGGGGGATGAACTCGAGGTGCCAGTGGAAGTCGTACTCGATCGTCGTCCAGTAGTGCGGCTGGCCGGGGCGGGGATGCGGCGACGGCGCGGTGTGGAGGATGAAGTTGTAGGGCGGGTCGTCGAGCAGCACGCGGATGCGGCGCAGGAAGTCGCGCACGACGCGGGCGAGGCCGAGCAGCGCTTGGTCGGTGCAGAGCGCGAAGTCGTGGCTGTGCGTCTTCGGCAGCAGCCAGGTCTCGAACGGGAACGAGGCGGCGAACGGCTCGAGGAGCACGAACTGGTCGGTCTCCATCGCCACCCGGTCGGCGAACGCGCGCTCCTGCTGGATCAGGTCGCAGTAGATGCAGCGCTCCTTGTGCGCCCAGTGCTCGCGCGCGACGTTCAGCTCCTCGACCACCGCGGTGGGGATGATCGGCGTGGCGATCAGCTGCGAGTGGGGGTGGAAGAGCGACGCTCCCGCTTCGCGTCCGTGGTTCTTGAAGAACAGCACGTAGCGGATGCGGATGTCGCGGCGCAGGTCGACGAGCCGCTCGCGCCAGGCGCGCAGGACGAGCGCGATCTCCTCGGCGGTCATGTCGGCGACCGCCTTGTGGTGGTCGGGCGTCTCGACGATCACCTCGTGCGCGCCGACGCCGTTGACGCGGTCGAAGATCCCGACCGCCTCGCGCGTCAGCTCGCCCTCGACGCGCAGGGCGGGGAACTTGTTCGGGACCACGCGCACCTGCCAGTCGGGCGAGTTGGGCAGCCGGTTCGGCTTGCCGATGGCGAAGATCTCCTGCGGCGTGGCGCCCTCCGCGCCGTACTCGAACGGGCACGCGCCGATGTCGCCGGGCGCCTCGGGCGCCGGCCGCTTGAACTCGTGCGGGCGGAAGCGCCGCTCGGTCGCGATGATCGACCAGCGCCGCTTGATCGGGTCGAACCTCAGCTCGGACATGATCCGCTCCATTCGGCAGCGTCGGGCACGGATGCGCCCCACCGTAGCAGATCCCCGGCGCGGCGGGAAAGCCCGCGCCACGGGATCGGCCGTCGCCGGCTCGACGCACTCACGCTCCGTCCACCTCGACCAGGTCGAGCCGCCAGAACCCCTCGACCGGCATCCGCTCGCCGCCGCTCTCGAGCGCGAGCCGGACGTCGCCTGCCGGGAGCGGGAACGCGGCCTCCAGGCACCGGCCGAGAGCGCTGTCGCCGGGGAGGTCGTCGGGGAGCGAGATCGTCGTGCGCCGCTCGCCGGCCGCGATCGTCACGACCAGCGGAGAGGGTGGGGCGGCGCCGGGCGGCGGCTCGACCCGCAGCCAGAGCCGGCCCGGCTCGGCGCGCAGCGCGACGCGGGCGAACCGGCGGTGGCCCGGCGGCGCCTCGACCCAGGCGGCAACGGTCCAGTCGAAGTAGCTCGACGGCGCGCCGCGCAACCCGGGGGTCGGCCAGTCGGTCGAGAGCGGCACGCGCAGGCGAAGCGCGGCGGAGCGGACCGGCGCCGACAGCTCGGCCGGGGGAACCACGCCCGCGATCGAGCAGGCGTCGCGCAGGTGGGCGCGGAACAGCTCGTCGTAGAGCGGCGCGAGCAGCGTGGGGTTGTCGTCGCCCAGCCACCACCACCAGTCGCTCCCCTCCGCCGCGAGCCACGACTCGCCGCCGCGCCACCCCCCGAGCGCGCGGACCCGCGCCAGCAGCTCCCAGCCCCGGTTCTTCTCCGGATCGCCGATCCAGGTGCCGAACGTCGCCCCGATCCACGAGCCCGGGTGCAGCCGGCCGAGACGCGCCGGCGTCTCCTCCGCCAGGCGCTCCGAGAGCGTGACGAGGCGCAGCCGGCCGTCGCGCTCGAGCTCGCGGGCGAGCGCGACGAGAAAGCGGGCGCCGCCGTCGGGATAGGCGGTCCAGGGGTTCTCGCCGTCCATCGCCAGGACGATCCCGGCGTCTTCGGCGAGCCGCGCCGCGGTCCGTCGCAGGCGGGCGGCGAACGCCGCCGCCGCGGCCGCCTCGTCGACCTCGCGGGCGGCCTGGAACGCGATCACGTCGGAGAGGTC
>DATIYW010000219.1:0-3608 GCA_035517415.1 Thermoanaerobaculaceae bacterium
GCGACGCGAGGTCAGCATCAGCCGGTACGCGCTCCGCACCGCCTCGACCGGCAGCAAACCGGGTTCGCTCCCCACAACCGTGGCCATCCCGCTCCTCCCCGCCGTGACCTGCCCCGCGCGATCGCGACCGCCAGCGGACTCGCCGATGCGGGCCTCATTCTACGTTGAATTCTCGTCCAGATCGCAGCATTCCCCCGCCTTGCGGCACCTCCGGACCGGCGCTAAGCTGGGGTCGCATCACCGGTCGACAAGGCTCGCCGCATCGCGCCGCGCGGGGTGCGCGCGGGCGGAAGGCGGAGCGGGCGCTGGGTCGGAGGCGGCCATGATCAAGCACATTGCCACCGGGCTCGACGGTTCGGCCCACGCGGCTACGGCCGAGAAGCTGGCGATCGACCTCGCGGGACGGCTCAACGCCGTCGTGCACGGCGTCCACGTCATCGACGCCACCTTCCTCGAGGGCGCGTTCATCACCGACATCTCCGGAGCGATGGGGTTCGAGCCGTTCCTCAACCTGCAGGCGCAGATGCGCTCGACACTGGACGAGGTGGCGGAGGCGATCCGCGCCGACTTCACTGCTCGCTGTGAGGGAGCCGGCGTGAAGCACGCCTTCCACCTCGAGCGGACCAGCGTCGCGCACGGCCTCGCCAGCGCCGCCAAGCTCGCCGACCTACTCGTGATCGGCCAGCGAGGCGTGAACGCGCGCTTCCACGAGGAGATGCTCGGCCGCGCCACGGAGGTGCTGCTTCGCCGCTCCACCATCCCGGTGCTGGTGGCGCCGCTGGCGGCAGAGCTGCCGCGCCGCCCGCTCGCCGCCTACGACGGCAGCCCCAAGGCGGTCCGGGCGCTGCAGCAGGCCGCCGAGTTCGCCGCCGCCCTCGCCCTTCCGCTCACCGTCGTCGCCGTCGACCCCGACGAGTCTCGGGCGCGTGCCCGGCTCGACGAGGCGGCGCGTTACCTCGCGCCGTACGACGTGCGGGTCGACTACCAGGTACGGCCCGGAGAGGCGGTCGAGCAGGAGCTGCTCGCGATGCTCGGCGGCGACGGCCACGACCTCGTCTTCCTCGGCGCCCACGGCCATCAGCGCATCGTCGAGCTGGTGCTGGGGTCGACCAGCCAATACCTGGCGCGGCGCTCCACCGTGCCGGTCTGGTGCGCGACGCACGCGTAGTCTCGCGCCGGCGGCGTTCAGGCTGCGGAGGCGACCAGGAAGCGGACCAGCTCCGCGTCGGCGGGCGGCGTCGGCAGCGTCGCGAGCGCGTCTGGAGCGAACCAGGCGACCTCCTGGCCGAGGCGTCCGGTCGGCGAGCCTCCGGTGATGCGGGCGCGGTAGAACAGCAGGACGACGTCGCGCGCGGCATCGCGGTGGAACGCGAACGTCAACGGGGCGTCGACCGCGATCGCAACGCCGAGCTCCTCGTCGAGCTCGCGAACCAGCGCCTCGCTCGGCGTCTCTCCCGGCTCGACGCCGCCGCCGGGGAACTCCCACAGGCCGCCGAGGTGCGATCCCTCGAGGCGACGGCCCAGCAGGTAGCGGCCGTCGGAGCCGCGGATGACGGCCGCCACGACGATGCGCGGGACGCGGTCAGTGAGGCTTGGGCGCATCGCCCGCCGGCTTCGCGGCGGCCGGAGGGGCGCCAGTCGCCGGCTTCGCGACCGGTGCCCCGGCGGGGGCCTGTGCGTCGAGCGCGGCCTTGATCATCGGGTCGAGGATCTCGATCTTCGCCTTCTCGCGGCGGTCCATGATCACCTTCTGGACCGCGTCGTCGGTCGCCCTGGCGCGGAGCAGGCTCGTCAGCCTCTGCTTCACCTCGTCGTAGGAGAGGGTCCCGGCCGCGCGCCGGTCCTCGAGCTTGAAGATCTGGTAGCCGTATTGGTTCTGCGCCACCGGCGAGAACTCGCCCGGCTTGAGGTTCCAGAACGTCGGCTCGAGCACCGGGAGCTGGCCCTGGCGCACCCAGCCGACCTCCCCGCCGCCGTTCTTGCTCGGATGATCCGACGTATCCTTCGCCACCTCGGCGAAGTCGGCGCCGTCGACGAGCCGCTTGTGTGCCGCGTCGGCCTTCGCCTTCGCCGCACTCTGCGCCGCCTGGTCGGCGCCCGGCGGCACCGCGACGAAGATCATCGCGAGCTTCACTTCCTCGGGGTGCTTGAACTCCTCCGGGTGCTGGTCATAGTACGCTTTGGACTCGGCGTCGCTGACCGCGACCTTGGACACGATCTCCTGCTTGATGAACGACTGGAACAGGAGCTGGTCGGTCTCCATCCGCGTGAGGTCCTGCTCGGTGAGTCCGGCTCCGGCCATCGCCTGGTTGAACCGCTCGGGGCCGGCCTGCTGGCGCTGCGCCGCCAGGCCGTCCTCGACCGTCTTCGCGTCGACCACGATCTTGGCGTCCCTCGCCGCCTGCACGAGCAGCGCCCGGTCGATCACCTGCGCCAGGGCCTTGCGCACCGCCTGCTGGTCCTCGGCCTTGCGCTGCGCCTCGTCCGCGGAGCGCGTCTGCGTCGACGGCGGCATGAACCCCCGCCTCGCGAAGTTGAACTCGGCGGCCGAGATGCCCACGCCGTTGATCCGCAGCACGGTCTTCGCGGCGGGGGTGGTGGCGGCGCTCGTGGCGGGGGCGGTCGGCGTCTGCGCCTGCGCCGCGACTGCGGCCAACGCCCCGAGGATTGACACGAATCCTGACTTTCTCATCGGATCTCCCGTTGCCTCTCGCGGCGCGAGAAGCGCAGGCAAGTTAGGCGCGGGAGGGTGAAAAGTCAAACCGAAACGGGCGCCGGCGGCCTCTTCTGGTGGCCGCCTCGTGCGCCTCTAGCGGCGCTCCTCGGCCTTCGCCGCGTCCCACAGAGCGTCGAGCTCGCCGAGGCTCAGCGTCGAGAGCGCCACGCCGCGGGCGCGGGCGCTCGCCTCCATCGCCGCGAAGCGCCGGGCGAACTTGTCGTTCGCGCCCTGCAACGCCGCTTCCGGGTCGACGCCGAGCTGCCGCGCCAGGTTCGCCATCACGAACAGGACGTCGCCGAGCTCCTCCCGCACCCGCTGCGCGCCGTCCTCGCCGCGTTCGGGCGCGAGCTCCGCCCGCAGCTCGCGCACCTCCTCGTCGAGCTTCGCCAGCACGTCGCGCGTGCGCTCCCAGTCGAAGCCGACCGCCGCCGCCTTCTCGGTGATCCGCAGCGCCTTGAGCAGAGCCGGGAGCTGCCTCGGCACGCCCGACAGCGCGCCCGCGCGGCGCCCCTCCCGCGCCTTGAGCGCCTCCCAGTTGCGCACCACCTCGGCGGCGCCGGAGACCTCGACGTCGCCGAACACGTGCGGGTGGCGGTGGACCATCTTGGCGTGGATCGCGCGGCAAACTTCCGCGACGTCGAACCACCCCCGCTCGGCGGCGATCTGCGCCGCGAAGATGATCTGGAAGAGCAGGTCGCCGAGTTCGCCCGCGAGCTTGCCGCGGTCCTCGTCGGAGACCGCGTCGACCACCTCGTACGCCTCCTCGATGATGTAGGTCTTGAGCGTCTCGAGCGTCTGCTCGCGGTCCCACGGGCATCCGTCCGGAGCCCGCAGGCGCGCGCACAGCGCGACCAGTGCGTCGAACCCGTGACCGTCGCTCATGGCGGCC
>DATIYW010000220.1:0-10239 GCA_035517415.1 Thermoanaerobaculaceae bacterium
CGGCCGATGAAGCCGGAGGCGTGCGACTCGTCGACGAACACCATCGCGTCGTACTTCTCGGCGAGCGCGACGATCTCGTCCAACTTGGCGACGTCGCCGTCCATCGAGAACACGCCGTCGGTGATCACCATGCGGGAGCGCTTGTCCTGGTGCTCCTGCAGCTTCTCCTCGAGGTGCCCCATGTCGGCGTGCTTGAAGGTGTCGGTCATCGCCTTGCACAGCCGCATGCCGTCGACGATCGAGGCGTGGACGAGGCGGTCGGCGATCATCACGTCCTTGTCGGTGAGCACCGCCTCGAACACGCCGGCGTTGGCGTCCATGCACGAGGGGAAGAGCAGCGTGTCCTCGGTGCCGAGGAAGGCGGTGAGGCGGCGCTCCAGCTCGCGGTGGATGTCCTGGGTGCCGCAGATGAAACGGACCGACGACATGCCGTAGCCGCGCGCGTCGAGGCCGGCGTGGGCCGCGGCCACCACCTCGGGGTGGCTGGAGAGGCCGAGGTAGTTGTTGGAGCAGAGGTTGATCACCGGCTTGGGCGCCGCCCCGGCGGGGAACTCGACCTCGATCCGCGCCGCCTGCGGCGAGTGGATGAAGCGCTCCTCCTTGAACAGCCCCGCCTCGCGCAGTCCCGCGAGGTCGCTCTGGTACTGGCCGCGGAGTCCGGCTGAGAAGGCCATCGGCGTCCCCTCCTAGACCGTGCCGCTCTTCGTGAAGCGGTTCACGAGCGCGGCGATGCGCTCGACCGTGTCGAACGCCTCCGGCGTCGCCTCGGCGTCCGGGATGCGGATCGCGTACTTGCGCTCCAGGAACCGCTTGAGCGAGACCATCGAGAACGAGTCGACGATCCCGCCGGTGATCAGCGGCGTGCCGTCGCCGACGGTGCGGTCGTCCCCCTCCTCGAGGTACTCCTTGGCGATGTACTCGCGGATCGTCTTCTTCAGCTCGTCCATGCGCTCCCTCCAAGGTATTTCGTCAAGGTCAAGTCGAAAGTCGAGAGTTCAAAGTCGAAAGGCCACCGACCCAACCCAACGCGTTTGGTCTTGTCCTTGCTTTCGGCTCTCGACTTTCGGCTTTCAACCGTCTCTCCTCAGTCCGCCATCAACGTGGAGATGTCGCCCACCGGCTCGCCCCATTCCTGCGCGCGCAGCACGCGGCGCACGATCTTCCCGCTGCGCGTCTTGGGGAGCGTGGCGACGAACTCGATCTCCTGCGGCATCGCCAGCGGCGAGAGCCGCTTGCGGATGAAGTTCATGATCTCGAGCTCGAGGTCGGGGCCCGGCGCGAACCCGGGCTTGAGGTTGACGAACGCCTTGACCACCTCCATGTTCACCGCGTCGGGCTTCGCCACCGCGGCGGACTCCGCGACCGCCGGGTGCTCGAGCAGCGCCGACTCGATCTCGAACGGCCCCACCAGGTGGCCGCCGGTGTTGATCACGTCGTCGTCGCGCCCGACGAACCAGTAGTAGCCGTCGCCGTCGATGCTCGCCCGGTCGCCGGTCAGGTACCAGCCGTTCTTGAACTTCGCCGCGTAGCCGAGCGGGTTGCTCCAGTACGACCGGATCATCGAGGGCCAGCCGGGGCGAAGCGCGATCAGGCCGACGCTGCCCGCCCGCGTGATCGGCTCGAAGCTGCGCGGGTCGAGGACGGCGGCGGTGATGCCGGGGAACGGCTTGCCCATCGAGCCGGGCTTGATCGGCATGCCGGGGAAGTTGCTGATCACGATGCACCCCGTCTCGGTCTGCCAGAAGGTGTCGTGGAATGGCAGCCCGAACGCCTCCTTCGACCAGATCACCGCCTCGGCGTTGAGCGGCTCGCCGACGCTCGCGAGGTGGCGCAGGGAGGAGAGGTCGTGCGCCTTCGCGGCCGCCGTGCCGTCGCGCATCAGCAGGCGGATCGCGGTCGGCGCCGAGTACCAGACCGTCACGCCGTGCTTGGCGATGAACTCGTACCAGCGCTGGGTCGAGAAGCCGGAGTCGAGCACCACCTGGGTCGCGCCGTTGCTCCACGGGCCGATGATGCCGTAGGAGGTCCCGGTCACCCAGCCGGGGTCGGCGTTGCACCAGTAGACGTCGTCGTCGCGGAGGTCGAGCACCCACTTGGTGGTCAGGTACTGCGAGACCAGCGAGTAGTGGACGTGGAGCGCGCCCTTGGGCTGGCCGGTCGTCCCCGAGGTGTAGTGCAGCACCGACGGCGTCTCGGCGCGGGTCGGGAACACCGGGAACTGCTCGAGCCGGGGCTCGCGCTCGAGCGCGAACGGCACCTCCCGCTCCTGGAGCGCGCCGCCGTCGGCGTCGACGACGACGACGTGGCGCAGCCCCGGCAAGCGGTCGCGGATCTTGCGCACGCGGGGGAGGTGCTTGCGCTGCGTGAAGATCGTCCCGGTGTCGGCGTTGGCCAGCCGGGTGTGGAGCGACTCCTCGCCGAACGCCGAGAACAGCGGCTGGGCGATCGCGCCCAGCTTGAGGATGCCGAGGAACCCGATGTAGAGCTCGGGCACGCGGTCCATGAACAGGCATACGCGGTCGCCGGGGGCCACGCCCAGGCGCTGGAGGAACGCGGCCACCGAATTGGAGAGCACGCGCAGGTCGTCGAAGGTGAAGCGCTTGGCGTTGCCGGCGAAGTCCTCCCAGATCATCGCCGGCTTGTTCGCCTTCCCCATCCGGCAGATCCGGTCGCTGCACGCCCAGCCGACGTTGATCGTCTCGCCGGGCCGGTATCCGAGTGCGGCTTCGCCGATCGACCAAGCGAAGCCCTCGACGCGCTCCTCGTAGGTTGGATGGACCACGGTCGCGCTCATCGCGTTACCGGCTCCCTTCTGGGCGACCGGATGCGCCCACTCGTCGGGGCGGCTTCCTGGGTCCTTCCAACGGGCTCCGACAATCAGGCGGCGCCCCGAACGTTCTCAAACGAGGTCTGACTCATGTTTAGCTTTGTCTCAAGAAATTGTCAAGAACTTTCACTCGCCGGATCGACGCCGCAAGCGGGCGCCGCTCGCGGGCAGGCGGGCGCCTGCTCACGCACGGGAGCCCTGCGTGGCAGCGGATCGGTGCGGTGAATCAGGCCAGGTCGGAGGCGGAGAAGAAGAACGCGACCTCGGTGCGGGCGTTCTCGGGCGAGTCCGAGCCGTGGATCGCGTTGCGCTCGATGTTGGTGGCGAACTGGGCGCGGATCGTCCCCTTCTCGGCCTTGGCGGGGTCGGTCGCGCCCATGATGCGGCGCAGGTGCTCGATCGCGTTGTCGCGCTCCAGCGCCATCACCCACACCGGTCCCGAGGTCATGAATTCGACCAGCGGACGGTAGAACGGGCGCTCCTTGTGCACGGCGTAGAACGCCTTCGCCTGCTCCTCGCCGAGACGCAGCTTGCGCGCGCCGAGGATCTCGAACCCTTCCTGCTCCAGCCGCGAGATGATCGCGCCGCAGTTGCGCTTCGCGACGGTGTCCGGTTTCAGGATCGTGAGCGTCTGCTGCTTCATGCCTCTCCCCTCTCGCTTGCCGCCGGCGAACGGCTCGGTCTCGCGCGGCGTCCTCGCCCGCGGCGGCCGGTTCATCCCCGCCCCCCGACCGTGGTTCGTGGTCCGTGATCCGTGGTCCGCAGACCTCGGATCGGGAGCGAATGCCGTTCTCCGGACCCCGGACCCCGGTCCCCGGCCCCCGTTCGTGTCATGCCCGCCCCAGCGCCCGCTGCATCGTGACGCCGATCTCGGCCGGCGAGACCGCGACGTGGATCCCCGCCGCCGTCAGCGCCGCCATCTTCTCGCTCGCGGTGCCGTGGCCACCGGAGATGATCGCCCCGGCGTGGCCCATCCGCCGCCCCGGCGGCGCGGTCTGCCCGGCGATGAACGCGACCACCGGCTTGCGCATGTGCGCCTTGACGTAGGCCGCCGCGTCCTCCTCGGCCGAGCCGCCGATCTCGCCGATCATCACCACCGCCTCGGTCTGCGCGTCGGCGTTGAAGGCGGCGAGCACGTCGACGAAGCTCGTGCCCGGGCAGGGGTCGCCGCCGATGCCGACGCAGGTCGACTGGCCCATCCCGAGCTTGGTGAGCTGGTCGACCGCCTCGTAGGTGAGCGTGCCCGAGCGCGACACCACGCCCACTCCGCCCTCGCGGTGGATGTGCGCCGGCATGATGCCGAGCTTGGCCTTGCCGGGCGAGATCAGCCCCGGGCAGTTCGGCCCGATCAGCCGCGCGCCGGTGCGGACCAGCGCGTGCTTGACGAACACCTCGTCGCGCGCCGGGATCCCCTCGGTGATGCAGACGATCAGCTTCACGCCGGCGTCCGCGGCCTCGAGGATCGCGTCCGCGGCGGCGAGCGGCGGGACGAAGATCAGCGAGGCGTCGCAGCCGGTCGCCTCGCGCGCCTGCGCCACGGTGTCGAACACCGGCACGCCGTCGACCTTGCTCCCGCCCTTGCCGGGCGTCATCCCGGCGACGATCTTCGTGCCGTACTCGCGGCACTTGGCGGCGTGGAACTGCCCTTCCTTGCCCGTCAGCCCCTGCACCAGCACGCGCGTCTCGGCATCGACCCAGATCGCCATCGCCGCCTCCTACCGCGCCGCCGCGACGGCCCTGGCCGCCGCGTCCGCCATCGTGTCGGCCGACTGGAGCTTGAGGCCGGAGGCGGCGAGGATGCGCTTGCCCTCGTCCACGTTGGTGCCCTGCAGACGGACCACGATCGGCACCTTGACGCCCAGCGACTTCGCCGCGGCAACCACCCCCGAGGCGATCATGTCGCACCGGACGATGCCGCCGAAGATGTTGATCAGCACCGCCTTGACCGACTCGTCCGTGAGCAGGATGCGGAACGCGTTCTCGACCCGCTCCTGGCTCGCGCCGCCGCCCACGTCGAGGAAGTTGGCGGGCGCGCCGCCGTGGTGCTTGATGATGTCCATCGTCGCCATCGCCAGGCCGGCGCCGTTGACCATGCAGCCGATGCTGCCGTCGAGCTTGATGTAGTTGAGGTCGAACTTCGACGCCTCGACCTCGAGCGGCTCCTCCTCGTCGAGGTCGCGCATCGCGGCGATCTCGGGGTGGCGCGCGATCGCGTTGTCGTCGAAGTTCATCTTCGCGTCGAGCGCGAGCACGTCGCCTTCCTTCGTGATCAGCAGCGGGTTGATCTCCGCCAGCGTCGCGTCGCTCTCGTTGTAGGCGCGGGCGAGCGCGGTCACGAACTTGAGGAACTTCTTGAACGTCTCGCCCTTGAGCTCGAGCGCGAACGCGAGCTTGCGCGCCTGGTAGGCCTGCAGCCCGGCGATCGGGCCGAAGTGCTCCTTGAGGATCGCCTCCGGGTGCTCGGCGGCCACCTCCTCGATCTCCATGCCGCCGAACTTCGAGGCCATCAGCACCGGCATCCCGGCCGCGCGGTCGAGCACGACGCCGAGGTAGAGCTCGCGCGCGATCTCGAGCGCCTCCTCGACCAGCACCTTGCGGACGATCTTGCCCTCGGGGCCGGTCTGCTTGGAGACCAGCTTCATGCCGAGGATCCGCTCCGCCACCGCGACCGCCTCGTCGGCGCTCTTCGCCAGCTTGACCCCGCCCGCCTTGCCGCGGCCGCCGGCGTGCACCTGCGCCTTGACCACGACCTTCCCGCCGAGCTCGGCGGCGGCGGCGCGGGCGTCGGCGGCGCGGGTCACCAGCCGGCCGCGGGGGATCGCCACGCCGTAGCGTGCGAGGATCTCCTTCGCCTGGTACTCGTGGACCTTCATCGCGGACCTCCAGGACAGCGGACGCGACATTGTGCACGCGGCCGCCGGCAGGCGCAACCCGCGGCACCGCGTGCGATCTCCCCGCGGCGCGGCTATTCCTCGACCGCCTGGCCCGAGTGGGCGATCACCAGCGCGTGGAGCTCGGCGTCGGTGAGCGTCCGGTCGGCGAGCTTGGCGGCGGCGAACAGCCCGCGCACCACCGCCTCGTCCGGAGGGTGGCCGTGGGCGCGCAGCCAGGAGCGCACGTTGGAGGCGCCGGACATCGGCCCGACTCCGATCTCCTGCTCGCGCCCGAGCCAGCGCGCCGGGACGGCGGAGTAGACCCGGTCGGCGAGGTCGCGGTCGCCGGCCTCGCGCGCCTTGGCGATCGCCGCGGCGTGGACGCCGGTCGCGGTGCGGAACGCGTCGCGCCCGACCACCGGCGCCCACGGCGGGACCGCGACGCCGAGCGCGCGCGCCGCCAGCCCGACGTACTCCGGGAGCCGCTCGAGGTCGGGGCGCGCCCAACCCAGCAGCCGCGCGTTCACCAGCAGCTGCTCGATCGGCGGGTTGCCCGCCCGCTCGCCGATGCCGAGCGCGGTGGCGTGGAGACGGTCCGCACCCGCCCACGCCGCCGCGAGCGCGTTCGCGACCGCCAGGCCGCGGTCGTCGTGGCCGTGCCAGTCGAGCCCGACCGCACCGGCGCCGGCCTCGCGGATGAGGCCGAGCGCGAACCGTACCAGCGCGGCCGCGCCCGGCGGCGTCGCGGCGCCCGCGGTGTCGGCAAGGCAGATCCGCGTCGCGCCGGCGCGGATCGCGGCACCGAACACGGCCGCGATCTCGTCCGGGTGCGAGCGCGTCGAGTCCTCGCCCACGAACGTGACCGGCGCGGCGTGGTCGACCGCGAAGCGAATCGCCGTCTCGACCCGGCCGAGCACCTCCTCGCGCGTCCAGCCCTCGACGCGACGGCGCAGCGGCGAGCCGGCCATGAACAGCGCGATCTCGACCGGCCGTCCGACCCGCTGCGCGATGTCGAGGATCGGTCGCACGTCCGCCTCGGCCGCGCGCGCGGCGCAGTTCGGCACGATCGGCAGCTTGGCGGCGACGATCTCCCGGCACAGCGCCTCGGCGTCGGCGGCGGCGCGGGCGCCGGCGCCCGGCAGGCCGACGTCCGCGGAGGTCACGCCGATCGCCGCGGCGAGGTGCAGCAGCTCGAGCTTCTCCCCGAGCGGCGGCTGGGCAACAGACGGGCTCTGCAAGCCGTCGCGCAGCGTCTCGTCGTCGAAGGAGAGCGACGTCCCCAGCCGGCCGGGCGCGAACGACTCCGCCCCCCAGTCGAACGCCAGCGTGTCCGGACCGCCGCTCATCGCCGACATCTTCGCGCGGCCACGGCCGGCGTCAAGTCCGGTCCGTCGCCGCCAGGCGCGCGAGCGCGTCGAGCGCCTCGGGGTTGGCGAGGCTGGCGGAGCTGCCCACCGTCTCGCCGACCAGCACCTGGCGGATCAGAGCGCGGAGGATCTTGCCCGAGCGCGTGACCGGGAGGGCGGTCGCCCACAGCACGCGCGCCGGGCGCATGGTCGGCCCGAGGTGCGCGCCGATGTGCGCGATGACCTCCTCCGCCAGCGCGTCGCCCGGCGTGAAGCCGGGGCGCGGCACCGCCACCAGGACCAGCCTGGTCCCCTTCACCGGGTCGGGCAGGCCCACGGCCGCCGCCTCGCGCACCGCCGGATGGGCGACCGCGGCGGCCTCGACCTCGGCGGGGCCGACGCGCTTGCCGGCGATCTTGAGCGTGTCGTCGGCGCGGCCGGTGAGGAACCACTGCCCATCCTCGTCGACCCGCGCCCAGTCGCCGTGCGACCAGATCGACTCGCCGAACCGGGCGAAGTAGGTGTCGAGGTAGCGGGCGGGATCGCCGAGGAACCCGCGCGTCATGTTCGGCGCGGCGTTGCGGCAGACGAGGTAGCCGACCTCGCCGCGCACGCTCCGCCCCTCCTCGCTCAGCACGTCGACGTCCATCCCCAGCGCGGGCCCCTGCAGCGAGCACGGCTTGAGCGGCGCCACCGGCAGGGGCGCGAGCAGGCAGCCCATCAGCTCGGTGCCGCCGGAGATGTTGATCACCGGGCAGCGGCCGCCGCCGACGTGGTGGAAGTACCAGAGGTACGAGGTCTCGTCCCACGGCTCGCCGGTCGAGCCGAGAATGCGCAGGCTCGACAGGTCGTGCTCGCGCGCCGGCTCGCCGCCGTGGGCGGAGAGCAGCCGCACGACGGTCGGCGCGACGCCGAGGTGGGTCACGCGGTGGCGCTCGACCATCGCCCACAAGCGGTCCGGCCGCGGGTGGTCGGGCACGCCGTCGAGCAGCACCACCGTGCCGCCGTGGAACAGCGTGCCGAGGATCTCCCACGGACCCATCATCCAGCCGATGTCGGTGAGCCAGAACATCACGTCGCCCGGGCGCACGTCGAGGTGGTAGCCGACCTCCTTGGCGGTCACCGCCTGCACGCCGGCGTGGGTGTGGACGGCGCCCTTCGGCTTGCCGGTGGTGCCGGAGGTGTAGAGGATGAGCGAGCGCGCCCCGGCGTCGAGCGCGGAGGTCGGCAGCTCGGCCGGGCCGGAGCGTTCGAGCTCGTCCCACCAGAGGTCGCGGCCCCCTGTCCACCCGATCGTGCTGCCGAGGCGCCGCACCACCACGACGTGCCGCACCGCGGGCGCCAGCGCGCACGCCCGGTCGGCGGTCGGCTTGAGCGGCACCTCGCGGCCGCGGCGCATCGTCCCGTCGGCGGTCAGCAGCACCCGCGCCCCGGAGTCGGCGAGGCGGTCCGCGAGCGCGTCCGGGCCGAATCCCGCGAACACCGGGACCGGCACCGCGCCGATCTTCAGGCAGGCGAGCAGCGCGACGACGACCTCGGCCGTCATCGGCAGGTAGAACCCGACGCTGTCCCCGGCGCCGACGCCGAGCGAGGCGAGCGACCCGGCGACCCGGCAGACGCGCGCGTGCAGCTCGGCGTAGGTCAGCATCACGACGTTGCCGGCTTCGTCCTCGGCGATCACGGCGCGGCAGCCGCCGCGCCCGTCGCGCACGTGGCGGTCGAGCACGTTGTGGACGAGGTTGATCCGCCCGCCGAGGAACCACTCGGTCCAGGGCAGGCCGCGGCTGGAGTCGCGGAGGCGCTCGTACGGGCGCGACCACTCGACGCCGAGGTCCTCGAACAGCGCCGGGTAGAACCACTCCGGCTCGCGCGCGGCGCGCCGGCGCAGCGCGTCGCACCCGTCGATGCCGTGCTTGCGCATCAGGCGGGCGACGTGCGAGCGCTCGCGGTCGTCCTCGCGCGGCTGCCAGATGAAGCCGGTCAGGTCCATTGGCTCGACCCGTTCAAGCCCGCTCCGGGCGGGTCCATTCCCGGCGCGCCGTGGCCGGCGAGTCGAGCGCACCAGCCCGCATCGTCATTCGGGCCGGGGCATCCGGAAGGTGCCGTGGGTGTCCACCCACAGCTCGCCGCCCATCCTGCCGACGGCGCAGAGCCGGTCGGGCGGGACGCGGCCGGCGGGATCGAGGAGGTCCGCGTCGAAGTGGAGGAGCACGATCCTGCCGACCACCAGGTTGCCCCCGCCGGGACCCCCGCCGTAGCTGCGGATCTCGACCAGCTCGCACTCCATGTTCACGGGCGACTCGGCGATGCAGGGGGCCGCGACCCGCTGCGCCGGCGCCGGCGTGAGGCCGGCGTGGGCGAACTCGCTCACTCCGCGCGGCAGGTTCGCCGAGGCGGCGTTGACCTTCGCCGCGATCGCCTCGGTCACGACGCCGACGACGTACTGCCGCGTCGCCTCGATGTTGAGCAGGGTGTCCTTCTGCTCGCCGCTGCGACCGGAACGCGCCGGGGAGAACGCGAGGAACGGCGGGTTGGCCGAGACGACGGTGTAGAACGAGAACGGCGCGAGGTTCGGCCTGCCCTCGGGGTCGACGGTCGAGACGAGCGCGATCGGCCGCGGCACGACGACCTCGACGAGGCGGCGGTACACCTCCGTCCAGGGCGTTGTCGTCGCGTCGATCGAGGTGATTCCCGACGCGCTCACTCCAGCACCCCGCCGTCGACGCCCGCCAGCCACGAGTGGTTGTAGCCGGGGTCCTCGACCGCCCGGGCGTGCTCGGTCGGGTAGAGCGGCGAGAAGGTGTCGAACATCACCGCCAGCTCGTCGGTCCGCGTCGCCCCGATCGAGCCCTCGTAGCGTCCGGGGTGCGGGCCGTGCGGCACGCCGACCGGGTGCAGCGTGAGCGACGCCGGGCCGACGCCGCGGCGGCTGGTGAATTTGCCGTCGACGTAGAACAGCACCTCGTCGCAGTCCACCGAGGAGTGCGGGTACGGGCACGGGATCGCCTGCGGGTGCCAGTCGACCAGGCGCGGCACGAACGAGCAGACCACGAAGCCGCCGCCGGCGAACGTGATGTGGGTGGTGGGGGGGAGGTGGATCATGCCGGTCTTGGGCTGGTAGGCGCGGATCGGGAACGCGAACGGCCACACCTGGCCGTCCCAGCCGATCACGTCGAACGGGTCGTTGGTCCAG
>DATIYW010000221.1:0-22294 GCA_035517415.1 Thermoanaerobaculaceae bacterium
GCTGCGGGTCGGCCGCGGCGTGCGCGAGGCGGAATGGCGCGGCGAGCGGGCCGGCGCGTTCGCGCGCGGCCAGTTCGCGGTGGCGCGCTCGCGCATCTTCTCGAAGGTGCTGGAGCGCCTCGGCGGCCGGCTCCGCTTCACCATCTCGGGCGGCGCGCCGCTCGCGCGCGAGGTGGCGGAGTTCTTCGACATCGTCGGCCTGCCGATCCTGCAGGGCTACGGCCTGACCGAATCGGCGCCGGTGATCGCCGCCAACCGGCTCGACGCCAACCGCCTCGGCTCGGTCGGCAAGGTCCTCCCCGGCGTCGAGGTGCAGATCGCGACGGACGGCGAGATCCTCGCCCGCGGCCCCAACGTCATGCTCGGCTACTGGCGCAAGGCGGGCGCCACCGCGGAGGCGGTCGACCGCGACGGCTGGCTGCACACCGGCGACGTCGGCTACATCGACGCCGACGGCTACCTCTTCATCACCGACCGCAAGAAGGACATCATCGTCACCTCGGGCGGCAAGAACGTCGCGCCGCAGCCGATCGAGGGCAAGCTCGGCGCGACGCCGTTCATCGGCCAGGCGGTGCTGATCGGTGACAAGTTCCCCTACCTGACCGCGCTCATCGTCCCCAACTTCGAGAATCTCGAGGCGCACTTCGCCGAGAAGGGGTTCCACGGGCTCGGCCGGCCGGAGATGGCCGACCATCCGGAAACCAAGGCGCTGGTCGCCGCCGCGATCAAGCAGGTCAACGCCGAGATCGCCAGCCACGAGGGGATCCGCCGCTTCAGCGTCCTGCCGCGCGAGTTCTCGATCGAGGAGGGCGAGATGACGCCGACGATGAAGGTGCGCCGCCGCGTCGTCGGCGAGCGCTACGCCGGGATCATCGAGCAGATGTACCTCAAGACGCAGCGCACCGGCGACTACGATCTCTCCGAATAGCGCCGCCGGCGTCGCGTATCGGCGCCGCCGATAACGGACCACCTGCGTTGTTGCGCTCGCCGGTTCGCATCCTCAACGTACCCTCCGGGTACGCCTCCGGTGCGACCGGCTCGTGCGCCTAGCATCCGGCCCATTCTCGGCGGCGCGCTTCACGCGTGCTCCCGTCGCCCTGCGTCAGCATGTCTCTGCGGGCCACGGGTCACGGACCACGGGCCGCGGTGCGTTACAGGACGCGGTGGTCCTTGGCGACCGCGACGAACGCGTCGACGGCGCGGTCGAGGTCCTCGCGGGTGTGGGCGGCGCAGATCTGCGCCCGCAGCCGCGCCTGCCCCTGCGGCACGACCGGGTAGCCGAACCCCGAGACGTAGACGCCGCGCGCGAGCAGGTCCTTGCCCATCGCCAGCGCGAGCGCGGTGTCGCCGACGATCACCGGCACGATCGGGTGCATGCCGTGCGGGATGCGGAAGCCGGCCGCCGCCATCCGCTCGCGGAAGTAGCGCGCGTTCGCCTGCACCGCGTGGGTGCGGGACGGGTCCTCCATTACCAGGTTGAACGCCGCGATCGCCGCGCCGACCACCGCCGGAGCGAGCGAGTTGGAGAACAGGTATGGCCGCGAGCGCTGCCGCAGCGTCTCGATCACCGCCCGCGGGCCGGTCACGTAGCCGCCCATCGCCGAGCCCATCGCCTTGCCCAGCGTCCCGGTGTGGACCGGCACCCGGCCCCACACGCCGAGCTCCTCGGCGGTGCCGCGGCCGCGCGCGCCGAGCAGGCCGGTGGCGTGCGAGTCGTCCACCACCAGGAACGCGCCGTGCCGCTCGCAGGCGGCGACGATCGCCGGCAGCGGCGCGAGCTCGCCCTCCATCGAGAACACGCCGTCGGTGATCGCGACGGTGAATCGCGCGCCCTCGCGCCGGGCCTGCTCCAGCTTCGCGTCGAGGTCGGCCATGTCGTTGTGCTTGTAGATGTAGCGCTTGGCCTTGGCGAGCCGGATGCCGTCGATGATCGAGGCGTGGTTGAGCTCGTCGGAGACGATCGCGTCCTCGCTCCCGGTGATGGTGGCGAAGCACGCCTCGTTGGCGTTCCAGCACGAGGCGTAGAGGATCGCGTCGTCGGTCTCGTAGAAGCGCGCGATCGTCGCCTCGAGCTCCTTGTGGAAGAGCTGCGTGCCGCAGATGAAGCGCACCGAGCCCATCCCCGCGCCCCACTTCTCGACCGCGGCGATCGCCGCGGCGCGCACCCGCGCGTCGTTGGCGAGGCCGAGGTAGTTGTTCGAGGTCAGCATCACCACCTCGTGGCCGCCGACGCGGACGCGGCGGTCCTGCGGGCCCTCGAGCGGGACCTCGACCTTGTAGGTGTGGGCGGCGTGGAGCTTGTCGATCTCGGCTTGCAGGTAGGTGAGCAGCTCGTGCATGGATCCTCCGTTCTCGAATCGACCGGCGCGGGTCGAGGCGACTAGCCTCCGGTCCCGAGCACCGCGGCGAGCGCCTCCGGCGCGGCGAGCGAGTCGAGCAGCGCGTCGGGCTCAAGCGCCGCCAGCGCCGCGCGCGGCGTCTTGCTGCTCGCCACCGCGACCGCCAGCGCCCCGCCGGCGCGGGCGCAGCGGACGTCGGCCTCGGCGTCGCCGACCACCACCGTGCGGGTGCCGGCGAACGGGTCGCCCCAGCGCGCCATCGCCCGCATGCGGGCGACCGCGACCAGGCGGTTGCGGTCCTCGTGGTCGGAGCCGAAGGCGCCGATCGCGAAGCGCCCGGCCAAGCCCGCCGCCGCCAGCTTGATCTCGGCGCCGGCCCGGATGTTGCCGGTGAGCAGGCCGAGCGCCGTGTCCTCCTGCGCCTCGATCGCCGCGAGCACCTCGCGCACGCCGGGCAGCACGCGCGCGGTCTCGGCGTCGAGCGCCCGCTCGAGGTGGCCGCAGTAGCGCTCGAACGCCGCGCCGAGCCGGGGCGCGACGTCCTCGCGCGGGATCCCGGCGAGCCCGAGCAGCTCGTAGGCGATCTGCGGGTCGGTCTTGCCGGCGAAGCTGTAGCCGGCGATCGGGCCGGCGGTGCCGAACGTCTCCTCGAGCGCGCGCCCCAGCGCCTCACCCGCCCGGCCGTTGGTGGAGAGCAACGTGCCGTCGATGTCGAAGAGCACCAGTCGCCGCACCGTCCCTCGCGGCGGGGAGTCTACATCACGCTGGGGGCCGACGCCGGAAACCGGCCGTCGCCGACTCCCGCCAGCCGACGCGCCCGCCTCGCCAAGGGCCCGCAAATTGACACCGTCGAGGCGCTTCTCTTAGCATCGCCTGACGTGGAGGCGGCCGAACGCCCGTGCTGACCGGCTACAACACCGACATCGACTCCGAGGGCGTGACCTACCACGTGCAGACCGAGGACCGCGGCACCACCAACCCGCTGATCGAGTCGCTCGTCTACGTCAAGGGCGAGATCCTCGCCACCCGCCGCACCGAGTACTCCGACCTGCTCGACGCCGGCGCGGAGAAGCCGGCGATCCAGGCGCTGATGGAGCGCCAGCACCGCACCATCGTCGACGCGATCCGCGCCGGCCGCATCGACCTCCTCACCGGCCCGTCGGTGGGCGCGCAGAGCGACACCACGGTGAGCCGCCGCCAGGCGGTCGCCAACCGGCCGAGCGCCGGCGCGATGGAAGCGATCAAGCGCTCCAACCGCACGCTCGACGAGGTGATCTCGGACTGGCTGGCGGAGCAGCAGCGCGAGGAGCGCATCCGCATGCGGGTGGCGGGCGGCGACGCGCTCGTCTTCGGCGCGACCTTCGCGCTCCAGATCCACATCTTCACCTCGCCGGGCGACGCGCCGGCGTCGGGTGCCCACGCGGTCGCGCGGTTCCTCTCCACCGCGATAAAGCCCACCACCCTCGCCGAGGGCACCAGCGACGAGTCGGGCGCGGTCGAGCTGAAGGGCAAGATCCCGGCGCTCGACAAGGGCCAGGCGCTGCTCGTCGTGTCGGTGCAGCACGCGCGCGGCGCCGACGAGGTCAAGTTCCTCATCCGCCGCTGAGCAAGACGGGGTCGATGGCCGGTGGCCCGTGGCCGGCGACAACGCAGGACGAAGGCAGCGGGCTCGTTGATCGCCGGTGACATGGGCTCGGCGGCAGCTTTGCACTCTTGCCGCCACCGGACCCCGAACCCCGGGTCCCGATCCCCGGACCCGCCCTCTACGAGTCCATGCGGCCGCGGAAGAACGCCTGGAGGCCGGCGCGCGCGATGGTCGGGTTCTCGCGCAGCCGGCGCACCGAGTACGGGTACCAGTGCGAGCCGAACGGCACGTAGACGCGCAGCCGGTGGCCGCCGCCGGTGATGATCCGGCGCAGCTGCGGGTCGACGCCGAGCAGCATCTGGAACTCGTAGGCGTCGTTGGGCAAGCCGAGCCGGGCGATGATCCCGAGCGCCTCGCACACCAGCCACTCGTCGTGGGTGGCGATGCCGACGTAGGAGCCGCCGGCGAGCAGCAGCTGCAGCGCCTGCACGTAGGCGCTCCGGATGATGTCCCGCTCCTCGTAGGCGATGTCGCGCGGCTCGAGGTAGATCCCCTTGCACAGCCTGACGTTGGTACGGGTCGCGGCGAGCGCGCGGGCGTCGGCGAAGGTGCGGCGCAGGCGCGCCTGCAGCACGACGCCGGTGCCCTTCGGGTAGCGCTGGATCAGCTCGGAGTAGATCGCGAGCGTGGCGTCGGTGGTGGGCGCGTCCTCCATGTCGATGCGGACGAAGATCCCCCGGGCGTGGGCGTACGACAGCACCGCCTCGATGTTGTCGCGGCAGAACCCCTGGTCGATGTTGAGCCCCATCTGGGTCGGCTTGAGCGAGACGTTGGCGGCGAGCCGGTTGGCCTCGATCGCGTCGAGCACCTGGTGGTAGTCCTTGACCGCGGCCGCGGCCTGGCCGCGATCCGCGACCGCCTCGCCGAGCACGTCGACGGTGGCGCAGCAGCCGTCGCGCTCGAGCCGCTGCACGGTCGCGACGGCGTCCTGCAGGGTCGGACCGGCGACGTAGCGGCGCGCGAAGAAGCCGACCATCGGCTTGGGGGTGAGCGGAAGCGTGGTGCGGATCAGCGAGTCGAACAAGCTCATGGAATCCTCCCACTGCGCGGGGTTCGGGCGAGCGTCAGGACGTAGATCTCGCTCGCGCCGGCGGCGGCGAGCGAGCGGCTGCAGGCGGCGGCGGTCGCGCCGGTGGTGAGCACGTCGTCGATCAGCAGGGCGCGTCCCGAGAGCGGCCGCCGCGCCGGGAACGCGCTCGAGCTCAGGCGCAGGCGCTCGGTGCGGGCGCGGCCCACCTGCGCGGCGCCGCGGCGGCGGCCGAGCGCGGGCACCAGCGGCGCCCCCGCCCGCCGGGAAAGCGCGCGGGCGAGCAGCTCGGCCTGGTTGTAGCCGCGGCGCAGGCGGCGCCAGCCGGACATCGGCACCGGCACGACCGCGTCGGGCGGCGGCCAGCCGGCGTCCGCCATCGCGTTCACGAGGAGCCCGGCGAGCGGCTGGGCGAGCTCGTCGCGGCCGCCGGACTTGAGCAGCAGCACGAGGTCGCGGAGGCGGCCGGCGTAGGGGCCGAAGCTGGCGGCGGCGTGCCACGGCGGCGGATCGGTGCGGCAGGCCAGGCACGGTCCCTCGCCTTCGACGCCGGGCTCGCCGCAGCGCGGGCAGGCAGGCTCGCCGTGGGGGCGGAGCGAGGCCCAGCACGCGGCGCACACCGACGCGCGGGAGCCCTTCCACGGCAGTGCCGCACCGCAGGTGGCGCAGGTGGAAGGGAGGAAGGTCTGGGCGAGGGCCTCGGCGAGAGACGCCATGGCGGCGGGATTCTAGCAGCATTCCCCGGCGCCGTCGCAGCCGCGCCGCCGGTCGGCGCGGCGCCGGGGGCAGCCACGCGTGCGCCGTGGTTGAGCCGCGCCTGGTCGCTCCAACGCGGTCGCCCGCGAGCCCGTATACTGCGACCGGGAGGCGGACATGCGGTGGATCGGCGCGGTGGCGCTGCTCGCGGTCGCGACCGCGATGCCGGCGAGCGGCCAGCTGGTGTGGGGCGGGATCGCCGACGGCACGAGCTGGGAGTGGCAGGCGAAGACGGCGCCCGGGGACAACTTCACGAACAGCAAGTCCTCCGCGCCGGCCGCGTTCGTGGCGTTCCCGGTGAGCGAGAACACGCTCTTCCGCATCAGCGCCGCGGACGTGCCGCACGACGTCCTCTACGGCGGCGTGGCCTGGACCGGCGTCCTCCACGCCTACACCGTCGGCACCTCGTACCTGTTGCCCGGCACGTTCGGCCAGGCGGTGCTCTCGGCGGGGTTCGGCTCCTACCACCAGCACCTGATCGCGCGCCGGCCGCCGCCGGGGTTCGACCAGACCAAGCTCGGCTGGTACCTCGGCGCCGGCGAGTGGTTCCCGTTGACGCGGCGGACGCGCGTCACCGCCGAGATCACGATGCACAAGACGCCGCACCAGGGCGGCACCACCGTGTTCACCGCCACCGCCGGCCTCGCCGCCTGGTTCTGAACCATGCCGCACGTCATCCGCGCCGGGCTCGCGGACCTCGCCGCCGCCTGGCGCGCCCTGCCCACCGGACCCTGGCGCTGGGGTAGCCAGGTGGCGCGCGTCGAGGGCTGCTACCTCGCGCCGGACGGCAGGGCGCTGCTCGTCGCCGGCGTGGTCGTCGACTACGGTCGCCCGCTCCACCCGGTGGTGGTGGTGACACGGCGCGGCGACGAGACCGCCGTCCACCTCTGGGGCCCGGCGCCGGTGGAGCGCAGCGAGGGCGTCAAGCGCTTCCTCGTCCAGGTCGCCCGCGAGCTGGCGGCGTTCGGCGCGGGCGAGGTCGTCACGACCAACCTGCAAGACCTGCTCTGAGTCTCTCCGGGCCCGGCTCGATCGAGCCCCGGGGCGAGCCCGCCGCCGCGCCGGGGCGCGGGCCGCGCCCGCGGCTCAAGGAGTCTGGCGCTCGACGTCCTGCAGCTTCTCGCGCTGCGACTGCTGGATGTTCTGCAGCTGGTCGCGAACGCCGCCGATCGCCCCCGGCGGGCCCGCGCCTGGCGCGCCCGGCGCCGCCTCCGCCGCGTCGAGGAGGCGGCGCGCTGCGGCCCGATGCGGGTCGGAGAGCGACGGCGTCGCGTCGACCAGCTCGTCGGCCGCGCCGCGGAGGTTGACGACGAGATGGTAGTCGGGCGCGCCGGGCGCCAGCGCCGCCGCCCACCCGGCTGCGCGCGAAGCGGCCTCGCGCAGCTCGTCGGCGGGAAGCTCGGGCGTGTCGGCGAGCGAGCGCAGGCGGGCGACCAGCCGGCGCGCCTCGGCGGCGTCGAACGGCCGCGGCGCCACGTTCTCACGCGCCGCGAACGAGACCGAGCGGACGGCGTCGAAGTCGCGCCGCGTCTGGCGGCTCGCGAGCAGCAGGACGATCGCCATCGCGACCAGGAGCACGGCGAGCGAGAGCGTGGAGCGCATGGCGACCTCCGTCGCGGTCAAGGGTACACCTGACCGCCGCCGCGGACGCGGCGAGGGGGAGGGCGCCGCGCGGCGAAGCGCGCCGGCCGGCGTCGCGCGTGCGGCTTCGCCGGGTCCGAGGACGGCTCGCTGCTTGTTACAATCCGACCATGACGGCCGAGGTGCAGGGCACCCGCGGCTGCGTGCTCGTCGCGGAGGACGACGCCGAGCTGCGGGCGGCGATCGTCGCTGCGCTCGGGGCGCGGTTCCCCGACGCGCGCGTGCTCGAGAGCGGCGACGGCTGCGGCGCGTGGTCGGCGCTCGCCGCGGGCGGCGTCGACGTGCTGCTCGCCGACATCGCGATGCCGGGCATGACCGGCCTCGAGCTGGTGCGCCGCGCCCGCCGCGAGGAGTCGCTCGCCGACCTCTACGTCATCCTGATCACCGGGGTGGCCACGCCCGAGGCGCTGTTCGCGGCGATGGACGACGGCGCCGACGACTGCCTGCTCAAGCCGTGCCGGTGGGACGAGCTGACGGTGCGGGTGGGGGCCGGGCTGCGCCGGGTCGGGGCGAACCGCCGGCAGGCGGCGCGCCAGCGCCAGCTCGAGCAGCTCTACGAGCGGCAGAGCGAGTTCCTCTCCCTGGTCTCGCACGAGATCCGCACCCCGCTCGCGGGCATCCTCTCGGCGGCGAACATCCTGCGGCGCTACGGCAGCCAGCGCCCCGACTCGGTGGAGAAGTTCGCCACCGTGATCCACCAGGAGGGGCGCCGCCTGACGCGGCTGATCAACAACCTCCTCGACCTCGCCAAGATCGAGGCCGGACAGGTGGAGTGGGAGCTCGCGCCGACCGCGCTCGACGCGCTGGTGGAGCGGGTCCGCGAGTCGTTCGAGAGCCTGCTCGGGGAGCGCAACCTCACGCTCGAGGTCGCGCCGGCGGGCGACTCGATCGTCGCCACCCTCGACGCCGACAAGGTCACCCAGGTGCTGGTCAACCTGCTCGCCAACTCGATCCAGCACTCGCCCGACGGCGCACGGGTGTGGCTGCGCTACGCGGCGCGGCCGGACGGCGGGCTGCGCCTCGAGGTCGAGGACGAGGGCACCGGCATCCCGCCCGGGGCGGAGGAGCGCATCTTCGACCGTTTCCAGCAAGCGAGCCCGTCCGAGTCGCGCGGCGGCTCGGGGCTCGGGCTGACGATCTCGCGGCAGATCGTCGAACACCACGGCGGCAGGATCTGGGCGGAGCCGAACCGGGAGCGCGGGGCGATGTTCGTCGTCGAGCTGCCGGCGGCGCGGGGCGAGGGGCGCGATGGTCCAGTTCGATAACCAGTACCGCCAGGTCAAGCTGAAGGTCGTCTACTACGGTCCCGGCCTGTGCGGCAAGACCTCGTGCCTGCAGTACATCCACCGCGTCACCGACCCCCAGCGGCGGACCAAGCTGTACACCCTCAACACCGCGTCGGACCGCACGCTGTTCTTCGACCTGCTCGCCCTCGACCTCGGCCGGATCCGCGGCTACCGCCTCACGCTGCAGCTCTACACGGTGCCCGGCCAGGTGCAGTACAACGCCACGCGCCGCGCGGTGCTGGCGGGGTGCGACGGCGTGATGTTCGTCGCCGACTCGCAGCGCAGCATGGCGCGGGCCAACGAGGAGAGCCTCGTCAACCTCGCCGACAACCTGCGCGCCAACGGCCTCGACCCGGACACCATCCCGCTCGTGCTGCAGTACAACAAGCGCGACCTGCCGACGATCCTGCCCCGCGCCGACCTCGACGCGGGGCTCAACCGGCGCGGCCTGCCGGCGTTCGAGTCGGTCGCGACCAGCGGCGTCGGGGTGATCGAGGCGTTCGCCGCCGTCACCGAGGCGACGGTGCTGTCGGTCGCCGACCGCCTCGGCATCGGCAGCCAGCCGGAGGCCACCGCGCGCCTGATCGGCAACGTCCGCACCGCGCTGCAGCCGCTGATGCGGCGCGTCCCCACGCCGGCGGTGGAGGCGCCGGTGGCGGTCCACCCGGCCACCTCCGCCGAGACGCTCGCCGAGTCCGACCTGGTCGGCGAGGCGGTGCGCGCCAACCTGGCGATGACCGACCTCAACACCCGGCTCGACCGCCTCACCGCCGAGCTCGGGCGCCGCGTCGCCGACCTCAAGACGGTCAACGAGTTCGGCCGCCAGATGGCGCAGGCGCGGGAGCCCGAGGAGGTCACCGGCGGCTTCCTCGACCGGCTCCTCGGCGAGCTCAAGGTGGGGTGCGGGTCGCTCCTGCTGGTGGACGCCAACGGGCAGCTGGTCGAGGGGATCCGGCGCGGCATCGCCGCCGACCCGCTGCTGCGCCGCGACCCCTCCGGCGGCTCGCCGGCGGCCGCGATCCTCGCCGCGCGAGCGCCCCAGCTGACCCGCGTCGACGACGTCGAGCCCGCCCAGCTCGCCGACCTCCCCTGGGTGGAGGAGCTGCGCGGGTTGAGCCTGGTCGCCGCGCTGGCGGTGCCGCTGGTGGTGCAGGACCGGCCGATCGGCCTCGCCACCGCCTACGCCGACCGTGTCCGCGGTCCGTTCGAGGACGACGACATCGAGGTCGCCGCCGCCCTCGCGACCAGCGCCGCGGTGGCGCTCGCGAACTCGCGCGCGTGGCAGTCGCTGGAGGAGCTCAACCGCTCGCTCGAGACCGCCGTCGCCGACCGCACCCGCGAGCTCGAGCACGCCTTCGAGCGCGCCCGCACGCTCGCCGAGGAGCTGGAGGACCGCAACCTCGCGCTCGAGGCGGCCAACCGCCAGCTCCGCGACCTCGAGCGGCTCAAGGGCGACCTCTTGAACCGCGTCGCACACGAGCTCAACACGCCGGTCACCGCGATCCAGACCGCGGCGCGCATCCTCAGCCGCTACGAGGACGTGGCGCCCGAGAAGATGGCCAAGTTCGCGGAGATCATCACCCAGGAGTCGACGCGCCTGGCAGAGCTGATCGCCTCGGCGCTGCAGGCGGTCGTGCTGGGCGTGCCGGAGGGGCGCCCGGCACCGTCCTCGATCGTGCTCGCGGACCTGCTCAAGCGCGTGCTCGCGCCGCTCAAGGGCGAGATCGCGCAGCGCAAGCTCGCGGTCCAGGTCAAGGTCGCGGCCGGCCTCGACCGCGTCACCGGCGACGTCGACCAGCTCGAGGCGGGCCTGCGCGCGGTGGTCAAGAACGCGGTCGAGTTCAACCGCGAGGGCGGCAGCCTGGTGCTGATGGTCCGCCCGGTGCGCCATGCCGGCACGCCGATGGTCGAGCTGCGCGTCGAGGACCACGGCGTCGGCATCCCGGCCGAGGACCTGCCGCACGTCTGCGAGGTGTTCTGGCAGGGCGGCAACGTCCTCACCGACAAGCCGCGCGGGCTCGGCCTGGGGCTCGCGGTGGCGCGTCGCGTGGCGGAGAACCACGGCGGGCTCCTCGAGATCACCTCGGACCCGGGGGCCGGGACGGTGGTGTCGATGCTGCTGCCGGCCGCGGGGGTGCTGGTCGGATGAGGCGCCGTGGCGCGGACGGGGCGGCGGACGCGCGCCGGCGCCGCGCCGGGCCGGGAGACGACGCCAATGGCTGAGCCCCTGCTCCTGCTCGCCGACGACGAGCCGAGCATCCGCGAGACGATCTCGTTCATCCTCGAGATGGAAGGCTTCAAGGTCGCCACCGCGAGCGACGGCGACGAGGCGCTCGACGCGGTGCGGCGCCTGCGCCCGCCGGTGGTGCTGCTCGACGCGATGATGCCGCGCCGCGACGGGTTCGAGGTCTGCCGCACGATCAAGTCCGACCCCGCGCTCGCCGGCGTGCACGTGGTGATGCTCACCGCGCTCGGGCAGAAGGCCGATCAGGACCGCGCGATCGCGTCCGGCGCGGACTACTACATCACCAAGCCGTTCGACGAGGAGGAGCTGCTCGCCCTCCTCCGCCGCCTCACCTGACCCGGCGCCGCCTCCGGAAGCGCCGCACGCTACACTCGCGGCCGTGGCACGTCTGGCGGTACTGACGGCGAAGCCGGAGCTGCCGATCTACCGCGGCCTCGAGGCGGCCGGGCCCGCACTCGGGCACGAGGTCGTCGTGCTCGACGCGCTGCGCCTGGCGGCGTGCTCCGCACCGCCCGGGACGTGGCGCGACGGCGAGCCGCTCGAGCTCGGCGGCTTCGCGGCGCTGCTGCCGCGGGTCGGCAACTGGCGTCCCGACTCGGTGCTCGCGGTGCTCGCCGCGGCCGAGGCCGCGGGCGTCCCCGCCCTCAACCGCGGCGAGGCGATCCGCGTCGGCCGCGACCACTGGCGCACCGCGGAGGCGCTGGCCGCCGCCGGGCTGCCCCACCCGGTCACGGTGGCGGGCGCCGAACCCGAGACGCTCGCCGGCGCGGCGGCGGCGGCGTGCGGCTTCCCCTGCGTGGTCAAGCAGCGCGGCTCGCGCCAGGGGATCGGCGTGATCCGCTGCGCCGGCCGAGCGGAGCTGGAAGCGGTCCTCGACTCGCTCTGGCGGGCCGGCGGCGAGGTCGTGGTGCAGCGCTTCTGCCCGCCGGGCGGCGTGAGCCGGCGCGTGCTGGTGCTGCGCGGCGAGGCGCTCGGCGCCGCCGAGCACCGCGCCGGTCCCGGCGAGTTCCGCTCCAACGCCGCGCGCGGCGGCAGCGTCGCTCCGGTCGAGCTCGACCCGGCGCTGGGCGCGCTCGCGGTCGCCGCGGCGGCCGCGGCCGGGCTCGGGTTCGCCGGCATCGACCTGCTGCCCGACGGCGGCCGCTGGGTCGTCGGCGAGGTCAACCCGTCGCCGGGGTGGCAGCACTTCGCGGCCGCGACCGGCGTCCCGGTCGCCGCGCGGCTGGTCGCGGCGCTCGCGGAGAGCGGCGGGCGGCGGTGAGCGACCCGTTCGCCCTCTCCGGCGCGGTGCGCCTCAAGCCCGGCCGCGACGCCTCGCTGCGCCGGCTTCACCCGTGGGTCTACCGCGGCGCGCTGGCGGCGCCGCTGCCCGGCGGGGTCGCCCCGGTCGAGGTGCTGACGGCGAGCGGCGCCCGGCTCGGGGTCGCGCTGCCCGGCGCCTCGGGCGGCTCGCTCGCGCTGCGCATGGTGGCGTTCGGCGACGCGCCGTGGAGCGCCGCGGCGCTGGCCGACCGCCTGCTCGCCGCGGCGGCGCTGCGCTCACGCCTCGGTCTCGACGCGGACGCCTACCGGTTGGTCCACGCCGAGGGCGACGACCTGCCCGGTCTGGTGATCGACCGCTACGCCGGGATCGCCGTGTGCGAGTTGTACGAGGCGGCGTGGGAGGCGTACCTGCCGGCGATCGCGGCGACGCTCGGCGGAGGGCTCGGCCTGTCCACGGTGCTGGTGCGCCGGCCGGGCCGGCGCGGCGCTCCGGTCGAGGCGGTGACCGGCGAGCTGCCGGCCGAGCCGGTGGTGGTCCGTGAGGGCGTGGTGCGCCTTCCCGCGGACCTCGTGGCGGGGCAGAAGACGGGCCTGTTCCTCGACCAGCGCGAGAACCGCCGCCGGCTCGGCGCGCTGGCGCCCGGCGCGACCGTGCTGAACCTGTTCTCGTACAGCGGCGGCTTCGCCCTCGCGGCGCTCGCCGGGGGCGCCGCGCGCGCCGTCAACGTCGACGCCTCGCAGCCGGCGCTCGCGCTCGCCCGGCTCGGGTACCGGCTCAACGGCTTCGCCTGCGCGGCCGAGGATTTCGTCGCCGGCGACGCGTTCGCGGTGGCGCGGGAGATGGCGGCCGGCGGCGCCGCGTTCGACGCGGTGGTGGTGGACCCGCCCGCCTTCGTCAAGCGCAAGTCCGAGCTGGAGGGCGGGCTGCGCGGCTACAAGGACGTCAACCTGCAGGCGCTGCGCCTGCTTCGCTCCGGCGGGCTGCTGGTGAGCTGCTCCTGCTCGGCGCTGGTGGACGAGGAGAGCTTCGCCCGGGCGCTCGCCGCGGCCGCTCTCGACGCCCGCCGCCCGTTGCGCGTGCTCGAGCGGCGCGGCGCCGGGCCCGACCACCCGGTCTCGATCTTCTGCCCCGAGGCGCGCCACCTCAAGGCCTGGTTCTGCCGCGTCGCCTGAGCGCCGAAGCGGTACAATCCGGGTCAGGTTCCGCGAGGCGAGGCCGGGGGCCCATCGGACGCTGTTCCCGGGTGTCACACTTTCCTCATCGCGGGCCGGGGAGGCGTGTGCGATGCGTGCGCGAGCGAACGCTAAACCCATGGCGGCGGAGGATGTTGACAGACCTGGTACAGAAGTTGCGGTTGCACGGGACGGAGGCACCGCGTCCGTGAAGGAGGAGGCTGCGCAACGTGGCTTCACGCTGCTCGAAGCGCTCGTCGTCGTCGCGATCATCGGCATCGCCGCCGCGCTCGCCGTCGTCCAGGTCAACAAGGCCTGGCAGAGGTCGCGGCTCGAGAGCGCGGCGGGCGACATTCAGAGCTTCCTCCAGTCGGCCTACACCTACATGGTGAACAGCCGCGCGCCCGTGTTCGTGGTCATGACCCTGTCGGGGAGCTCGCCGACGACGATGGCGGTTTGGCAGAACGCTGACGGCTCCGGTGTTCAGTATGGGTCCACCTACACGTTCCCGGACTTCCTGAGCGTGACTCCCTCGAATTGGCCGAACGGGACGGCGGCGTCGACGAAGGAGCTCGAATGCGATGGCGCCGGGCGCACGCTGGACCCGAGCGTGTCGCCGCCGGTGATGGTGGTCCAGCCCCCGACGCTCGCGATCACGCATGTGGACATGGTCGCGGGGAGTCTCCGACCGAACACGGTCTACACCCTGACTCTCGCCGGACTATGGAAGCCGCAGCTCGTCAAGGCGGTCTCATGAGGGGGCGGGCGATGCGCAGACCACGCATGGGGCGGCGCCACGAGGCGGGGCTGACGCTGATCGAGGTGCTGATCGCGTTCTTCATCCTGTTCGTGACGACGCTGGCGATCCTCGGCATGTTCAGTCTGGCGCTGGCGGTCAACCAGGGCTCGTTCGCGCGGACCGACCTCTCCTACGCCGCCGAGAAGGTGTTGGAGACGATCCGCATCCAGCAGGCGCTCTCGCTGCTGAACCCGTCGGCGACCCAGCACTACGAGAACGTGAACTGCTGCCCGCTCGGCTCCGACGTCGACGGCAACACCGTCAGCTACACGATCCCGAACAGCGGCAGCGGCACCGCCGAGTGTCAGGCGTTCTGGGGCCAGGGCAGCGCCACGCAGTCCTTCGGGGCGGGTCTCAACACGGCGTCGGCGCCCTACGCGCTGTCCTACACGGTCGTCGGCAAGGGCACGTTCCGCGAGGTGACGGTGACCGCTTGGCCGACCACGAGCACGAGCTACCTCGGCAGCGACGTCCAGGGAAAGGCGGTGCGCTATGTGGCGCAGATCCCATAGCCGCGCGAGCCGGGGCTTCACCCTGATCGAGGTGCTGGTGACGATGTTCTCGCTCGTCATCATCGTGGTCGCGGCCGGCCAGCTCCTGTTCGCCACGCGGCGCGCGACGCAGCGCCAGCAGTACCAGGTGGACGCGCGCCAGACCGCGCGCGCCGCCGCCGACTACGTCAACTTCCTCATTCGCGGCGCCACCGACTTCAACATCCCTCCCACCGTCGGCAGCGGACCGGTCACGCCGGGGGCGCTGTTGGCGTGGGTGTGGTGGGGGACCTTTGACAAGACCTCGCCCAGCCATGCCTGCCCCGGGGCCAACGGATGCCTCCAGACGAGCTGGGACAATGTCACCGACACCTCGCTCGCGGACGCCGGGACCGACATCATCACGTTCGCCCGCTCGGACAACGGGCAGGTGTTCAGAGCCTCGGCGAACACCGGCAGCGGCTTCGACTACTTCAGCGTGACGAGCTCCAATCAGCCTGCGTTCGGCATCGCCCCTCTGACCGTCGGCACCAGTTCTCTCTGCACGACCGGCAGCTCGGCCGGTGCGCTCGCGTACTTCCAGCAGGCGACCGGCATGACGAGCGCGGGCACGAGCCCGATCCTCATGCTCGTGGACGACCAGGGTCAGTGGGGTTTTCTCCACATCACCGACTACAAGGCCGGGAGCAACGGTTCATGCTGCACGTCCCAGTCGATCGCGATTGGGACCGACCTCGGTGCGACCGCGACCTACAACCCGCCGGGAACGCCGCATCCTAACAGCGCGAACGTGGAGCTCGTCGCCGGGCTGCGCTTTACCGCCCTGCGCGTGTGCCAGGGCTGGCTGGAGCAGAAGGAAGGGATCTTCGACCCGAGCGACGACGGCAGCCAGTCGGGCGGCGGCGGGAGTGGGGCCCACGCCTGCACGAGTGCCGGCTGGAACACGGATCCGTGGACGCCGCTCATCCCCAACGTCGAGGACTTCCAGCTCGCGTACATCTACAACGACGGCACGACGGGAGCCACCTCCGGGAGCGGAGGCCTCATCTACAACGGCGGGGTCACGAGCTTCGGCACGACGGGGAACGTGCCGTCCCAGGTGGGACCAGGCGGCGGCGCCGGCGCGGCGACCGACATCACCCACGTCATCGGCATCCGCGTCACCGTGACGGCACGATCGGCGTCGCAGTTCCCACTCGAGACGGGGCGCTTCAAGATGCTGCCGGCCGAGAACAACCCGCACACCGGCGCGACCCCCGACGAGTACTACCGGTTCCAGGCCTCCAGCGTGGCGATGCTGCGCAGCCGCACGATCGGGAGCTGACCATGAGCTCGCCCAACTCGTTGACGATGCAATCAGGCCGCGAGCGCGGCATCGCGCTGATCACGGTGATCCTCCTCCTGCTCGTCCTCACCGTGCTCGGCATCACCGCCTCGGTGATGATGACCCAGGAGGACCGCACCTCGTCGCGCCAGGACCAGCAGCGGGCGGCGCTCTATGCCGCGGAGGCGGGCTTGCGGCGCGGCGAGGTCAATCTCAGGACCCTGGCCGACCCGACCAGGATCACCACCCTCCTGGCCCACTCGCCGACCTCCGGCGTGCAGTTGTGGTCGAGCGCGTCGGCGCCGGTGCTGCCGATCGCGGGCGACCCCCGGACCTGGGACGTCAATCACCTCGGCACCTACATGCTGCTGATCAACTCGTCGGGGAGCCCGGGGACGACCGAGCTCACCAACCAGGAAGTGCCGTACGTCGGCGGTGGAGCGGTCTACCAGGGGACGAAGGCGTTCTACACGCTCTACGTCCGCAACAACACCGACGATCTCTCCGGCAACGTCACGACCGACTCCGACAGCAAGCTCCGGCTGATCTCGGTGGGGTTCGTGACGTCCTCGGGAGCGCAGGCCTCGGGCGACACGCTGACCGGCACCTACACGGTGCTGGCGGTGAAGATCCTCGAGGAGGAGTACAGCTACAGCGGCGTGACCCAGAGCCCCTCGCTGCAGAAGCAGGTCAACGCGGGGGGCACGGGCTCGATCCTGTTCGGGGGCTAGCGAGATCCGCGTCGTTGCACTAGGAGTTTGGAGGCGGGTATGGATGGGACCAGAAGCAAGCGGCTGCAACCAATCGCGGCGTGTCTGACGGCAGGGCTGCTCCTGGCGACGCTGGCGCAGGCCGCCACGCCGACTCCGACGAGAACCCCGACGAAGACCCCGACGCCGGTCCCGCCGACGGCGACGCCGACGCCGACGCGAACACCGACCAATACGCCGACGCCGACCAACACGCCGACGCCGACCAACACGCCGACGCCTCTGCCATGCACCGTGATCGACACGACGACCGAGGGGTTCGACCCGGCCCGCCAGATCACGTCGCAGATGTTCCATCCCAATGTGCAGATCGTGCTCGACCGCTCCGGCTCGCTCACGTTCACGGGCGATCCCTCGCCGGCTAACGGGTGTTCCTCGGACCCGCCGCCAAACTATAGCAATTGTTGGAGTTACGATGGCAACAACAACGGCTACGTGTGGTGGGAGTTCAAGTACACCAACGCGGCGTCGACGTGGTCGATGGCGGGCGCAGTCCCGTCGGCGGCCGACTTCACCATCAGCCACAGCTCCGCCTCGTTCCTGCCGCGGAGCGGCTCGGGAAACGGCTTCTGGGTGCGGGCGGGCCGGGACCAGATCTGGAGCGGGCTCGTCCCGTCATCGACGTACAGCACGCGCGTCTACGTCAACGGCAACCCGGGCTGGGCCAAGGGGACCCAGGTGACGATCGCGGGGGCGTCGACCAGCGGCGACAACGGCACGTACTACACCTGCGCCGCGCTCGCGACCGACGGGAACAGCGGCTACACCAGCGGTCTCTACTACTACACCACGGTCAGCACGACCTACACGGCGGGCTCGTGCGGCACCGTGAAGTCGTTCACGAGCGGCACGTTCCCCGACTGGATCACGGTGCAGAAGGTCGGGACGACGGCCGGGCAATGGCTGTGGTACTTCATGCCGCCCTCGCGCATGGCGAGCATCAAGAACGCGCTCGGCAACTCGGTCACGGTCTACCAGCCGTCGGTCGCCAGGACCGGCACGGACGGCAGCCCGGACACCAGGGACTACTACCTGTTCAACGACGGCTCCGGCCCGGTCAACGGCGCGTACTTCGACTGGTACACCAAGGCCTGGGTCGGCTGGACCCCGACGACGAGCGCGCCGGCCGGCGACCCGGCGTACACCACCACCATTGCCCCGGCCGACCTGGTCGGCCACAGCGCGGACAAGGTCAACTGGGGGTTCGGCTACTTCTACGGCTCGAGTACGCAGTTGGTGTCGCTGGTGGTGCCGGACGATTCCGCCCAGAAGGACGCGATCACCCCGATCGAGGCGGCGCTCGCCACGGTCGGCGGCGGCGGTCTGAACCCGTACGATGGCACGGACACGAACTCCGGCCTCGATCAGGCCAAGAACTACCTCTCGCAGACCTCAACGCACGACTTGAAGCTGAACTGCGGCCGCAACTACGCCACCATCCTGGTCACCGACGGCGAGAGCAACAACTGCAACAAGTCGGGCGCGGCGTGGGCAACGGGCTGCACCGGCTACACCACCCTCGCGACGACGAAGGGTTATCCTCCAGGTCGCACCGACGAGCTGTTCCTCAAGACCGTCGACACGACGAGCGGTTGCACGACGACCTACACCAGCCCGACCAACGTGCAGACGTTCGTCATCGGCATCAGCAACGACGTCGCCGCCTGCGAGCTGGACCTCGACGCGTACTTCGGCCGCACCGACGCCTCCGCGGGCTCGGAGGTCCAGAACAACCCGTTGAAGTGGTCGGGCAGCTCGCGTCTGCCGCAGAACACCAGCGGCAGCACCACCCTCGCGAACTACAGCCCGGCCGGCGGCCACTACGCCTTCTTCGCCAGCAGCGCGACCGATCTCGCCAACGACTTCCAGACCATCGTCGCGTCGTTCGGGGTCGGCAACTACACCACCAGCCCGCCGACGGTCTCGGGGACCACGTCCGTCCTCGGGAACCTGGGGTTCGTCCCGGCGGTCGACTACCCGGCCTGGAAGGGCCACCTCTACGCGTACGACCTCGACCCCACGCATGCGTTGCCGTCGGCGCCGTTCCACCCGTTGCTGTGGGACGCGGGCGCCGTCCTGGCCAACAGCGTCAGCGCCAATAACGGGGTCGTGCGGCGGATCGTCACCTGGGACCCCTCGACCACGCCGAACCCGACGCTGAAGTGGATCGCCGGCGATGGCGCACCCTCGCCGCCGGACAGCGGAGGCACGTTCACGGACAGCTCTGCCGCGTCGGTGGCAACGCAGTTGAACGCGCTGTGCGGGAGCTGCGGGATCACCGCCAACGTCGTCGACTTCATGCGCGGCTACGACGGCACGCTGACCGGCACGCGACGGTCGTGGACGCTGGGCGCGATCATGAACTGCACCCCGGTGGTGACCGGCGCGGCCGAGATCTGGAAGCAGAACCAGCTCGCCGACCACTCCGCGTTCGAGTCCGCCTACGGCGCCAATGCGCCAGGCGGCGGGCGCCACCCTCTGGTTTGGGTCGGGAGCTCGGACGGCATGGTGCATGCGTTCGACCTCGCGGACGGCGCTGAGATCATCGCGATGATCCCGCCGGATCTCCTCTTCAAACAGGTCGAGCTCTACGCGCAGTACACCCGCAACCCGACCCAGGTCACCGGGCAGGCCCAGTTCACCGACCAGCACCTCTACGGCGTCGCCAACTCGCTGCGGTTCGCCGACATCTACGACAACGGCAACACCGAGACCGACCCCCACAGCGGGCGGACCGTCTACTACCGCACCGTGCTCTTCATCACCGAGGCGGGGCGCACGCCGCAATGGGCATCGGGCACCGCGTACCACGTCAACGACGTCGTCCAGCCGATCACGGCGAACGGCCACATCTACAAGTGCACCGCCGCAGGCACCACGGCGTACTGGGCAGCCGGAAGAGCCTACGCCGTCGGAGCCATCGTCCAGCCGAGCGTCGACAACGGCCACCTGTACAAGTGCACGGTTGCGGGTACGTCCGGCGGCACCGAGCCCACCTGGACTCGGACCACCGGCGGAACCGTCGCCGACGGCGGCGTGACATGGACCGAGAACGGGCCGAACCCGGGCGGGATCTCGGGCAACACGGCGCCCGCGTGGCCGACCTCAAGCGGCGCGACGGTCGTCGACACCGGCGTGACCTGGACCGAGATCGGGCCGCCGGGGGGCGCGGCGGTCCACGCGGTCGACATCACGCACGCCTACCCGGGACGGCAGGCGGCGTACGTCCCGCCGCCGTTCACCGGACCGACCGCGACCGCGACCCCGACGCCGGTCGCGACCGCGACACCGAACCGCACCGCCACGGCCACGCCCACCAGCACGCCGACATGCGGACCGAGGAAGACCGATACGCCCACCCCGACCCCGACCGCGACGCCGACCGGTTCTCCGACGGTCACGCCGACCCCCCAGACGACGCCGTATCCGACCGCGGTGAACTTCAGCGTATCGAGCCCGGTATTCCCACTTTGGAGCGCGCAGCGGACCTCCTCCGGCACGCTCGCCGACCTCGGGCAGACGTGGAGCATGCCGGCGCTGGGCGCTTCGGCTCAGAAACAGTGGGAGTTGACGATGGGCTCCGGCTTCGACGAGCGCTATCCCACTCCCGCCTCGTCCGTTCAGGCCAAGGTCCTTCACCTCGACCCGCTGTCCGGGACCGTGAGCGAGTACGACTCCCTCACCGGGCTCAGCAGCGGCGTCAGCGGCGGAGCGCGGGTGCGCAACCAGGCGTTCGCGGACTCCGTGATGCTGCAGAGCACCGCCCCGTACTACCAGCCCGACAACCTCGTCAACCAGAGCGTGCAGGTCGACCTCAACGGGCAGGTGTGGACGCTGGATCCGACCGCGACCTCGACCGGGGTCACGCGCATCTACGCCGCGGGCGCCGACCAGCCGATCTACTTCCCGGCTGCGGTCACCGGATATCCGGCGTACACGACCCCGACGCACGACCTCTACGCATTCGGGACCGGGTGTTTCTACGAGACAAGCCCACACGTGTCCGGGTTCGACGCCTTCGGCAACCCGTACGCGGCGGCGACGCCGACGCCGGCGCCGTGCCCCTTCTACCCCGAGCTCGTCCTCGCCGCGAGGGAACTGTCGAGCGGCACCGTCACGTCCGTGACCGTGACGCTCAACGGGCTGCACGCGCAGGGGTACTGCCTCGGGCGCAGAACCCAGGTGGTGGCGCCGCCGCTGATCCTCACCTCCCAGTCGCAGGGCGTGTTCCCCGAGGCGCTGTACCTCGTCTACGACCCGGACGACCGTTGCGGCGGCACGACCTCGATCGTGGTCCTGAGCCTCCGCAACGTCCAGAGCCCCACCTCGACGCTCGACCTCTCGACCCTCGGCGGGTCCGGCTTCACTCCGACCATCACGATCTTCGACGCCGGCCAGGGAGCCTCCGGTGGCTTCGCGCTCGCGGGCAGCCAGGTGTTCGTGAGCAAGAGCGTCACCGGACAATCGGGGAACGCCTACATGACCGCCGTCCCTGGCCTGTGGATCTCCGCCGGGACGATCGGCGGCAACGTCTCGTGGTGGCGCGAGCTGCAGTAGCGAATTCGAGCAGCGCCGATGCGACGAGGGCGGGCCCGCGGGCCCGCCCTTCTGTCTTGGCTCCGAGATCCGTTCCGGGCCGGCGGCCTACTCCTTCTCCTTGATCACCACCTTGATGCCGCTGCCCTCGAGGAGCTTGGCGAACTTCCGCGCGTCCGCGTCGGAGCCGACGATCGCGCCGTAGTGCATCGGCACCGCGATCTTCGGCTTGACCTTGCGCGCCGCCTCGGCCGCCTCGGTCGCGGTCATGACGTACGTTCCGGACACCGGCAGGAGCGCGACGTCGGGCTCGAGGCCGGCCATCTCCGGGATCACGTCGGTGTCGCCGGCGTGGTAGTAGGTCACGCCGGCGACGGTCAGCACGTAGCCGACCTTGCCGTCCTTCTTCGGGTGGTAGCTCTTGTCGGTGTTGTAGGCGGGCACCGCCTTCACCCGCACGCCGGCGACGGTCTTGCTCTCGCCGACGGCGATCACCTCGACCGGGACGGAGAGCTTGCCCTCGACCTCGCGCGGGGCGACGACCTTGGTCGACGGCGTGTGGATGCGCGCCACGTCGGCCGGTGAGAGGTGGTCGAAGTGGTCGTGGGTGATGAGGATGAGGTCGGCGGGGGGGAGGCCGTCCGCGATCTGGTAGGGGTCGACGTAGACCACCGGCGGGCCGTCGATGCGGAACGTGTCGTGGCCGAGCCAGTGCAGGTTCTCGAGCATGTCGGTTACCTCCCGTCGCGCCTGTCGCCTACGGGTCTGAGTCTCGGTCTTCCACGCCCGGATTGCAAGCCTCGCCCGCGACCGGCTGCGGCATCGGGCGAACCGTTGGTGCAGAGCAGGTGATGCACAGCGCTCAAACGTGACGGCGCTGCCGCAGGGCATCGTCTTCCTGCAGTTCCCGATGCCGTGTCTTCGCGGCCTCGTCGTTCTCGGGCCACGGGCCACCGGCCGCGGGCCACGGTCTCTACAGCTCGTCCGCCTTGGTCGAGG